>JBCKKZ010000036.1:0-19066 GCA_038904015.1 Burkholderiales bacterium | reverse complement strand
CGAGGGCGAGGCGATTGCTGGCCTGCTCCAGTTCGGCGAAGCTGAGCTGCTCGTAGGCCACCGCACCCTGGGCGTCCCGGCCGTTCGCGCAGATGACGGCGGGGCGCGACGGTTGCAGGCTCGCCATTTGCGCGAGCTGCGCTGCGATGTTAGGCACGTGAGGGATGATGGGGATGGTGGGGATGGTGCAGGGGATGGCGCCGGAAAAAATCGCCGATCAGCGGCAGGATTTCCGCGCCGGCGTCCTCGAGTACGTAATGGCCCGCATTCGGGAAGTGGTGCACCTCGGCGGCGGGAAGAAATTTCTGCCACTCGCGCAGGAAGTGGTGGTCGAAGACGAAATCCCGGTCGCCCCAGAGGATCAGCGTTGGCGTCTGCCTGAATGCGGGCAGGTTCGCCTGCACTTCGCTCACCAGTGCATAACTGGGGTCGCCCGGCTGCAGCGGAATGTCCTGCACGAAGCGCAACAGGCTCGTGCGGTCCTGCGGCGCGCGGTACGGCAGCAGGTAGGCTTCGCGCACGCTCTGCGCCATCGGCCGGCAGACGGCCCAGCGCGCCAGCACACTCGTGAAGAGCCCCGTGTCGCGGATGAAGAAATCGCCCAGCGGCGTGTTGCGGCACAGCCAGAGCGATCTGGGCAGTTTCTTCGTCTTTGGCAGGTGAAATGCCGCCGTATTCAGCAGCACCAGCCGGCCGATCCGTTGCGGAAAGCGCGTGGCGTAGGCCATGCCGATCATGCCGCCCCAATCGTGCATCAAGAGCGTGATGCGGCCGCCGATGTCGGCTTGCTCGATCAGCGCGGCGAGATCGTCCACGCGGCGGCGCAGCGTGTAGTCGTAGCTCTTCTCATCCGGTTTGTCGGACAGCCCGCAGCCGATGTAGTCGGGCGCAATCACGCGGTGCGTGCCGCGCAGGCCGAGCACGAGGTTGCGGTAGTAGAACGACCAGGTCGGATTGCCATGCAGCATGAGGACGGTGTCGCCCCGGCCTTCGTCGAGAAGGTGCAGTTGGTGGCCGTTCACGTTCCGGTAGGAGCCGGTGAACGGATAAAGCTCGTGATGGAAGTTCACGGCGTTACCACTCCAGCCCCATCATCAGGCAGGTCAGGCCGCTGCCGATGCCGAGGAAGCCGACCCGCTGGCCGGCCCTGAGAACACCGCGCTCCTCGGCGATCGCCGCCGTCACGGGCAGCGCGGCGGTGCCCATGTTGCCGAGGAACCGATAGGTGGTGTAGTCCTTCTCCTTTGGCACCTGCAGCGAATTCAGGATCGCGTCCTGGTGTCCACTGCCCACCTGGTGGCAGATGACGCGGTCGACTTGCGCCGGGGTCCAGTCCATTTCTTCCAGGAACAGCTGCCACGTTTGCCGGCCGAGCTGCACGCCGTATTTCAGGACCGAGACTGAATCGGTGGCCATGAACTGCTCCTGCTGCAGGCCGTCACCAGGCGCGAGGCCCCAGCGGCACAAGCGATGATGCTCCGGCGCCACTTGCGATACCGCGCCGAGCAGGCGATGGCCCGCTGGTCCTGGAAACGAGCCGTCGGTGAGCAGCATCGCCACCGCCCCCGAACCGCCGGTAAAGGTCGCAAGCGCTTGCGCGAATATGTCCATTTCCACGCCAGTCAGCAAGCGGGCAATCATGATTTCATTTATTTCCCGTGCCGTTTCGCACGATACGACCAGTCCGGCGCGGATCTGCCCGAGCTCGATGCGGTTGGCGATTTCCAGCATCCCGTTGAGCACGCCCAGACAGGCGTTGCTCAGGTCATAGACCGACGCAGCGCCTTTCACGCCGAGCGCGTCCGCCACGGCGCAGGCAGTCGCCGGCTCGAAATTCTCGCGGCAGACCCCGGCGTAAATCACCACCCCGAGGTCGGCGGCCTGGATGGAGGTTTTCGCCATCGCCTTGCGCGCGGCGGTGGCGGCGCCGGCGGACAGGCGCGCATCCGGCTGCCACCAGCGGCGCTCGGCGATGCCCGTCCACGCCTCGAGCTGGCCCGGGTGGATGTTCAAGCGCCGATACACCGGCGCGAGCCGCTCCTCCAGTTCAGCGGAGGTCACGACCTGCGGGCCCAGCTCGTAGCCCAGGGCCGTGAGGTATACGCGGTTATAGCCCATGGCGCGCCGTGAAGTCCTTCATCGCGTAAATGACCCGGCCATCCACGGAGAGAAAGCCGTCGGCGCGGATCAGGCGACGCGCATCGTCCACCGAAGTGACGAGCGCTTCGACCGTGACTTCGCGATCCGCCGGGATCACCTGCCCGCGATAGATCCATTCGTGGCGCTCGCCGCTGGCGAGCGTTTCGAACTGCGTGCCCGCGGCGCTTCCCCAGCGCTCGGCGGCGATGAATCTCAGCAGTTGCAGGAACGATTCCAGGCCGAGCGACCCTGGCACCACCGGGTCCTGATGGAAGTGCGCCTTGAAAAACCATTCATCCGGGGCGACACGCCGTGTCGCGCGTATGTAGCCCAGTCCCTTCGGTCCGCCGTCCGGGACCCAGCTTGTAATGCGGTCGAGCATGCGCAGCCGGCCGCCGGGAAATGGCGCGGCCTGCGGAAAATCCAGGCTGCGGCCGCGTGCAAGTTCCTCCGCGGCCGGCAGGTAGCGCGCCGGGTCTTTCAGCCCTTCCTGCTTCAGCAGCGCGACCTTCGGGAAAAAGCCGAAGTAGGTGTCGCCGTTGTAGATCCGCTTGCTCCCGGCCGTGACCTCGTAGTCGAAGAACTGGATGATCATGCCCGCGAAGCTGGAGGCGCGCGTCAGCGTCACGCGCACCGACAGCGTACCGATGGCGGGGTCCACCCGCGCGAACTGCGTCGCGCTGCCGCCAAGGTTGCGGAACGACACATCGACCTCGCTGGTGAGCGCCGAGCCCATGTAGGCCGCGAGCCAGCCGCAGGGTTGCAGTGCGATCTCGAGCAGCACCGCAAACGGCATCTCGCTCTGCCGGTTGTCGGCGAAATACCAGGCGTCCGGGGGCACATCGTATTGCGCTTCGCATTCGCCGCCGGGGAGAATCTTCCACGGTTCGGCGCGGATTTGCGTGATGCGGTCGAGAAACTGGTAGGGCGGCCCGGGCAGCCGCGCGATGACGCGGCCGGCGTCGAATATGCGGTAAGGCTCGCCGAAGGCATCCGAGGGCTTGCCGATCGCGAAGGCGAGAATCCGATCGGTGTCGAAGATCGCTGCCTTTTTCTCTCGTGATCCCATCCAAAGGTTGCGCAAGCCGTCTCTGGTCGCGCCCGCGCAGCGCAGGCTCATGCCGGCGATTTCCACGATCGGCTTGCCGTCGGCGTACATCAGCGCGTCGGCGATGACATAGGGCTCGGGCCGGTAGCCGATTTCCTTGATCGAAACCTCGTACGTCACCCGCTGCGTCGTGTCGCGCACCTGCCCGCGGCATTTCAACTGGCTGGTCACGCCCGGCACCGGCTCCAGCACCGCCTGGCCTTCCTCGACCACCCAGCCCAGACGCAGCAGGAACACCCGCAGCGTATGCAGGCAGCATTCGTACATCAGCGTGCCGGGCATCACGCGATCGTCCACGAAGTGGCAGGTGAGGAACCAGTCGTCCGGGTGGATGTCCGCTTCGCCGACCACGATGCCGATGCCGAAGCGCCCGCCGCCCGGATCAAGATGCACGATGCGATGCACCAGCTTCATCTTGCCGCCCGGCAGCGTGACCGGATTCGCCAGCGGCAGTCCGGCAAACGCCTCGCCAAAGCATCCTGCCAGATTTCCCGCACGCAACGCGTCGAGCTGCTCCCCGGAGTAGCTCTCGACACCGATACTCGCGAAGTCTTCCCAGCCGGCTGGTCGTTTGCCACGCGCGGGTTTCAGGTCTAGCGCGGTGCGCACGATACCCTTGCCGGCAGCCAGCTCCTCATTGGAGAAAAAGCCGGCGCAGCCATCGGTCATCGTGAGCAGTGGCGCCCCGCCCACCGTCGCCTCGAAGCCGAACCTGAACAGCCAGGTATCGCTCTGGCGGAAGAAACCGCCGATGCGAATGTCGTAGCGGATCACCTCCCCGGCGCCGGGCAGGCTGCGGTGGAAGCAGACCTTGGCGTCGAGCAGGCGATACATCGAGCGGCCGCGCGTCTGAAAATCGATGCCGAGAAAACCGGACAGGAAGAGATCCGCCTGCCCCGCTTCCACCGCGATGCAGGTCGGAATGCGCCCGCCCTCGAGGTACCACGCGCCGGGGGCGACATCGTGCTCGGTCACCACGCGGCCGTGCGTCATCGATAGCGGCTCGCCGTCGAGCTCCACGATCCGGTCCACCAGCATCAGCGGCTCGTCCGGCAGGCGCACCCGGGTCGGGAAGGAATCGGCCTCGGCGAATTCCGGGCCCAGCACGCGGCCAACGAGACCGCGGGCGAATTCCAGGCACGCCGCTCGATCGAACGAGCGCACCGCGGGATTGGCTTCGGCCACGGCAACGCTGCTGGTGGCCGTTTCCCCAAGCAAGTGCGCCTGCGTGGCGACGGCTTGTGCCAGCACCTGAGAGAGGTTCTGTGAAAATCGCAGATAAGCTTCGTGCGCTTCCACGGTCGAGCGCTCCGCATCGACCATCGATTGGCGCAGGACTTCGTGGAAATCTTCCGCATCACGCCGGGGAGCTGGAATCGCCGGGGCAATCAATGGCGCGCCGGAGATGGATACCGTAACGCATTTGCCTGCAGGTCCTGCCACGGCTGCGGGGGCATCGCTGCCGCGAAGCATATCCAGGTTCAGCGGCACGCCTGCGGCATGGAGTTCGCCGAGCGTGCGCAGGAAATGCGCCACCGGCTCCGGTCCGGCGACCGCGAGCGACCTGGCAAGGTGTGGGCGGTCCGCCAGGATCTTGTCGATCATCCGGCTGCAGGAATTGCCGGGCCCGACTTCGATGAAGGTGCGCACGCCGGCGTCGTAGGCGGCGCGAATCACGCGCGGGAAATCTATCGTGTCCAGGGCCTGGGCCTCGATCGCGTCCGCGGCCGATTCGCGCCCGGGCACGTAGGCGCGACCCCAGGCGCAGCTGTAGAACTCGACGCCGGTCGGCGGGCTGGTGTCGAACCGGTGCAGCTCGCGGTAGGCCTGGCGCACCGGGTGCGCGAGCTCGCAATGCACCGTGCTGACCCCCTGGAGCGGGAACCAGTGGCAGCTGAGCGCGGCGACCACGTCACCGACCGGGCCACAATCGCCGCCGATGACGCATTCGTCCGGCGTGTTCGAGATCAGGAGATAGACGTGTTTGCGCTTGCCGATGGCCTCGCGCACCGTTTGCGCCGAACGGTCCACCACCCCGGTGACCCAGTCCGGCCCGCCCGCCAGATCGCGCGCGAAGAGCGATGATTTGCTCAGGCGATCCAGCATTTCGTCGCGCTGCCGCCAGGCGCGTAGCGCGAGCAGCGCGGTGGATTCGCCGAGGCTGTAGCCGATCGCGGCGTCCGGCTTGATGCCGAAGTGCGCCGCGAGATCGGCCACCATGGTGCCGAAGCAGACCTGGCCGCAAATCAGCGCGCGATGGTCGGAGAGCACCTGCGCCGACAGCGGTCCGTTCCAGAACGCGTCGGCGTGCATCTGACTGGCGAGGCGTGAGTTGTCCCGATCCTGCCGGCGCAGAATTTCCGGCCATTGCAGCGCGAGCTCGCGGCCCATGCCGCCGAACTGGTTGCCCGAACCCGGAAACACGAAAGCCACGCGACCTGGGGAACGCGGGATTCCGGATGTTTTGCGATCCATTATTTTCGAATCCAGATAAGGCAGCGGGCGTGCGCTGCGGGCGTGTCCGCTCTCGATGCCTTCGAGGACGACGTGCAGGCGGTCGCCCGCCACGCCAGTCGAACTCACGCTCGCGCGGCGTGGGCCGTCGACGCGGTTGCGTACCCAGTACCGCGGCACGCGAGCGTCGCGCGAGCCTGGAATTACTTCATGGTGAAGACAGAGGCTTGCCTTGACGAACGAGACCAGTCCCGAGGCCGCGCCGGTGTGGCCGACATCGGCGTCCGCTGCCTCGATGGGCTGCACGCCGGTTGAGACCGCGGCGCCGGCATCACGAATCACGGCGTAGATCCGGTCGCCATCGCGCTCGGCATCGGCAAGGCGCTTGAGCACCACGCAGGCCGCGCCCTCGCCGGGAATCGTTGCGTCGCCAGGAGCACGCAGGGCGGCGGTGGCCAGCAGCGCGCGCAGGTCGCCGTTCAGGTCTACCGCGCCGGCAAGCGCAACGTCGAGTTCGCGTTTCTGGAGAGCGTGCACCGCTACCTGCAGGGCGCGAAGGCCGGAAGTTTCTTCGCTGGAGATGCTGTGGCTCGGCCCGCCGATGTGAAATTCGCGCGCGATGCGGCTGGCGACGATGCCGCCCAGCGCGCCCAGCGTGCGGTCGGCGGTGAGGGGCGGACCCGCGCCGTCGTAAAGATCCTGTATCCACTTACCCGCTTCGGCGCTGCCGGCCTCCAAGCCGGCTGCGCGCGCCCACTCGGCGGCACGCTGTTTCATGGCCCAACGGAAATGGAAATCCGTCGCGCGCAAATCGAGGCCGAGGCCGATGAAGACGCCGCTGCGCGATGGGTCCAGCTTCGCCGGGTCTAACTTCAGATTTTGTGCGTCCTCCAACGCGGACTTCGCCACGTCCAGCATCAGCAGCTGCTGCGGCAGCATCTCGGCCAGCTCGCGCGGCGCGATGTGAAAGCGCTCGATAGGAATCGACAGGTCGTCGAGGAAATAGCCGGGAAATCCGCGGCCCCATACGCGGCGGATTTCGTCGCTGCCCAGGCCTCGCCAATGCTTTCGTTCCGCCGGTTCGCCGATCGGTACGCCGCGCAGCACGCGCTCCTCGAACGCATGCAGGTCCGGACAGCGGCCGACGCGTGCTGCCATGCCGACGACGGCTACAGGTTCCGGCGGCTGCAGCGAAACTGTGTGATGTGTACTTGATTGATCCAGCCATTCCTCGATGAGCAAGTGGGCATTGATGCCACCAAAGCCAAACCCGTTGATTGCAGCACGGCGCGGCACACCGGCGGCGCGGCGCTCCCACGGCCTGCTCTCTCTCAGGATCGCGAACGGACTGCCCTCCAGCCGCAGCTTTGCCGACGGCTGCTCGAAATTCGCCACCGGCGGCAGCGTGCCATGCTGCATCGCGAGCAGCGTCTTGATCAATCCGGCGCTGCCGGCGGCCGTCAGGAGGTGGCCGATGTTCGATTTCACCGCGCTCAGCACGCACTGGGCGGGTTTCCACGTACCGCCCTCCCAGAGCCGCGCCAGGCTTTCGAACTCGACCGCATCGCCCACCGGAGTCCCGGTGGCATGGCACTCGATCAGGTCCACCATCTGCGGCGTCCAGCCGGCCTGCGCATAGGCCATGCGCAGGGCGCGCAACTGGCCCTCGGAACTCGGCGACAGCAGCTTGCCCTCGAGATCATTGGACAGGCCTGCGCCGCGAATCAGTGCGAGGATCCGGTCGCCGTCGCGCAGCGCGTCCGAGAGGCGCTTCAGCACCACGACGCCGGCGCCTTCGCCCACGATGAGGCCGTCGCCCTTGCGCTCGAAGGGCGAGCAGCGCCCGCTCGGGGAAAGAGCGCGCAACTGCGAGAAACCCATCTGCGTGTAGAGAGAGTCGGGACGCGACAGTCCGCCTGCCAGCATCGCGCTGGCGCGATGCTCGAGCAGTTCGTCGCATGCGAGCTTCACGGCGTAGAGCGACGACGCGCAGGCCGCATCGAGTGTGTAGCAGGCGCCGCCCAAGCCGAGCGATTGCGCGAGCAAAGCCGCGGGAAGGCCGGTGACGTACCGGTTCAGCGCGTTCGTCGCCAGCGAGGCTTTCTCCCGGGTGCGGCCAAAAACTTTTTGCTCGTAGAGCGGTGCAAGCACTTCGTCGCATAGCGCGGAAGCGGCCGCAGTGGGCAGGGCGATGTTGCCGAGAACGACGCCGACATCGCGGCGTTCCAGGTTCCCGCTGCGGGCGTCGGCGAAGGCCGCTTGCCCGGCCCGCAGGAGGAGCTGAACCATCGGATCGAGCGCTCCGTCGAGCGAAGGGTCGTCGATGAAGCAGCCGCGATTCGTGACAACTGCGTCGGCTGTGCCGGGCGCGGCGTTTTGAATGGCTTCGGGATCCAGCAGCCAGCGGCCCGCCGGCACCGGGCGGCAGGCGTCGCGGCCATCCTCGATCAGGCGCCAGAACTCGGCCAGCGAAGACGCGCCCGGAAAGACACCGCCCATGCCGACGATGGCGATGGGCTCGGGGGACCTGGCGTTGCCGCCGCTGGAGGACGGCCCGGAGTTACTTTTCAAGCCCCAGCCGGTTCAAGCGGAAGGCGTCGCGCAGCGAGGCGTCCATGACGAATTCGCAGCCTTCGGCGGAGGCGAGCAAATTTCCCTGGCGGTCGAAAAACTGGATCGTCGCCACCGCGATCGCGCTGATGCCGAGCGCGACCGCGATCACCGCGCGGCAGCCGCCCTTCGGAAACACCGAGACGAACTGGCGGTAGCTTCCCAGCGCGCTGAGAAGCGACGGCGCGCCGCGATGCGCCGTGCTCCACAGGATCATCATCTGGAAGGCGCTGTCCAGCGCGAGCGGATCGGCGATCCAGGTGCCGCGCAGCGGATGGGTCATCCACTTGATGGGGGCGGAGGCCGCCTTGAGGAGGGCAGCGACGCCCCTCTCCGCGATGCCTTCGACGCGCTCGATGCCGTGCAGCGCCGCGCCGTGGAACAGGACGCCGAGTGCGTAGGCATCGGCGTAGCCGCCGCCGGGAATGTCGACCACCGCAGGTTCGGGCGCGGCGGGCAGGTTCTCCGTCGTGAGCAGCACGTCGGCTTGCGCGTGCAGAATCGCATGGCCCGATTCCTGGCCCGCCCGGCTCGTCATGCGCACCGGCACCACATGCAGGTTGTCACGCCGCGTGGCCGCGGCGGTGCGCAGGCTCACGGTGACGGATTGCCGTGCCTCGAGCACGATGCCCTTCAACACCTTGAAGTTGTCCAGGCCGTGAAACGCCATGCCCGGATTGCCGTGCAGCGCGGCTTGCGCAAGCCACTCGACCATCAGCGCCGCGGGCAACACGGCGCGGCCGTTGAAGACATGGGACTCGAGGCAGGGCAGCGCCTCGACGCTCACCTCGCGCACGAAGGCCACGCTGTCTTCGAACTGCACGACCGGTTCCGGCAAAAATTCCGTGGCAGGCTTTCCAAAGGGGGCGAGCGCGAGCACTTCCACTGCGCCCGCGTCCGCCGAACGCAGCTCGCGCACGAGGAAATCCGCGCCCGCCGCTGGCTCGATGAGGCCGATGCCTTCCTCCTCAAACAGCTTGCGCACGCCCGGCGTCGCCATGCCGCCGTTCCACGGGCCCCAGTTGACCGAGACCACGCGGCAGCCCGGCCGTCGGCGCGCCTCGACCTGCGCCATCTTGTTCAGCACTTCGTTGGCGGCGGCATAGTCCACCTGGCCGACGCGGCCGACGCGGCCGGAGTAGGAAGAAAACAGCGCGATCACCTTCAGTTCTTCCTGCGCGAGCGCGGCGAGCAGATTGCGCAGGCCCACGACCTTGGTGCCATAGACCAGGTCGAACTGTTCCAGCGTCTTGTCTTCGATGCGACGGTCGGCGAGCACGCCTGCGCCGTGTACCAGGCCGCGAATCGGGCCGTGGCGCCGGCGCACGTCGGCCAGGATGCGCGAGAGCGCCGTGCGGTCGCGCACGTCGAGCGCATGATAGATGGCCTGAGCGCCTTCGGCCTCGAGACGGCCAAGCTGCGCGCGAATCTCTCGCCGCGCAAGCACGTCGCGGTACTCCGCTTCGACCGCCTTCGGCGAGCTGGCGCCTTTCTTCCTGTCGAGCAAGGCCTTCTTTATGCCGGCCTCGGTTTGCAGGTCCTGCAGCCAGGCCGGCTCGCTTTCGCCCAGTTCGCTGCGGCCCAGCAGTACCAGCTTGGGGCGGAAAGCGCGGGCAAGCGCCAGCGCTGCGTCCCCGGTGACTCCGCGCGCGCCGCCGGAGACAACGACCACGTCGCCCTCGGCCAACGGCGGATGAACGCCGACGCGCTCGATGGCTGAGACCGTGACTTCGAGCGCCACGCGGGTACGCCCCGACAGGCCGACTTCCACCGGACCGGCGCGGAAGATCTCGGCCACGATCTGTTCGGCGGCCACGCCAGGAACGATCGATTCCGGATCCAGGTCGAGCGCCTTGCAGTGGACTTCAGGCCATTCGTGACGCGCGGTTTTCGCGAGGCCGGCGAGGCCGCCGCTGACCGGGTCGCATTTGCCTTTCATGTCGCCGAAGCCGAACGCACCGTCGAGCCGCGAGACCGTGGCGAGAATCGCAGCGCCCGCCTTGCCGGCCTTGCGCAGCGCGGGTCCGGCGCGCTGGATGAGGCGGAACGCGTGCTTGAGGAAGGCATCGTCGCTGCCGCCGGCAGGCGCGAGGACAATGAGCGCGGCGAGCGCGGCGGCACCGTTGCCGGAAAAGCCCTCGCGCAGGTCGCCGCGATGAACGATCAGGCGCAGCGCGCGCAGGCGTTCTTCGATGCGCGTGCCAAGTTCGGAGCCGTCATCGGCCAGCCATACCTGCGTGCCGGCGGGCAAGCTGATTGCCTCCCGCTTGTCGTTGCCGGGAAGCGCGACCGGGCGGATCAATTGCCGCAGCACGTCACCCGGGGCCACCGGCGTCGGCGGCTCAGGCAGGTTTGCGACAGGTGCCGGCGCGGCGGCAGGCACGGCGGCTGGCGCAGCGGATTGGCCGGCGAGGAAATCGACGATCTGCTGCAGCGTGCGCAGCGAGCCCAGGTGTTCGGGCTTGATTTCGGGCGAGCCCGGCAGCTTGCCGCGCAGCGCGGCCATGATCTCGACGCGCTTGATGGAATCGATGCCGAGATCCGAGTCCATGCCCATCTCGAGATTCAGCATCTCCACCGGATAGCCGGTTTTCTCCGCCACGACGGCAAGCAGGGTGTCGCTGATGTGGGATGTGTCAGCGGCTTTCCCGTTCGCGAGGAACGCGACCACCTGTTCGAGCGTCTGCAGCGAACCGAGGTGTTCGGGCTTGATCTCCGGCGCCTCGGGCAGCCGCGCGCGCAACGCGGCCATGATCTCGACCCGCTTGATGGAATCGATGCCCAGATCGGCGTCCATGCCCATGCCAAGTGAGAGCATCTCCACGGGATAGCCGGTCTTGTCGCACACGACTTCGAGCACCGCGCGCTCGTAGCGACTGCGATCGGCGACAAGCGCCTGCGCGACCGGCTCGGGCGCAACCGCGGGAATGGAAGGGGCGGCAATGATGGGGGCGGGAGCAGGCGCAGCGACCGCATGTGCAAGCGTGCCGCCGCTGCGCAGCTCGAGCAGCGACTGGATGCTGCGACGGGCGGATTCCTGGCCTTCGAGGAACTGCTTGTGCAGCTGTGCGGTCTGTTCCTGCAGGCGCTGCAAGGCGAGGATGCCTTCCTGCGTCGCGCGCAATGCAGCGGGAGTCGCGCCTGCCGCCAAAACCGCGGTAACCGGCGGGCGCGGGGTGGTGGGCGCGCGGTAGTTCGCGCCGGAAAGCGGAACCGTCAGGGCCGGCTTGCCCGCGTTTGCCTCAAGCGGAGGCGGCGCGTTTTCCCACTTCACCAGATTGACTTCATGCCCCAGCGACGCGAGCCGGGCAAGGGCCAGCGCAAGGTCGAAGGTACCGGAGCGATTGCCCTTCGAGGCGTCGAGCGCGATGGTCTCGACTTCCTGGCCGGGCAGGATGGATTGCACCAGGTCGGAGAGGACGTGGCCGGGCCCGACTTCAACGAAGGTCCGCACGCCGTCGGCGTGCATGGCCTGCACCTGCTGCATGAAGTTCACCGGCCGCACGATCTGGCTGGCGAGCAGTTCGCGCGCCTGCTTCGCGCTCTTCGGATACTCGCGGCCGGTCGCGTTGGCGTACACGGGCATGCGGCCCTCGTCGAACGCGATGCCTTCGAGCGCCTCGGCGAACGGCGCGCGCGCATCGGCCACCAGCGGGCTGTGGAACGCCGCCGACACCTGCAGCATGCGGCTGCGGATGGCGCGCTTGGTCAGACTGCCCAGCGCGCGCTTGATCTGCTCGACGGGACCGGAAAGGACATATTGCTTCGGCGAATTGCGGTTCGCGACCACCAGCTGGCTGTCGTCTTCGCGCAGGAATTCCAGCACTGTCGCCTCGTCGGCCTGCACGGCAAGCATCGCGCCCCTCTCGCCATTGCCGTTGCTGCCGGCCATCAGGCGGCCGCGCAGGTTCGAGAGTTGATGCAGCGCCGCCGTGTCGATCCGCCCTGCGCCGCACAGCGCGAGGAGCTCGCCGTAGCTGTGGCCGCAGGCGGCTTCGGCGGCGACACCGAAATAATCAAGCACGTTGAACGCGCCCATGCTCACCGCGCCAAGCGCGGGCTGCGCGATGTCGGTTGCCTTGAGCGCCTGTTCCTGCTGCTGACGGGCTGCGTCGGAAAAAACCGGATGCGGATAGATGTAGTCGCTCAGGCGTTGCGCAGTGCGTGCGGAAGGCTCGTGCGCGAAGGCTTCATCTGCTTCGGCGAGCGCCTGCAGCATGCCGGGAAACTGGCAGGCGAGATCGCGCAACATGCCGGCGTACTGCGAGCCTTGACCGGGAAACAACGCGCCGAGCTTGCCATGGCGCTTGCCCGAACCGAAGGCGATGCCCGCCGGCGCGGTCCAGGATTTCCTGCCGGGATTCTTCTCCAGCATCTTCAGCGCGGTTTCCTTCAGGTTCGCGCGCTCGGACTCCCGCGCGGCGATGATGAGCAGGCGGAATTCCGCTTTGCGCCGGAAGTGCAGGCGCGACTGGTGCGCTGTGCGCCTGAACTCCAGCCAGGGGGAATCCGTCCGGTGCGCGCTCAGTTGCGCCATCAGGTCGCCGAGACTGTCGGCACCGAAGGCGAGGATCTCGACGCCGCCTTCCCAGTCCACTGCGGGCTTCTGCGCGCCGTGCTCTTCCAGCACGCAATGAAAATTCGTGCCGCCGAAGCCGAAGGCGCTGACGCCGGCGCGACGCGGATGTCCCGCGGCCGGCAGCCACGGGCGCTTGCTGGTGTTGAGATAGAACGGCGAGCGGCCCGGCGCGGCGTCCTCGAGCGGCTGGGTGATCTTGATGGTGGGCGGCAGGACTTTCTGATGCAGCGCCATCGCCGCCTTGATGACGCCGGCCACACCCGCCGCCGCCTTGGTGTGGCCGATCTGCGATTTCACCGAACCCAGTGCGCACCAGGCGCCGGCCCTGTTCGCGGACTGGAATACCTCGGTGAGAGACGATAGTTCCGTCGCATCGCCAACCTTGGTGCCGGTGCCGTGGGCTTCGATCAGGCCGATGGTTTCCGGCGCCGTGCCGGCGTCTTCGTAAGCGCGCTGCAGCGCGAGCTTCTGGCCAGCGGCGCGCGGCGCGTAAATCGCGCTGCTGCGCCCGTCGCTGGATGAGCCGATGCCCTTGAGAACCGCGTAGATGCGGTCGCCGTCGCGCTCCGCATCCGCGAGGCGCTTGAGCACCAGCACACCGAGACCTTCTCCGAGTACCGTGCCATCGCAGTCGCGGTCGAACGGCTTCGCATCGCCCGTCGGCGAGAGCGCCGGGGTCTTGCTGAAGCACATGTACATGAAGATGTCGTTGAACGTGTCCACGCCGCCGGTGATGACCATGTCGGAGCGCCCCGCCGAGAGTTCGAGGCCGGCGAGGTGGATCGCCGCCAGCGAGCTCGCGCAAGCGGCGTCGACGACGCAATTCGTGCCGCCCAGGTCGAGGCGGTTGGCGATGCGGCCGGCCGCGACATTGCCGAGCAGCCCGGGAAAGGAATTTTCCTGCCAGCCGACATAGGAATCCGAAATGCGTTGCACCACGTCTTCGGCCACCGTGCCCTCGACGCCCGCGTCCTTCAGCGCCCTGCGCCAGATCGGGTGGCCAAGGCGCGCGCCGAGCGGGATCACGAGTTCCAGCGCGCCGGTGACGCCGAGGATGACGCTGGTGCGTTCGCGATCGAACTTGCGGCCCGCGGATTTTCCGTCGACATTGCCGGCGGCGTAACCGGCGTCGGCCAGCGCGCGCTGGGCGGCGACCAGGCTGAGAAGCTGCGAGGTGTCCGTCGCCTCGATATCCTTCGGCGCAATGCCGAACTCCATCGGGTTGAAATCCACCGGCGTGAGGAACCCCCCGCTCTGCGCGTAAGTACGATCCGGGGATTTCGGGTCGGCGTCGAAATAATCGGCGGCGTTCCAGTGCGAACCGGCAGGCACGGGCGTGATCGCGTTGACGCCGTTCTTGATGTTTGCCCAATAGGCCTGCAGATCATCGGCCTTGGGAAACAGGCAGCTGATGCCGACAATGGCGATGGGAGAAGACTTGCTGCTCATGGATTCAATACTTCGCGTAATGCGTCAGGCTCCAGAGGATGCGCGGCCGCCGCGCCCGCCGGCAGGTGAACGCCCTGGGCGCGTAGGTATTGCTGGCGCAGCTGCATCGCTGCGCCGTAAATCAGGTTCTGGGCGACCACCACTACGCGGCGGTTCTCCGGCTTCTCGAGGAACGTGCCGCGCGTCCATTCGTTGAAGGCCCCCATCGCCGGGCCGCACCACACCTGGTAATCCATCATGCGCGACGGCTCGCCCGCGTTCGCCCAGCGCGAACTGAGTCCGAGGTAGCCGCGGAACACCAGCGCCATCCGGTGCTTCGGATCGCGCTCGGCGCGCTCGACCTGCCCTGGATCGCGCTTGAGGAAATACTCGCGCGTGCCGCGCCAGCTGTCCTCGAGTGTGGCACGAAGAAGTTGCTTTTCAATGAATGCCTTATCCGCTTCCGGCAAGGCTTCCAAGCCCGGATACGCCCGGTACAGATCATACAGCTTGGCGGCGCGCATTGGGAACATCGTGCCCCGCTTGAGCACCTGCACCCGCACCCCCATTTCGAACATGTCCGCCGCCGGCGCCATGGCGATATCCGCCTGTTCGGCCTGCGCGAGCATCCGACGCACGGCATCCGAGCTGCCCGACTCGACGCAGGCCTGGTTCACCGTGCCGGTCAGGACGTAGGCCGCGCCCATCGCAAATGCCGCCGCCAGCCCCGCCGGCGTGGACAATCCGCCCGCTGCGCCCACCCGCAGTGCCTGCTCGTAGCCATTGTTATCCTGTATCCGGTCGCGCAAGGCGAGCAAGGTGGGCAGCAAGGTCACCAGCGGGCGATTGTCGGTGTGCCCGCCGGAATCCGCTTCCGCGGTCAGGTCCTGCGCCATCGGGACGCTTGCCGCCAGCGCCGCCTGTTCGGGCGTGATTTCCCCCGCGCGCACGAGCTCGTTCAACAATTCCTGCGGCGGCGGGGAGAAGAACTGCGTGGCAACTTCGACGCGCGAGACCTTGGCGATGATGCGGTTGGGCGTGACGATGCGGCCCTCGGCGTCGCGCTTGATGCCGCTGACGCGATAACGCACCACCGGCAGGGTCAGCCGCAGGTAGGCGGAGGCTTCCACCAGCCGGATCCCGCGCCGCAGATAGAGGCTGACCACGTCCGCTTCGAGATCCGGCTCGTTCGGGCTATGGATCAGGTTGAAGCCGTAGGGCAGGCCCGGAATCGCGCGCGCCAGTTCGTCGATCGCCGCCTCGATGCGCTCGAGGCTCAACCCGGCGGCGCCGAAAAAACTGAGCATTCCCGCTGCGGCCATTTCCCCGACCAGCCGGGTCGAGGCAATGCCGTTGGCCATCGCGCCCGCGACATAGGCATAGCGCAGGCGGTGGTCCCGGCGGAACGATTCGTCCCCCAGATTTTCCGGTTTCAGCGCCGGAACGCGGCTGCCGGCGCTATGGCGCTCGAGGGTCTCGACCATGACAGCCAACGATAACGCGGTCCGCGCGATTGATAAAGCCCCGCAATGCCTGTGGACTATGGCGTCCCCACCGGGACTCGAAACTGAAACTGCGTGAAACCTGGTGGCGGCAAGCGGGATCGAAGCCATGCATGTTTGAGTAATATAAAGTTGTACTTTAGAATACTCAATCATGCGCAATGTTCATCGAGAACTTGAACAGACCGTCACGCTGGCGGCGCGGAGTTTTCCGGCCGTAGTGCTGACCGGGCCGCGGCGGGCCGGGAAGACCTGGCTGTTGCGGCATTTGCTGCCCAAGGCCAGCTATTTCCTGCTCGAAGACCCGACGGTGGTGGCCCGCTTGCGGGCCGATCCGCAGGGCTTTCTCGACGCGCTCAAGACGCCCGTGATTCTAGACGAAGTGCAAAACGTGCCGGAGGTGTTCGCGCTGGTGCGCGCCCGCATCGACCGGCAACCGCGGCGGACCGGCCAGTGGTTTCTGACTGGTTCGCAGGAAGCGTCCCTGATGCAGGGTGTGACGGAATCCATGGCGGGCCGGGCGGCGGTGCTGCAATTGCGCCCGCTGTCAACGCGCGAGAGCGCCAAGGTGAGCCTGCTGCGGGGCGGCTATCCGGAAGCGATCGCGCGCCCCGGCGCGGCGCGCTTGTGGTTCAGTTCATACGTGCAAACCTATCTCGAGCGCGACGTGCGGGCGGTGACGGCGGTGAAGGACCTTGCGACGTTCCGGAGATTCCTCGCGCTGGTGGCGAGCCGGCACGGGCAGGTGCTCAACAAGACCGACTTCGCCGCGCCGCTGGGCTTAAGTGTGCCGACGATCGCGCAATGGCTCGGCGTGTTGGAGACCACCGCCCAGGTGTTGATCGTGCCGCCGTTTTACGAGAATCTCGGCAAGCGGCTGATCAAGTCGCCCAAAGTGTATCTGGCCGACTCGGGCCTGGCCTGCCACCTGCTGGGCATCGATTCTGCCGCCGAACTGGCGAAGTCGCCGTTCCTGGGCGCGCTGTTCGAAGGCTTCATCGCCGCCGAGATGATCAAGGCCCAAACCAACCGGGGCCGGCGGCCCGAGTTGTACTATTTCCGTGATGAGCAGGGGCTGGAGGTCGATTTCATCTTGCCGCAAAAGAGCGGTTCAGTCGCGCTGGTGGAATGCAAGGCGGCGCGCACCGTGACGCCCGCGATGGCGGCGCCGATGCGGCGGCTGGCCGAGGCGATGAAGAAAAAGCGTCCCCGCGCAATCCGCGTGGAAATGTCCCTCGTCCACCAAAGCCCGAAAAACCCTGTGGAGACCCAGGCGGTGGCTCCCGGCGTCCGCGCCTGGGCATGGCAGGATTTCGTCCGCCAACTTTGACGCGCCGTGAGCAGAGAGTATCGGCGGATCGGATTTAGCCAGGACTAGGCAACACGGGGAAGCGCTGCACCGCTAATTGACTCTAGACTTCGATGAATTACAACTGCCTTCCAGACTTTCTCAGACCCGCCAGCGGTTTTTGAATCGCCCCACACAATCGTCATTTCCTTCTCATCGACGATGACCACTGGCTGTACGCCAGTAAATCCATCTGGTTCAGCCTTGTGACCTTCATTCGACCACATAGCGACCCCTTTGGGCTCACCGCACCTAAATACTTCGGCCATGCCAGACACCGGCAATAAAAGCAGTAGTAAATACAGCGCAAGTCTCATGGCATTCCTTTCGGTTAGCCCTAACGTGCCCTTCACCTGCGGGAGTGAAGCGCAGCGTAACTCCCGTCAGTGTGCAAGGGGCTTGTTAGCTGATTCTCGTAACACCTTCGCTATCGCACCTTGTTTACACAGATGCGCCAAGTCGAGCGCCGATTGCGCCTGTTCATTGCGGATCCCCGTTTCTGCACCTGCAGTTATCAATAGTTTGGCGATCCTCAGTTGTCCCGTTCGCGCTGCAACCATCAAAGCCGTCTCGCCGTATACATCTTGCAGGTTCAGGCCTGAACCGTAGTCGATCAGCAGCTTACATATCTCCTCATTTCCGTACCGGGCGCTATACATTAGTGGTGTGATGTTGTGAACATTGCCAATGTCTGGATTCGCGCCGGCTTTAAGCAACAGTCGCGCAATTCGAGGATAGCCCTGCGCCGAAGCGTACAGAAGCGCCGTCCAGCCGGCCTCCGCTCGCTCATTTACGTCAATATTTTGCTCTAGGAGTTCTTTTACCCGTTTCTCTTGTCCGCGCTCCACGGCTCTTAGCAGCGATTTTCCGTCTTCGCTGACCATCGTCTTGATGACGGTCTGGTTGATGGCATACGAGAGGATCGCAATGAGGTTTTTGTCATCGGAGTGGCTTGAGAGATACTCCTCTGCATGCGCTTCGACGAGAGCTATTGAGATCTCCATTTCTCGGGGAGTCCCTTTGGAATTCTCTGGGATGACTAGTACGCGAAGCAGTCCGCGCTTGCCTTGATGCTTCTGAATCCTGACACCGAGATTCTTCGGAGATTCATTGTTTAGATCCCCGTCCTTGGCATAGAAGGAGATTTTGGTTTCCTCTTCCTGTTGAACATGAAAGGAAGTCTGACTTGCGGTGTTTTTCACGGAAAACTTCCACCGCATCGCGCTCTGGATTGCCTGAGGGGACGTCGCCGTGGAGATCTGTAGATCTTGAGCCGCCTTAGGTCCTTGATCGATTAAGACGTAGGAGTAATCGTGAGAGTCATGTATTTCCTTGAATTGAGCAATGCGTTTCGCGTAGGGAATAATCTGGTCGTGTTCATCATGCGCGAAATAGAGTTCTGCCAGTCCTTGTCCAATCATGGCAAGGAAAGGTAGCACGACAAGCAGAACGGCTAATCCGTGAATCGCTTCAGGTGAGAAGTGAAGAAGTACGTGGTATGCAACGATTAGCAACACGACTACAGGGGTCCCTGTGATGAATTGCGCACGCGTTGCGGCAGGAATCCGCGGAAGCCGTAGTCTTCTTGCGTCCTCTGGAGTCCGAATCATGAGCGACGCAAACGCGAGCGTGGTAACGAACGTACCGAGGAAAAAGCCAACTGAGGCGAAGCCGAGATACCAGGCCGGCGAGACTCCAGCGAACCGAGTGTGCTGGATGATGACCGCATACGACAACAAGAAGGTAGCGCAGGCCCAGAGTACGGTTCCCGCGACACGGGCCTGCGCCCAGCGGGAAGCGCGCGCAGTTCGAGAAGACTGCTTCCACTCGAAGAGAATGTAGAGAACACCAGCGGCAAGCAGCGCTGCGACAAAGAAGTGGCCCCGGTTGTTTGAACA
>JBCKKZ010000035.1:0-19072 GCA_038904015.1 Burkholderiales bacterium | reverse complement strand
TGATTTGAGCGGCAAAGTCGCCATCGTCACCGGTTCGACGCGCGGCATCGGCAAGTCGATGGCCGAGGAACTGGCCCGCGCGGGCTGCAAAGTCGTCGTCTCCAGCCGCAAGGCCGAGGCCTGCGAAGCGGTGCGCGCGGAGTTCGAAAAGCAGGGCTTCGAGGTGCTGGCGCAGCCCTGCAACGTCTCGCGAAAGGAGGAGCTGAAAGCGCTGGTCGACGCCACGCTCGCCAAGTGGGGCCGCGTCGACATCGCGATCGCCAATGCGGCGGTGAACCCGTACTACGGTCCGCTCACCGAGATCCCCGACGAAGCCTTGGACAAGGTGTTCCTCAACAACGTGAAGAGCGTGCTCTGGCTTGCCGCACTCACCTTGCCCGGCATGGCCGAGCGCGGCGGCGGCAGCTTCATCACCGTGGGCTCGATTGGCGGCATCATCGCCAACACCGTGATTGGCGCCTACGGCATGTCCAAAGCCGCCGACCACCACCTGGTGCGCAACCTCGCCGCCGAGTGGGGGCCGAAGAACGTGCGCGTCAACGCCATCGCGCCCGGCCTGATCAAGACCGACTTCGCCAAAGCACTGTGGGAAGACGAAAACCGCCGCACCGAGCGCGAAGCCGCGACGCCGCTCAGGCGCCTGGGCGTGCCGCGCGACATCGGCGGTATCGCGGTGTTCCTCGCATCCGACGCTGCCGCGTTCATCACCGGCCAGGTCATCGTCGCCGACGGCGGGGTAACTATCCTTTAGAAAAAGGGGGTCAGAGCAACATTTTGATTTGCGAGGTCAACGCGCAAGGCGGAGCATCAGTTCGCCCGGGGTAACAGTCCGGATTGTCGCGAACTGGTGCGAACGCGAGTCGCGCGCCATCCAGTAGCCGCCCAGCCGCTGCACGGCGCACAGCGCCAATATTGTGGCATTCCATGACGGCGTTTTACGCCTTCGTGATAGCCTTTCCACGGGGAGGGCGCGCGCGGCGGTGCTCGAAAAAATAGGCAAGTACGAAATCCGGCTGCAGGTAGGGCGCGGTGCCATGGGCGTCGTCTACGAGGCCTTCGATCCGGCGATCGGCCGGCGCGTGGCGATCAAAACGCTGCGCACCGAGATGTTCGAGCCGCACCAGCTGCCCGAGGTGATGGCGCGCTTCAAGCGCGAGGCGCAGTCCGCCGGAAGGCTCTCGCACCCGCATATCGTCACCATCCACGAGTACGGCGAGCACGACGGCGCCGCCTACATCGTGATGGAGTACATCAGCGGCAAGGAGCTGGGCCACGAACTCGAGCGCGGCGTGCGCTTCCCGCTCGAGGACGTGGTGCGCCTGATGACGCAGCTCCTCGGCGCGCTCACCCACGCGCACGAGAACGGCGTCGTGCACCGCGATCTCAAGCCTGCCAACATGTTCGTGCTTAAGGACGGCTCGCTCAAGGTCGTGGACTTCGGCATCGCCCACATCGAAGCTTCCGACCTTACCGGCACCGGCGCCATGCTCGGCACGCCGGCCTACATGTCGCCCGAGCAGATCATGACCCTGCCGGTCGATCACCGCAGCGACCTCTTCTCGGCCGGGGTGATCCTCTACCAGCTCCTCACCGGCGACAAGCCGTTCACCGGCTCGATCACCACCATCATGCAAAAGGTCCTGCGCCAGGACCCGATCGAACCCTCGGCGCTCAATCCGACGATCTCCAAACCCTGGGACGCGGTGGTGTCGCGAGCCATGGCAAAAAAGCCCGCGGCGCGCTACCAGACGGCGCTGCAGTTCGCCGAGGCGATCAAGCTCGCGCACCAGGCCGAGCACATGCACGAGGAAGACGCACGCAGAAAAACGGCGGAGGCCGACGAACACGCGCGCCGCGCGGCGGAGGAACGCTCGAAGGAAGAGGCGCGGCAAAGGGAAGAACTGGCGCGCCGGGAAATCGAGCGCAAAGAGCGGGAAGAAGCCGAAGCCAGAGCCCGTGCCGAAGCCGCGCGCCGCAGGGCGGAGGCGGAAGCCCGGCGCAAGGCCGACGAGACGATCGCGATGCCGGCCGCGCCGCAAACGCGCTCGCGCGGGCCGCTGTTCGCAGGATTGGCGATCCTCGTGGCGATCGCTGTGGTTGGCGCGATCCTGTACCAGCGCGACGATTCGAACGAGCGGGCCGCCAAGGCTGAAACCGCCCGCAGCGCCGAGGCGCTTGCCCGCCAGCAAGCTGAGCAGGCCGCGAAGGCGGTCGAAGGACGTGCCGCCGAGGTGACGCGCGAAACGCAGAGGCTGACCCAGGCGCAGGCCGAAGAGCGTTCGCGCCTCGAAAACGAACGGATGAAGAAGGAATCCGATGAAAAGACCAAGGCCGATGCGCTGAAGAAGGAAGAGGAAGCGAAACGCAAGACCGAGCTTGCCGCCAAGCTTGCCGCCGACCTGCAAGCCAAAAAGGATACCGAGGCAAAGGCAAAGCAGGAAGCCGAAGAGAAAACCAAAGCCGAAGCCGCGCGCAAGGCCGAGGAAGCAAAGCGCGAGGTGCCACGGCCCGGCAAAGCGTTCCGCGACTGCGAAGGCTGCCCCGAGATGGTGGCGATTCCGGCCGGCAGCTTTACGATGGGTTCGCCGGCATCGGAGGAAGGGCGGTACGACCGCGAGGGGCCGCAGCACCGTGTGGCGATCTCGCGTCCGTTCGCGGCGGGCAGGTATGAGGT
This sequence comes from Burkholderiales bacterium, assembly GCA_038904015.1. Lineage (GTDB taxonomy): Bacteria > Pseudomonadota > Gammaproteobacteria > Burkholderiales > SG8-39 > RBG-16-66-20. The sequence continues at coordinate 16,398 of JBCKKZ010000035.1, read as the reverse complement.
GACGTTTGACGAATGGGACGCCTGCGTTCGGGAGAGCGGTTGCAGCCATAACCCGGGAGACGCCGGATGGGGGCGCGGTCGCCGCCCCGTGATCAATGTGTCGTGGAGCGACGCAAAACAGTTTGCCGAGTGGCTTTCGCGCAAGACGGGAAAGCGCTACCGTCTTCTCACCGAGGCCGAGTGGGAATACGTGGCCCGCGCGGGCACCACCACCGCCTACAGCACCGGAGCGACGATCGCCGCTTCGCAGGCGAATTTCGGAGCGAGCCGGAATCAGACGGCGCCGGCGGGCAGCTATGGACCGAATGCCTTCGGCCTATACGATGTGCATGGCAACGTGTGGGAATGGACGGAGGACTGCTGGAACGCGTCCTACGCTGGCGCACCATCCGATGGCTCGGCACGGCTCTCGGGCGACTGCTCTCAGCGCGTGATCCGCGGCGGTTCCTGGATCATCGGTCCGCGCGTCGTTCGCTCTGCGTTCCGCAACTGGTACACGACCGACTACCGCTTCAACTACTTCGGTTTTCGTCTCGCCAGGACGCTCGAATGATCACCTCTTGGTTCTTCGCCTCTTTACTTCTTGCCGCGCGCGGAGCGCACCGGGCCGGCGCTCGAAGCGATGTACCGGTTCCCGCTCTGGCTCATTCCCGCGGTCGAGAAGTTCCCGCGCAGCCAGAAGTTCCTGCTCGGTGATCGCATCCAGGCGGCGGCGCGCTAGCGGGTGAAGGGCAAGCGGAGGAAATCCGGCGCCGCTTGCATCCGGATGTCCGGGTGGCGGCGCCGCCCTGGTTTTGCGCCGGAACCCGACAGACGATAGATTCGGCTATCCTCGCATGTAGAGGGACGCCCAATTCATGATCACACAGGCAGGAATTGCCAGACTTTGCCGGCGAATCGCGGAGCGGTTCGCACCGGAGCGCATCATCCTGTTCGGCTCCCGTGCACGCGGCCGTGCCGGCAGGGGGTCGGACGTGGACCTGTTGGTGGTCATGCGTTACAAAGGGATGAGCGTACGCAAGGCCGCGGAAATCCTGAACCGGGTCGAGCCGGAATTTGCCGTCGACCTGATCGTGCGTTCCCCGCGCGAGGTCGAGAAGCGCCTCGCCATCAAGGATCCCTTTCTGTCGGAGATCATTGGCCGGGGCAAAGTCCTGTATGACGCCGCTCACGCGTGAGTGGGTGGCGTCAGCGGGATCGGGACATATGGCGCGCGGTTTGAAGCAGTGCAGCAAGCTCGCGTACCGGAATTGGCAGTGGTAGGCTAAGGTATATGAAGCAAGTATCCGTTGCCGAGATTCTCGAACTACCCGTTGCCGAACGCATCCGCTTGGTTGAGCTGATCTGGGACAGTATCGCCGCCGTACCGGAAGCGGTTTCGATACCGGAAGAGTTAAAAGCCGAGCTGGATCGGCGTCTCGCCGAGTTCGAGGCCGATCCTGACGCCGGATCGCCCTGGGAGGAAGTCCGGAGGCGAATCGTTCAGGGTACATGGCGTACCGGCTGACGGTCTCTGCCCGGGCGGCCGTGAGTGTAAAAAGGGGGTCAGAACAACATTTCGCGAAGCAAGCCTGTGCCTTTGCTACTGCCGGGCGTCCGCGCTACAGTGGCGGCATTGGGTCGGGTTTTTGAGGATTTCGTGATGGGTACCGTCAGTAACCGGGAAATGCTGGTCGCGTGCCGGACGTCGCCTGGGGATCGGCCGAATTCGTGAAGGATCAGGGCGCCGATACACCCTTCGGGCGTGCGCCCATCAGGCTTTCGATTTTCTTGAGCGCCGAGCGGTGATCGGCTTTGGTCCTGATTGCTTTGATGTTCATGTCACACCCCTGCTGTGGCGATCACGCTTGCGTGATGCATACGAATAGTTCATTATTGTATGCATGAAATCCGTTGACCGCACGACTCTGAACATCGACCGCGATGCCCTCGCGCGCGCCGCCGCGCTGACCGGCGTCAAGCAAAAGACGGCACTGGTGCGCATGGGGCTCGAAGCGCTGATCGCAAAGGCAAGCGCCGCGCGCCTCGCCTCGCTCGGTGGCAGCGAACGGCGTCTGCGCCCAATTCCGCGCCGTCGCCGGGCCTGAATGGTCCTTGTCGATACCTCCGTCTGGGTGGAGCACCTCAGGCGCGGTGAGCCCGCGCTGAGGAGCCTGCTTGCCGGGGAGGAGGCGCTTTGCCATCCTTTCGTCATCGGCGAGCTTGCCTGCGGATACCTGCGCAATCGCGCAGAAGTTCTCGAGCTTCTAGCCGCACTGCCCTCCGCGGTTCATGCCGAGGACGGCGATGTCGTGCAATTTATTGATCGCCACCGCCTGCAAGGCCGGGGCTTGGGTTTGATTGACATACACCTGCTTGCCTCGTGCACGCAGTCGCGGACCGCGCTTTGGACCCTCGACGCGAAACTCGCGAAGGCGGCGGCAGAACTGGGATTGCGTCACGCATGAGCGTATTGCGCGCCTGCCGGGGCGCCATGGCAGTAAACTTCCGTCTTCTACCGGAGACTATCCATGGACCTGAGCTATTCCCAGGAAGAGTCCGCATTCCGCGACGAGGTCCGCGTCTGGCTGAAAACAAATCTTCCCCAGGACCTGCGCGACAAGGTCGCGAACTATGACGAGCTCGGCCGTGAAGACCTGCTGCGCTGGCACAGGATCCTCGCCAAGCAGGGCTGGGTGGCGCCGTCCTGGCCGAAGGAATTCGGCGGCACCAGCTGGAACGTGGTGCAGCGCTACATCTTCGAGGAGGAATGCGGTTTCGCCGGCACGCCGCCGCTGATTCCCTTCGGCCTGTCGATGTGCGGCCCGGTGCTGATCCGATTCGGGACGGAAGCGCAGAAAAAGCGCTTCCTGCCGCGCATCTACCAAGGCGAGGATTTCTGGTGCCAGGGTTATTCCGAGCCGGGCTCGGGCTCCGACCTCGCTTCGCTCAAGTGCAAGGCCGAACGCATGCGTGACGAAAAAGGCGGCGCCCACTACATCGTCAACGGCCAGAAGACCTGGACCACGCTCGGCCATTACGCCGACTGGATCTTCTGTCTCGTGCGCACCGACTCCAGCCTGTCGAAACGCCAGGAGGGCATATCCTTTCTGCTCATCGACATGAAGACGCCCGGCATCACGGTGCGGCCGCTGATCCTGATGGATGGCGGCCACGAGGTGAACGAGGTGTTCTTCGACGATGTGAAGGTGCCGGCGGAAAACCTGGTGTACGAGGAAGGCAAGGGCTGGACGGTGGCCAAGTACCTGCTCGGGCACGAACGCATGAACACGGGGCGCATCGGCGCATCCAAGCGGGAACTCGCCAAGCTGAAGGAGTTCGCGGGCCGGCAGCAGGGCGACGACGGCAGGCCGCTTACCGAGGATGCGCGCTTTCGCGACAAGCTGACGCGCGTCGAGGTGGAACTGATGGCGCTGGAGATCACCAACCTGCGGTTTCTCGACCAGATGCGCCGCAGCGGGCAGCCGCCTGGCGCGGATGTGTCGATGCTGAAGATCAAGGGCACCGAGATCCAGCAGTCGCTCACCGAACTTATGATGCAGGCCTCGGATCCCGCCGCGCAGGCTGGGTTCACCGGATTGGCGAAGCGATACTGCAATTTCCGCAAGACCACGATCTATGCGGGCTCGAACGAGATTCAGAGAAACATCATCTCCAAAATGACGTTAGGGTTGTAGGAGGGCACATGAATTTCGACTACAACGAAGAGCAGCAGCTGCTCGCCGATTCGGTCCGGCGCTTCCTCGCCAAGGACTATACGTTCGAGGCGCGCAGGAAAATCGTCGCCTCCAGCGACGGCTGGAGCCCGGCCGTCTGGGCGACGATCGCCGAGATGGGCCTCACCGGCCTGCCGTTCTCGCCCGACTACGGCGGCTTCGGCGGCGGCGCGGTGGACCTGATGGGCGTGATGGAGGCGGCGGGCGATGCGCTGCTGGTCGAGCCTTACCTCGCGACGGTGGGCCTGGGCGCGCAGTTTGTCGCGCGCGCCGGCAGCGAGGCGCAAAAGAAGGCGATCCTTCCGGTGGTCGTCGAAGGCAAGCTGAAAATGGCGTTCGCCCACACCGAGAAAGGCGCGCGCTACAACCTCGCCAAGGTCGACGCGCAGGCGCGTAAGTCTGCCGGGGCGGGCAGCGGCTGGGAGGTCACCGGAGAGAAGTTCGTCGTGCTCGGCGCGCCCGCTGCGGACAAGTTCGTGGTGTCTGCGAAGACCGATAAGGGTTTGAGTCTTTTTATCGTGAATTCTTCTTCGTCGGGATTGAAAATAAAACCTTACGTGACCCTCGACGAGCAACGTGCCGGAGACGTGTCTCTTTCCAAGGTGCCCGGCGAACTGCTCGGCACCGAGGGCGGTGCGCTGCCGGTGATCGAAGAGGTGGTGGACTTCGCCACCGCGCTCATCTGCGCCGAAGCGGTGGGCGCGATGAAATTCGCCTGCGACACCACGCTCGAGTACCTGAAGACGCGCAAGCAGTTCGGCGTGCCGATCGGCACCTTCCAGGCGCTGCAGCATCGCATGGTGGACATGTACGTGAGCTACGAGCAGGCAAAGTCCATGGCCTGCCTGGCGGCTTCCAAAGCGGATTCTCCAGTTGATGTCAGGAAGGACCGCGCCAGCGCGGTGGAGGACCGCGCCAGCGCGGCGGACCGCGCGCGCGCGATCTCGGCGGCGAAGATCAAGATCGCCGACAACTGCCGCCACATCAGCCAGGAATCGATCCAGCTGCACGGCGGCATGGGCATGTCCGAGGAACTGAAGGTGAGCCATACCTTCCGCCGCCTGACCATGATCGCGCAGCAGTTCGGCGATGCCGAGCATCATCTCGCGCGTTTCGCGCGCTTGAGCTGAACGGATCCGCATGGCGCGGAACAAGGCCTGGACGCTCGCGAGCTATCCCACGGGCTGGGTCACCGAGGAGAACTTCAAGCTCGTTGAATCGCCCGTGCCGGCGCCGAAGGACGGCGAGGTGCTGGTAAAAAATCTGTGGTTGTCGCTCGATCCGTACATGCGCGGGCGCATGAGCCAGCAGAAAAGCTACGTCAAGGGCGTCGAGATCGGCGACGTGATGGAAGGCCAGACCGTCGGCGAGGTGATCGAGTCGAAGCACCCGAAGTTCAAGCCCGGCGACAAGGTGCTGGCGCGGCTCGGCTGGCAGCTCTACGGCTGCATCAAGGGCGACGGTGAAATAAACAAGGTGGACGGGGATCGGGCGCCGCTGTCCTATTATCTCGGCGTGTTGGGCATGCCGGGCATGACGGCGTATTTCGGCCTGAGCGAGATCGGGCAACCGAAGCCGGGAGAAACGGTGGTCGTGTCCGCCGCCTCGGGCGCGGTGGGCAGCGTGGTCGGGCAGCTCGCCAGGATTGCCGGCTGCCGTGCCGTCGGCATCGCCGGCGGCAAGGAGAAGTGCGCCTACGTGACCCAGGAGCTCGGCTTCGATGCCTGCGTCGACTACAAGGCGGGCAACCTTTCCCGCGACCTCAAGGCAGCATGCCCGAAGGGCGCCGATGTCTATTTCGAGAACGTCGGTGGCGAGATGACGGACGTGCTGCTGCGCCTGATGAACCCGTTCTCGCGCATGATCGTCTGCGGCCTGATCGCGGACTACAACAGCACGGACCCGGCCGGGGTGAAGATGTTCCGCTCCATCCTCGTCAACCGGATCAAGGTCCAGGGCATGATCGTGTTCGACTGGCGCGACCGCTACGGCGAGGCGTTGAAGGCGCTCGCCGGCCACGTCGCGGCCGGCAAGATCAAATACCGTGAATCGGTGCTCGAAGGCATCGAGAACGCGCCCAAGGGCCTGATCGGTCTGCTCAAGGGCGAGAATTTCGGTAAGCAATTGATCAAACTCGCTTAACCTTTCTGAGGTAATCCAATGGTCGAGCTCTACACCTGGCCGACGCCAAACGGCCACAAAATCCACATCATGCTCGAAGAGACGGGCACGCCCTACAACGTGCACGCGATCGACATCGGCGCGGGGGACCAGTTCAAGCCTGAATTCCTCAAGATATCGCCCAACAACAAAATGCCCGCAATGGTGGATACCGATGGCCCGGGCGGCAAACCCTTCGCGCTTGCCGAATCGGGCGCGATGCTGTTTTACCTCGCTTCCAAGACCGGGAAATTTCTGCCGCAGGAGCTGCGCCAGCGCTGGCAGGTGATGCAGTGGACCATGTTCCAGATGGGCCATGTGGGGCCGATGCTCGGCCAGGCGCACCACTTCCTCGGCTACGCGCCGGAGAAGATTCCCTACGCCATGAACCGCTACAAGAACGAGGCCAACCGGCTCTACATGGTGATCGACCGCCGGCTCAAGGAATCGAAGTATCTTGCCTGCGACGAATACACCATCGCCGACATGGCGACCGTGCCCTGGCTGCGCTTTCCCGAGCGCCAGGGCGTGGAAATCAACGAGTACCCGGCGCTCAAGCGCTGGCGCGACGCGATCCTGGAACGCCCCGCCGTGCAGCGCGCACTGCTGGTGCTGGCCGACCGGCGCCGCCCCGAGATGACCAAGGAGCAGAAGGAAGTCCTGTTCGGTGCGACGCAATATGCTAAGCGGTAAGGTTGCGTGGATTACCGGTGGAGGATCGGGAATCGGGCTTGCCGGCGCGCTGGAACTGGCGCAGGCGGGGGCGCACGTGATCATTTCCGGGCGCACCGAACGCACCAACCAGGAAGGTCTTTCCCAGATAAAGAAGTTCGGCAGCGCTGAAGTCATTCGGCTCGACGTCGCGGACAAGAAAGCCGTCGCGGCCGCTGTAGCGGACATCGAGAAACGCCATGGCCGCATCGACATCCTGGTGACCAGCGCCGGCACCAACATCGGCGGCGCGAAGCGCAATTTCAAGAACATGTCCGTCGAGGCCTGGGACGACGTGGTGCAGATCAACCTGAATGGCCTCTTCTACTGCTGCCACGCGGTAATTCCCGGCATGCGCGCGAGGAAGGACGGCCTGATCATCAACATCTCCTCCTGGGCGGGCCGCTACGCGAGCGTGCTGACCGGACCCGCCTACAACGCCACCAAGCGCGCGGTCATCGCCATCACCGAGTCCATCAACATGGAGGAATGCGCGAACGGCATCCGCGCCACTTCCATCCTGCCGGGCGAGGTGGCGACGCCGATCCTGGAGAAGCGCCCGGTGCCGCCTTCGAAGGAAGAGCGCGCTCGCATGGCGCAACCGGAGGATTTCGGCAAAGCGATCCTGTTCGTCGCCACCATGCCGGCGCGCAGCTGCGTGAATGAACTGGTAATTGCGCCGACCTGGAACCGCTTCTACCTCGGCGGCCTAGAGGCGAAGTGAAAAAAGGGGGTCAGAGCAACATTTCCGCGTGCCGCTCCGGCCGGCTCAAGTTAACTTTGGAAATGTTGCTCTGACCCCCTTTTTTCGCGTCACCCTGCCGTTCCTGGCGGGGTATTTCGTTTCCTACGTCTACCGCTCGATCAACGCCATCATCGGGCCGGAGCTCGCGCGCGAGTTCGAGCTCTCGGCGGCGGGCCTCGGGCTGCTCAGCGGCATCTACTTCTTCGCCTTCGCGCTATTTCAATTGCCGCTGGGCGTGCTGCTCGACCGCTACGGGCCGCGCCGGGTGAACGCCACGCTGCTGATGGTCGCCGCTACGGGCGGATTGTGGTTTTCGCTCGCCGACTCGATCGTGCAGCTGACGCTGGCGCGCGCGCTGATCGGCTTTGGCGTCTCAGGCTGCCTGATGGCCTCGTTCTCGGCGTTCGCGCTGTGGTATCCGCTGGAGCGCCTGGCGACGATGAACGGCATCGCGTTCGCCTCTGGCATGCTGGGCGCGATCGCGGTCACGGTGCCGCTCGAAGTCGTGCTGCGGACGCTGCACTGGCGCGAGGTGTTCTACGGCCTGGTCGCGCTGACGGTGTTCGTGAGCCTGGTGCTGTATTTCGTGGTGCCGGAGAAACCCGCCGCGCGCCGCGCCGTGTCCAACGTATCGCTCGCGGTGCAGCTGCGCGAATACGCCTCGCTCGCGCGCGATCCGGCGTTCTGGCGCATGGCGCTGTGCATCGGCTCGAGCCAGCTCGCCGCGGTGTCTCTCGCCACGTTGTGGGTCGCCACCTGGCTGCGCGATGTCGCCGGCTACAGCCAGGCGCAAGTGGCGCAGGCACTGCTCGCGTTCAATGTGGTGATGATCGCCGGTTACCTCGGCTTCGGGCGCGCCGCCGACGGCATGACGCGGCGCGGGCAAAGCACCCTGCCGCTGCTCGCCGGCGGCGTGCTCGCGGCCTCCGTCTGCCTGGCCCTGCTCGCGCTGGGCGTGCGCACCGGCATGATCTTTCTCTGGAGCGCATTCTTCGGCTGCACCACCGCCGTGGTGTTGTCCTACTCGCTTTTTTCGCGCCGCTATCCCAGGGAAATGGCCGGCCGGGTGAACAGCGCCCTGAACGTCGCCGTGTTCACCGGCATGTTCAGCGGCCAGTGGGCGGTCGGCATGGTGCTCAACCTCTGGCCGCCGACCGCCATCGGCTACGCGCCCGAGGCCTACGCCTGGGCGCTCGGCGGGCTGTGGCTGCTGCAGGCGGCGGGACTCGCCTGGCTCTGGAGCGGGCGACGGCTGTTCGGGTAGCGGTTGCGGTATAAAGCCGCAAGGGGAGGACGGCCATGAAAGCCATTGTCGGATTTCTGGCACTGCTGCAGGCGTTTCTTGGCGCGGCGATCATCGACAAGCTCTACCGCGAGACCGTGCGCGTACTCGCGATCCCCGACGTGCGCAGGCGCCTGGAAGAACTGGGGTTGGATGTGATCGGTAGTTCGCCCGCGGAATTCGCGGCCTTGATCAAGACCGAAATTCCGCAATGGGCGAAAGTCATCAAGGACGCGGGGATCAAGGCGAGCGAGTGACTATCTTGGGCACTGATAAAAGTTCCCAATTTGGGTACTTCTTGTGGTATAGTGGTCGCATGAAAAGCAAGAAAATCCTCAGTGCGGATCGTTGGGCGAGAAAAGCTCGGTGAGTTTGTGGGTGCGCATGCCGACGCGCGTCCGTGGATCGAGAACTGGATCGCCGAGGTCGAGGCGGCCCAGTGGCGTACGCCGCAGGACATCAAGAAGCAGTACGCGTCCGTGAGTTTTCTTGCCGACAACGTGGTGTATTTCAACGTGAAGGGGAACCGATACCGTCTGGAAGTCCTCGCCGCCTACAACACCGGCACGATTGCCGTGCGGTGGGTCGGCACCCATGCCGAGTACGCAAAGCGCCAAAACTGAGTCAACTGCAATGGAACTCAAACTCATCAAGACCGACGCCCAGCACCGGGTCTACCTGGCGGAGGTCGAGCGTCTCGCGGCCGAGGACCCGCATTCGGGTACCCGCGACGGGGATCGTCTGGAACTGCTGGCGAAGCTGGTCGAGGACTACGAGAAGGAGCGGTTCCGGTTCAATCGTCCCGACCCCGTCAGTGCCATACGATTCCGGATGCAGGAACAGGGATTGCGGCAGAAGGATCTGGCGCCGATTCTCGGCGGAAAGAACAGGGTCTCGGAGGTTCTGTCGCGCAAACGCCCGCTGACCTTGCGGATGGTGCGCGCGCTCAGCGAGTCGCTCCGCATTCCGGCGGACTTTCTGATCCGGGAGCCTGACGCCCCGGCTTACGGTGGGAACCGCATGAAAAATCGAGCTGGTTCGAAGGCGAGAAAGCGCAACCGCTGACGGAAACGGCCGGGGCCCTAGCCGCCTAAGGCGTCAGGTCTTCGGATTGCGCGCGCGGAAGGTACCGATTGCTTTCGCGACCAGTTCCCCCGCTTCGCTCCTCGCCTCGCCTTCGCAGAAAATAGTCGATTTGCCCGCCTTCATCACGCGGCCCTCGGCCTTGAGCACGCCGGTGGCGGTGCCGATGAATTGGGTGCTCAAGTCGATGGTCATGATGGAGCGCGGCGGGTCGAAGAGGGTGCGCGCGGTCATCGACAGCGTGATGTCCAGCAGCGCGAGGATCGAGCCGCCGTGCGCGGTGCCCCAGCTGGTCATGAATTCGGGCCGCACCGTCATCGACAAACGCGCCACGCCCTGCTCCAGAGAATCAATCTTGATCCCCAGATGCTGCGAGAAGGGGATCTTCTGCATGAAATCCGCCATCTCCTGGGGCAGCCCGGTCATATCAGCATCGCCCCGCCATCGACGGAGATCGCCTCGCCGGTGATGTGGCGTCCGGCATCCGATGACAGCAGGACCGCGAGCCCCTTCAAGTCTTCGGGCCCGCCGAGGCGCCGCGTCGGCGTGGCCTTGCGGATGATCTCGCCCGTCGTGCCCAGCGTGGCGTGCGTCATCTTCGACGGGAAAAAGCCAGGGCAGATGGCATTGACGGTGATGCCGTGCTCGCCCCATTCCGCCGCGAGCTGTTTGGTCATGCCGACCACGCCATGTTTGGTCGCGTTGTAGGCCACGGTACGCACCACCGCCGGGTCGCTCGCATAAAGCCCGGCCACCGAGGCGACGTTGACGATGCGCCCGTATTTCGCCGGGATCATCGAGCGCTTGGCGATGAGTTGCGTCAGGATGAACATGCCGGTGAGATTGACGTTGACCAGCTTGTCCCAGGCCTCGATCGGATGGTCCTCCGCAGGCGATCCCCAGGTGGCGCCGGCGTTGTTCACCAAAATGTCCATCTTGCCGAATTTCTTCAGGATCGCGTCGGCGACGGGTGGTATCGCCTCGCGTTTGCCGATGTCGCAGACGAAGGCGTGCGCCTCGATGCCTTGCTTGGCGAGATGCGCGACCGCGAGATCGAGCTCGTCCTTCTTGCGCGCCGTCAGCGCGAGCTTCGCGCCCATTTCGCCAAGCGCCTCGGCGATCTGCAAGCCGAGGCCGCGCGAGCCGCCGGTGATGATCGCGGCGCGCCCCGATAGATCGAGAAGCTTCTTGACACTCATCTGCGCTCCCATAGTATGCAGGCCTCCATGTTAGCAACAACAGACCATGCAGGATCGCAACGCGGGGTTTACACCCGCGCGCAGCTCGAACGCCTGATCGCACCGCGCTCGATCGCGATCGTGGGCGCCTCGCCGCGCGCCGGATCGTTCGGCCTGCGCACGCTGGAGAACCTCGCGCATTTCCGTGGCCCGATCTGGCCGGTCAACCCCAAGTACCAGAAGATCGGCGAGCACGCTTGCTATGCGTCGCTTGCCGCGTTGCCCGGGAAGCCCGACCTGGTGGCGCTGGTGGTGCCGCGCGAAGGCGTCGAGGCTGCGCTAAGGGAGGCGGCGGCAGCCGGCGCCGGTGGCGTGGTGGTCTATGCCTCGGGCTACGGCGAGATGGGCCGCGACGAGGAAAGCGCGGCCGAGCAGCGCCTTGCCGGCATCGCGCGCGCGGCGCGCATGCCGATGCTCGGGCCGAATTGCATGGGGCTGGTGAACCACGAACTGGGCGCCGGGGTCAGCTTCATCCCCGAGTACTCGAAGATGCCGCGTACGCTCGGGCCTATCGCCTTCGTCAGCCAGTCCGGCGCGCTTGGCTACTGTCTCGCGCAGGCCTGCGAGCGGGGCCTCGGCTTCCGCTACTTTTTCTCGGTGGGCAACTCGTCCGACGTGGACGTGGCCGATTTGATCGGCGCGATGGCGGAGGACACGGGCGTGCGCGCCATCGCCTGCCTGTTCGAAGGCGTGCCGAGCGCTCAGCGGCTGCTCGAGGCGGGCGAAAAGGCGCGCCGCGCCGGCAAGCCGGTGATCGTCTACAAACTGGGCGCGAGCGAGGACGGTGCTGCTGCAGCGCGCTCGCATACCGGGTCGCTCGCCGGCTCCGGGGCGGCGTTTCGCGCGCTGTTCGATCGGGCCGGATTCGTCGCGGTGGACGATTACGAGGCCCTGGTCGAGTACGCGAAATTCTTCGCCGCAGCGGGCAAGCCCGCATCTGGAACGGCGGCGCGCGGCGTGGCGGTGGTCTCCGGCTCAGGCGGCGCCGGCATCATCGCCGCCGACATGGCGGCGCGCCATGGCGTGCCGATGCCGCAGCCCATGGAGAAGACCACCGCCGCATTGCGCTCGGTGGTGCCGGAGTTCGGCGCCGCGCGCAATCCCTGCGATCCCACGGGGCAGGTGCTGAGCGTGCCGGAGTCCTACGGCAAGTGCTGCCGCGCGCTGCTGGAGGACCCCCAGTACGGCGTGCTGCTGTGCGTGATGAGCGTCGCGGCGCACGAGACCGGCAGCGCGCGTGCGAGCACCATCGCGGCGCTCGCGCGCGAGCAGCCCAAGCCGGTGTCGGTGGTCTGGGTATCGGAATGGCTGCAGGGCCCGGGTTCCGAGGCCTACGAGGCGGACGACAAGGTGGGGCTGTTCCGTTCGCTCGACCGCTGTTATGCCGCGATTGCCGCCTGGCAGCGCTGGCACGAAGAGCGACCGGAGCTGGAAGCGCGACTTTCAACGAGGGTTTCTTTTGATCTGGATTTTCAACGAAAGAAGATCTTTACTGAGAGAGAGGCCAAAGCCATCCTCTCCCGATATGGCGTTCGATGCGTTCCGGAGCGCCGCGCAAAGAACGCCGAGGAAGCCGTCAGCGCGGCGCAAGAGCTGGGCTACCCGGTGGTGCTCAAGGCCGATGGCGACATCGAGCACAAGACGGAGTCGGGCGCGGTGCGACTCGACCTGCGCGACGCGGGAGCGCTACGCGCTGCGTGTGCCGCGATGATGGTGGCCTGCGCGAAACTTCGCGCGCCTGACGAGGGTTTCCTCGTGCAGCCGATGCTGACGGGCGGTGTCGAGCTGGTGGTCGGCGTCAAGCGCGATCCGCAGGTCGGGCCGGTGTTGCTGGTAGGTATGGGCGGCGTGCTGGTCGAAATCATGCGCGACACCGCGCTCGCGCTCGCGCCGGCAGGAAAAGCGGAGGCGCGGCGCATGCTGGAAAGCCTGAAGGGTTTCAAGCTGCTGCAGGGCTACCGCGGCTCGCCGACCGCGGACCTGGATGCGGTCTGCGAAGCCATCGCGCGGATTTCTGAATTCGCCGCCGACCACACCGACCAGGTTGAGGAAGTCGACGTCAATCCGCTGCTCGCGCGACCGGATGGCGCGGTTGCGCTGGATGCGCTGATCGTCCTGCGCGAGCCCTAAGCGCGCGCCGGCCTAGCGGCTGCGGGCGGCTTTCACGAAGTCGAGCGAGGTCTGGAACAGCGGCAGATCCTTTTCGTAATCGGCCGCCTCGGCGCGGTCGATCTGGATCCATTCCCGCGAACTCGAGATGCCGCCGGGCTGAAACGCGACCACGTTGTCCCTCGAGAACTGCAGCTCCGTGGCGGCGGCGACGGGCAGGCGCAGGCCGATGCCCTGGCCGCTGATGCAGGCGAACATTTTGTCGCTCACGAAGTAGGCATCGAGGCCGTTGATTTTCCTCGCGCTGACGCCAGGCAGCTTGAGGAGCAGGGCGTCGATCTGCGCCTTGCGGCTGGGCTCGGGTGCGGCGGAACTCATGGCATATCCCCCGGCCTACTCCGGCTTGATGCCGGCGGTCTTGATGATTTGCGCGTACTTCGGCACGCCGCTGCGAATCAGCGCCGCAAGGTCGGCGGGCGTGCCGGTGAGCGGTTCGGTGCCGGCCTTGTCGAATGCCTCGCGGGTATCGGGGGCGGCGATCACGCTGCCGATTTCCCTGTTGAGGCGCTCGATGATCGGCGCCGGCGTGCCGGCGGGCGCCATGATCGCGAGCCACAGGGAGGCATCGAAGCCGGGATAGCCGGATTCGGCCACGGTGGGAACATCGGGCAGCGAAGGCGAGCGCTTGAGCGTGCCCACCGCAAGTGCGCGCGCGCGCCCGGATTTTGCGTGCGGCAGCAGTGCAGGCAGGCTGCCGAAGAGCACCTCCACCTGCCCGCCGATCAACGCCGTACCCGCGGGCCCATTGCCGTTGTACGGGATGTGCAGCATGAAGGTGCTGGAGGCGTGTTTCAGCATCTCCATCGCGAGCTGCGTGGTCGAGCCCACACCCGCCGAGGCGTAGTTGAGCTTGCCCGGCTGCTTCCTCGCCAGCGCGACCAGCTCCTGCAATGTCTTTGCCGGCACCGCCGGGTTGACCACCAGCAGGTAGGGCGATATCGCCATCAGGCCGACGGGCGCGAAATCCTTTAGCGGGTCGTAATCCAGTTTCGCGTAGACGCCCGGCGCCACGACGTGCGTGCTGGTGGACGCGACGCCCAGGGTGTAGCCGTCGGGCGCGGCCTTGGCGACCATCGCCGTGCCGAGCGTGCCGCCCGCGCCGCCGCGGTTCTCGATGACGAAGGGCTGGCCGAGACGCTCGGCGAGCTTCTGCGCCACGATGCGCGCCACGATATCGGTCGAGCCGCCCGGCGGGAACGGCACCATCAGGCGGATCGGCTTCGCCGGCCAGGCCTGCGCCGCGGCGCCCGGGGAATTCAACAATGCGATGGCACAAATCGCCGTGGTAAGAAAGGTTCGAACGTTCATCTTAGTGAAAAGCTTTTTCATGTTTTAACCCTTTAACTGCAATGACTTGTACTCGAGAAACTCCTCCAGCCCGTAGACGCCGGCCTCCCGGCCGTGGCCGGATTGCTTAAAGCCGCCGAAAGGCGCGTTCATGTTGAAGGCGCCGCCGTTGATGTCGATCTGTCCGGCGCGAATGCGGCGCGCGACCTGCTGCGCGCGCGCATCGTCCTTCGACCATACCGCAGCTGCCAGCCCGTAGGGCGTGTCGTTCGCGATGCGGACCGCGTCCTCCTCGTCCTGGTAGGGGATGATCGACAGCACCGGTCCGAAAATCTCCTCCTGCGCGATGGTCATGGAGTTCTTCACCTTGCCGAACACCGTCGGTTTGACGAAATACCCGCCAGGCACGCCCTCCGGTTGGTCCGCACCGCCGGTGAGGAGTTCCGCGCCTTCCGCCACGCCCTTGCTAATGTAACTGCGGACGCGGTCGAGCTGCATCTGCGATGAAAGGGGCCCGAGGCGCGTCGTCTCCGACATCGGGTCGCCCGGCGTGAAGGCCTTGGCGGCCTCGACCGCGAGCTTCGCCGCCTCGTCGTATTTCGACGCCGGCACCAGCATACGCGTCAACGCGGTGCAGGTCTGGCCGGAATTGAGGTAGCAGCTGCTCACGGTGCCCTTCACCGCCGCAGCGAGGTCGGCGTCCTCCAGAATCACGGAGGCGGACTTGCCGCCCAATTCGAGCGCGACGCGTTTCACCGTCTGCGCCGCGATCTCCGAGATGCGCTTGCCGGCGCGCGTCGAGCCGGTGAAGGAGATCATGTCCACCTGCGGATGCTTCACCAGCGCCTCGCCCGCGGCGGGGCCGAAGCCGGTCACCAGGTTGAACACGCCCTTCGGCAGGCCCGCGGCCTCGATCACTTCGGCGAGGATGAATGCGTTGAACGGCGCGATCTCCGAGGGCTTGAGAACGACGGTGCAACCGGCGGCGAGCGCCGGCGCCACCTTGAGCGCGATCTGGTGCAGCGGATAGTTCCAGGGTGTAATGGCGCCGACGACGCCGACGGGTTCGCGAACGACCAGGGAATTGCCGATACGCTCTTCGAATTTGAAGTCATTCAGCAATTTTGAATAATTCGAAAAATTCGCGATTGGCAGCCCTGCCTGGATGCGGCCGGCGAGCTTGATCGGCATGCCGACTTCCTGCGCGATGGTCGAGCCCAGTTCCGCGGCGCGTGCCTTCAGCCCGTCGGATATTTTCTGCAGGTATTCCGCGCGCTTCGCCGCCGGTGTCGCGCTCCAGCCCTCCAGCGCGGCGCGCGCCGCCGCGACCGCCGCGTCGATATCCTTCTCGCCCCCGGCCGGCACCGTGCCCATCACCTCGCCGGTGCCGGCGTTGTGGACCTCGATGGATTCCGCGGAAGAGGGGGCGACCCATCTGCCGTCGATGAAGAATTTGTCGCGTACCAGCATGCAAACCTCCTTGGATGATCGGCGCATTTTAGCCGAGCGGATCTTTCGGCGACCAACGGCGCCATCGGGCGCGAGCGGATCGGCAGGAAAGCGGAAAACTTGCCGTTGGTTTGACGATGCTAGACTGCGCGCGCCGTGGCCACCCTTCTCGAAGTCAGGAACCTGCGCACCACGTTTCAGACCTCGGGCGGTCTGGTGCGCGCGGTGGATGGCGTGTCGTGGGACGTCCGGGAGGGTGAGACCGTCGCGCTCGTGGGCGAGTCCGGCTGCGGCAAGTCGGTTTCGGCCCTGAGCATCATGCAACTGGTCGCCCCGCCGGCCGGCCGCATCGAAGCGGGGGAGATCGTCTACAAAGGCCGCGACCTCCTCAAGCTGACCGAGGAGGAGATGCGTCAGGTGCGCGGCCGGGAGATCGCGATGATCTTCCAGGAGCCGATGACTTCGCTCAACCCGGTGCTCACGATCGGCCGGCAGCTCACCGAGGGACTCGAGATTCACGTCAACATGAAGCCCCCCGAGGCGCGCGTTCGCGCGATC
>JBCKKZ010000034.1:0-19332 GCA_038904015.1 Burkholderiales bacterium | reverse complement strand
CCGAAGGCAGAATCCAGTTCGTCCAGCACTTCACGCCGGAGGTGATCTGGCGGCCGCAGCACCTTGGCCACACGAACAACGTCGTCAAGCTTGCCTGCGTGTTCGCCGTCGCGGATGACCCGGTGGACGCCGGGGCGCGCTGGGCGCGTTTCGCCGCGCTGCTGCCGCGGCCCGCGGGCGACTTCGTGCACCTGCCCGCCGCGCGCGGGCACGTTCTCATCGGCCGGCGCGAGAACTGGAACGCGCTCCTGGGCGACGCGCCCGCGGCGCCGGCGCTCGCGGGCTATGCGCTCGAATGCCGCGACCCCGCGATCCTCATTTCCCGCTGCAAGCTGCTCGGCCTCGCGCTCAGGAAACTGCGAGACAATCTTTATGCCGTAGTGCTGCCCGGCGCACTGGGCGGGGCATGGCTTTTCGGCACGCAGCGGTCCCTGGCTCTGGATTAGGAAAAACGTGAAACAAGACCTGTGTTCGCTATCGGCAACCGATCTGATGCGTTTTTACGCCAGGAAACTACTGTCTCCGGTCGAGGTAACGCGAGCCGTATTGGAACGGATCGAAAAACTCAACCCGTTACTCAACGCTTTTTGCCTTGTCGATGAAAGACAAGCCCTGGCAAAGGCAAGACAATCGGAAAAGCGCTGGGCCAGGGGCTCGCCGCAAGGCTTGCTCGATGGCGTGCCGGTATCCATCAAGGACCTGCTCCTGACCCGTGGCTGGCCGACGCTGCGCGGCTCGAAGACCATCGATCCGAAGGGGCCGTGGCACGACGACGCACCGGTGGTGGCGCGGCTGCGCGAGCATGGCGCGGTGCTGCTCGGCAAGACCACGACGCCGGAATTCGGCTGGAAGGGCGTCACCGACAGTCCGCTCACCGGCATCACGCGCAATCCCTGGAACACGAAAATGACGCCGGGCGGATCTTCGGGCGGCGGCGCGGCGGCGGTCGCCGCGGGCATGGGCCCGCTTACCGTGGGCACCGACGGCGGCGGCTCGATCCGCATCCCCTGCGGCTTCACCGGTCTGTTCGGCCTGAAACCGTCCTTTGGCCGTGTCCCGGCCTGGCCGCTCTCGCCGATGGGCACCGTGGCCCACGTCGGGCCGATGACGCGCACGGTCGCGGATTGCGCGCTGATGATGAACGTGATTTCGCTGCCCGACGCGCGCGACTGGCACTCGCTGCCCTACGACGCGCGCGACTACCGGGTTGGCCTGAACGACGGTGTCAAGGGCTTGAGGATCGCTTTTTCCGCCGACCTTGGTTATGCCAAGGTCGATCCCGAGATTTTGAAACTGGTAAGAAAAGCGCTAACCACCTTTACCCAACTCGGGGCTCATGTCGAAGCCAGGGATCCCGGATTCGACGACCAGTTGCCTGTCTTCGCCAATCACTGGTTTCCCGGCGCGGCCTACGTCGTGCGCAATACCCATCCCGCCAAGCGCCGGTTGATGGACCCCGGGCTGCGGCAAGTCGCGCGCATGGGCGAGAAGGTGACGCAGAAGCAGTGGATGGACGCGATCCAGAAGCGCGGCGCTCTCGGTGAGCGCATGAACCGGTTCCACGAGAAATACGACCTGTTGCTCACCCCGACCTTGCCGCTGGCGGCGTTCGCGGCCGGCCGGGAAGTGTCAAATCTGCTGCGCGAGAAGCGCTGGACCGCCTGGACGCCGTTCACCTACCCGTTCAACCTGACGCAGCAACCCGCGGCCACAATCCCCTGCGGCCTTACAAAGAAGGGTCTGCCGGTCGGCCTGCACATCGTCGGCCCGCGCTACGCGGATGCGCTGGTGCTGCGCGCGGCGCGCGCATTCGAATCCGCCCACCCGATCCCGCTTCCAGATGTCACAGAGCTCGACAGACGATAGCTGGTTCCGCGCCGCGCTCGAAGGGGCGGACCTCGCCGCGTGGGTCTGGGACGTCGCCGCCGACCGCGTCACGCTGAGCGAGTCCTGGGCCGACATCCTCGGCGCGCCGCGCCGCGAGACGGTCACCAGCTCGCGCGAGCTTGCGTCGCTCGTGCATCCGGACGATCTGCCGCAGCTGCTCTCGGTCCTCGAGGCCGCGGTGCGCGGCCGCACCCCGACCTACGACATCGAACACCGCATTCGCACCGCGAGCGGCGCCTACCGCTGGATCCTGAGCCGCGGCAAAGTGACCGAGCGCAATGCCGCCGGGCACGCGCTGGCCCTCACCGGGACCAACGCCGACATCACCGCGCGCCACCGCGCGGAGGAGATGCTCGCCGCGCGGGAACTGCAGCTGCGCCTGGTCACTGACAGCGTGCCGGCGATGATCGTCGAGCTGGACGCGGAGGACCGCATCCGCTACTGCAACAGCAAGTACGCCGAGCATTCCGGCAAGAACGCGCAAGCGCTCATCGGCCAGACCCTCGTCGAAGCGGTCGGCATAGCCGCCTACGAGCGGTTCGAGGAGCAGCGCGCGGCCATCCGCCTCGGCAGGCCGGTGCTCTACGAGCGCACCGACGTGCGCGCGGGCCGGCCCGAAGCGCAACTGCTGATCCACGTGGTGCCGCGCATGCACCGCAACCGCGACTACATCGGCTGCTACCTGATGATCGAGAACGTCACCGAGCGCCGGCGCGTGGAGAAAATGAAGGAGGAGTTCATCCGCACCGTGAGCCACGAGCTGCGCACGCCGCTGAAGTCCATCCGCGCCTCGCTGGACCGCATTGCCTCGGGCGGCGCGACGGACGATTTGTCGGGGCTGGTTGCCACGGCGCGCGCCAGCTGCGGACGGCTGATGCGGCTGGTGAACGATATCCTCGACTATCAGCGCCTGCGCGCAGGGCACCCTTTGCCCGGGGAAGCGGAGCCGCTCGAACTGTGCGCGCAGCTGCGCGAAGCGATTGCCGCGAACGAGAGCCTCGCGCACGAGGCGGGCGTGTCGCTACGGCTCGCCCCGCCGCCGGGCCCGATCCTGGTTTCGGCGGTCGCCGACCGGGTGACGCAGCTGGTCACCAACCTGGTCGCGAATGCGCTCAAGCATTCCGTACGGGGCGATGCGGTGGAGATCTCGGTTGAACGCCGCGAGGGCTGCGCGCGCGTCAGGGTACGCGATCGCGGGCCCGGTGTGCCGGCCGAGTTCGCGCCGCAACTCTTTCGACAGTTCGCGCAGGCGCAGGCCCGCGACGGCCGCCGGCGCGAGGGCACCGGCCTGGGGCTGGCGATCTGCAAGGCGCTCGCCGAGCAGATGCAGGGCCGCGTCGGCTTCGAGCCGGCCGAGGGCGGGGGCGCGGTGTTCTGGTTCGAACTTCCCGCGGCTTGACGAGGAAAGACCTTCCGGCGGGCCGGCTCGGTCAGGTCGGCTCCATCAGCAGGTGGCGCAACGGCGCCCAGGCTGTCATGCTTTCACGACTACACGAGCCTCAGTTCGACGCTCCAGGCCGACAGGATCTTGCCGCCATCCAGCAGCGCGCCGCGCGCGCTGTAGTGCTTCTCGTCCCTGCGCAGGATCGTGTCCTGGCCGCGGTAGCGGCCGGTGGCCGATTCGTAGGCCGACAGGATCGCGTCGCCCACCACGATGAAGCGGCCGTGCAGCGTGCCCAACGAAGCGCTCTTGCAGGTCCAGGACGTGGCGAAATTGCCCGGCGCCATCGGCTGGATCTCATACACGGTGCGGTGCTCCACCGGCGGCACCGTGGCCGCGCGCAGCGCGCCCTCGTAGACCCACTTGTCGGGATAGTGCCGGATGTGCGCCTCACCCGTGACCGCGGTGCGCTTGCCGGCGCCGTCGATGAATTCCCCCTCCGAACGCCAGAGACCTTCCTTGAGGAGGAACGTGTGGTCCACAGTCGCCTACTATACTTCGCGCCCATGGAACCCCGCCACTTCCGCCACTGGCCGCCCGGCATGCCGCGTTCCCTGCGCGCGCCGCGCATCACGCTGCAGGCAATGTTTCAGCGGTCCGCCGCGAAATTTCCGGGCAAGGCGGCCGCGATTTTTCAAGGAAAATCTTTTACATATAAAGAACTCCAACAGCAGGTCGATAACCTCGCCGGCCATCTACAGCATGCCTGCAACGTCAAACGCGGCGACCGGGTGCTGCTCGACATGCAGAACGGCCACGATTTCGTCGTCGCCTGCTTCGCCGTCCTGCGCGCGGATGCCGTGGTGGTGCCCGTCAGCCCGATGAACCTCACGGAGGAATTGCGGCACTACATCGCGGACAGCGACGCGCGGGTAGCTATCACTGAGGAGGATTTGGCATCTCGTTTTAATTCTCTGTCGATTGAACATCTAATAATTGCGGGAAAAACAAAACTCTCCGCGGAAAAACCCAACCCCTCCCTCTCCCAACCCGATGACCTTTGTATGATGCCCTATACGTCGGGCAGCACGGGGCGACCCAAGGGCTGCATGCATACGCACGCCACGGTGCTGCACAACGTGGTGGGCGCCGCGGCGTGGAAGCACATCGACGAAAACACGGTGGCGCTGGCGACGGCGCCGTTCTTCCATGTCACCGGGCTGGTGCACAGCTTTCTCGCCACCATCTGGGCAGGGGGCACGATGGTGATCCAGCGGCGCTGGGATCCGCTGGAGGCGGCGCGCCTGGTCGAGCGGCATCGCTGCAGCCACTGGGACAACGTGCCGACGATGGTGGTGGACCTGCTCTCCGATCCCAGGGCGCTGGAGCACGACGTCAGCTCGCTCAAATGGATTTTCGGCGGCGGCGCCGCGATGCCCGAGGCGATCGCGCAGAAGCTCTTCGATCTGTGCGGCGTGCGCTACATCGAGGGCTACGGCCTCACCGAAACCATCTCGCAGACCCACATCAACCCGCCGCAGAACCCGAAGCAGCAATGCCTGGGTATTCCTGCCTTTGATACCGAATCTTTTGTCATCGACACCGAAACGTTCAAGCCCCTGCCCCCCGGAGCACAGGGCGAAATCGTGGTGCGCGGCCCGCAGCTGCTCACCGGCTACTGGAAGAACGAGAAGTCCTACGAGGAATCGTGGTGCGAGGTGGACGGCAGGCGCTTCTTCCGCACCGGCGACCTCGGCCGCACCGACGAGGACGGCTACTTCTACATCTCGGACCGCCTCAAGCGCATGATCAACGCCGCCGGCATGAAAGTCTGGCCCGCGGAAGTCGAAGCCGCCATGTACAAGCATCCCGCGATCAAGGAATGCTGCATCATCGCCTCACCGGACGCGCGCAAGGGGGAAACCGTGAAGGCTGTTGTGGTACTAAAGAAAGAATTCTCCAAAGTGAACGGAGAAGAAATCCTTTCCTGGGCAAAGACGCAGATGGCCGCTTACAAGGCACCCCGCCGCATCGAATTCATCGACGCCCTGCCCCGCACCGGCTCCGGCAAGCTGATGTGGCGCGCGCTGCAGGAACGGGAGTGGGCTCGGGAGACCCGGCGATGACCCTGCACATCGAAGCCGCCGGCATCACGCACAAGGGCACCGTGCGCGAGAATAACGAGGACTGCATCGCGATCGGCTACTGGACGTCGCAGGAAACCATGCCCTCCGCGCGCCCCTTCCAGCACCAACTCGACCTGCCCTTCGTCTGTGTCGTGGCCGACGGCATGGGCGGCCACAACGACGGCGAGCAGGCGAGCCTGCTGGTCGCCCGCAGCCTGGCGCGCCGGCTGCCGGCCTTCGGGCCCGACAGGATCGCCGCCTCCGTACGCGCGGCGAACGCCGAGCTCTACGCGCATGTCGGGGAAAATCCCTCGCTCGCCGGCATGGGCTCGACCGCCGTCGGCCTGGCGGTCCACGACACGCGCCTCGCGATTTTCAACGTCGGCGACAGCCGCGCCTACAAGGTCGTGAACAAGGGCTTGGCGCAACTGAGCGTCGATGATTCCTTCGTGCAGAACTGGAAGCCGGGCTCGGGAGTCGCCCGCACCACAATGCTGACCCAGTGCTTCGGCGGCCGGCTGACCTTTACCGACATCGAACCGCATCTGCATGTCGAGCCCTGCGTTGCCGGCAGCACCTACCTCCTGTGCAGCGACGGGCTGTACGAAACGCTGCCCGAAGAAAAGATGTTCGAACTGATCGGCGCCGACCTGCAGGCTTCGGCGGAGGCGCTGCTGCGCGCCGCGATCGAGGCGAAATGCAAGGACAACGTCACCATCGCGCTGGTGCGAGTGACCGACAGGGCGCCCGCATGATCGTCGTCCATCATTCGACCTTGATCCCGTTGTCCCGGATCAGCTTGCCGAGCTTGTCAGATTCGCCGTGCACGAATTTCAGGAATTCCTCGGGCGAGCTGGCGACGATATCGAAGCCGGCGTCGGTGAGGCGCTGGCGGATTTCCGGCACTTCCATCGCGCGCGCCAGGTCGCGGCGCACCCGGGCGGTGATTTCCTTCGGCACGCCGGCGGGGGCGAGGAGGCCGAACCAGGAGACCATTTCCATGCCGGGAAAAGTTTCGGACAGGGTCGGGATCTCGGGCATCTGGGTGAGGCGCTTGCGGCCGCCGGTGGCGATGCCTTTCACTTTGCCGGATTTCAGGTGCGGCAGGATCAGCGGCGTCGAGACAAACGAGATGTCCACCTGCTGGCCGAGCAGGGCCTGGATCAGCGGCCCGCCGCCCTTGTACGGGATGTGCGTCATGCGGATGCCCGCGGCCTGCTCCAGTTGCAGGATTCCCAGGTGGTTGGAGCTCGCCGAACCCACCGAGGCGTAGGTGACGCGGCCCGGCTCCGGCTTGGCGCGCGCGATCAGGTCCTTCAGGTTGTTCGGCGCGAAATTCGGCACCGCGACCAGCGTGCTGGGTGAGGTGACCATCAGCATCAAGTGCTCGAGGTTCTTGAACGGATCGAGCGCGTCCTTGTAGATGTGGTGGTTGGTGGCGTGGGTGTCGAACACCATCAGGAAGGTGTAGCCGTCGGGCGCCGCGCGCGCCGCCTCGTTGGCGCCGATCGAGCCGCCGGCGCCGCCCTTGTTCTCGATGACCAGCTGCGTGCCGAGGAATTCCTGGAATTTCGGCTGCACCATGCGCGCCACCAGGTCGGTGGTGCCGCCGGCCGGGAACGGCACGATGATGCGCACCGGTTTCACCGGGTAGGCTTGCGCCAGCGCGAGGCATGGCACTACAAGCAGCACGGACAGCAGTTGTTTCATGAGCCCTCCCCTGGAATCCAATCATCACATATAAACCGGCATGAAACATGCGCTCGCTGCAGTGCGTCAAAAAATCACATTGCGGCGCAGCGGCATTGGGTGTTACTTTCGATCTCTTACGGAGGAGGAAATTCCATGCATAAGAAAGCATTCGCGCTTGCTGCGGCAAGCACGCTCATGTTCGCGGTCCAGGCGCCGTTCGCGCAG
This sequence comes from Burkholderiales bacterium, assembly GCA_038904015.1. Classification (GTDB taxonomy): domain Bacteria; phylum Pseudomonadota; class Gammaproteobacteria; order Burkholderiales; family SG8-39; genus RBG-16-66-20. The sequence goes on along the minus strand of JBCKKZ010000034.1, from coordinate 12,021 downwards.
GACAAGCCCAAGCCCGCGCCGCCGCCGGCCTGGCATCAGGGCAAGCCGCCCGCGCTGGCCGAATCCAAGCTCGCCCCCGTCGCCGGAAAATTGACGGAAACACCGCCGAGCGAAATTCCGCTCAGCAAGCTGCAGCTACCCAAGGGATTCAAGGCTGAAATCTGGGCGAGCGGGCTGCCGGGCGGCCGCGCCATGGCGTTCAGCGCCTCGCAGAACAAGATGTGGGTCGGCACGCGCGCCCTTGGACGCGTCTACGAGGTCACGGACTACGGCGACCGCAGAAACGTGCGCGTGCTGGTGGACAAGCTGACCCAGCCGGCGGGCGTGGCCTTCGCCAACGGCTCGCTCTATGTGTTTGCGATCGACAAGGTATTGCGCTACGACGGCATCGAATCCAACCAGGCTGCGGCGCCGGTGGACATGACCACCGCTTTCAATCTGCCCAAGGAACAGCACCATAACTGGAAGTATGTGCGTTTCGGGCCGGACAAGAAGCTCTACGTGCCGTTCGGCGCGCCGTGCAACATCTGCGAGCTGCCGTCGAACGAATACGCGCAAATCCGCCGCTACAACCCGGACGGCTCGGGCATGGAAGTGATCGCGCGCGGCGTGCGCAACTCGGTGGGTTTCGATTGGCATCCGAAAACCAAGGAAATGTGGTTCACCGACCACGGCAGGGACTGGCTCGGCGACGACGGCCCGGAGGATGAGCTGAACCGGGTGAGCAAGGCCGGCCTGAATTTCGGCTTCCCGCACTGCCATGCCAACGGCGTGCCCGACCCCGACATCAAGAAAGCCGACGCCTGCAAGGGCGTGACGCTGCCGGTGACGACCATGGGGCCGCACACCGCGGTCATGGGGATCCATTTCTACACCGGAAAAATGTTCCCGCCGGAGTACCAAGGCGTGGCGTTCATCGCGCGCAAGGGCTCGTGGAACCGGACCAAGAAGTCCGGCTACGACGTGGTGACGGTCCGGCCGGACGGCAAGGGCGCCAAGATCACGCCGTTCGCCACCGGTTTCATGAACCCGGCGGACGACAGCTTCTGGGGACGGCCGGCGTACATCGCGCAGATGAAGGACGGCTCGCTGCTGATTTCCGATGAGCAACTTGGCGCGATCTACCGGATCAGCTACAAGAAATAGTGATTCACCTGCGTTCCGGGCGGTGGGCCGTGTTGCTCGCCGCCCTTTTCTTTTCCGCCGCGCACCCCCAGGCCGAAGACCGGCTGAGGATTTGCGCCGCCTGCCACGGGGCGGACGGCCATTCGGCGATCCCGGGCACGCCTTCACTGGCCGCGCAGCCGCGCGTGTTCCTCGAAAACTACCTGGTGCTGACGCGCGAGGGCATCGCCGGCACCGAGGTCATGCGACAACTGCTCAAAGGCGTGCCCGACAGCGAGATCGTCGCCCTGGCGAAGCATTTTTCCGCTCTTCCTTCACGGTCTGAGGCGGGTCCCGTGGATGAAAAACTTTTCCGGAAAGGAAAAGAAATTGCCGCCGAAAACCGCTGCGGCAGCTGCCACCTGCCCGACTACCGCGGCCGCGAGCAAATGCCGCGCCTCGCCGGGCAGCGCGAGGATTACCTCGCCGAGGCGATGCTCGCCTACCGCCACAACCGCCGGCCCGGCGGCGACACCCTGATGGCCGCCGCCTTGTATGGAATTCCGGAAGCGGATTTCAAAGCCATGGCGCACTACTTCGCGAGATTGAAGTGACGCGGTCTTTTCTTTTTCTCGCGTTATTGTTTTTCTCGATAACCGCGAAAACCCAGACAGACGCCATCACCGTCACCGGCACGCGCGTGGAGCGGCCGAGCATGGAGGTGCCCGCCTCCATCGACCGCGTCGAGGCCGAGGACATCCGCTTCGCGCGGCCGATGATCAACCTGTCGGAATCGCTCGGCCGGGTGCCGGGCATCGTGGTGCAGAATCGGCAGAACTACGCGCAGGACCTGCAGATCACTTCGCGCGGCTTCGGCGCGCGCTCGACCTTCGGCGTGCGCGGCCTGCGGCTGATCGTCGACGGCATCCCGGCGAGCTTTCCCGACGGCCAGGGGCAGGTCTCACACTTCGACCTGGGTTCCGCGCAGAGCATCGAGGTGCTGCGGGGTCCCTTCGCCGTCATGTACGGCAACGCTTCGGGCGGCGTGATCAACGTCGTCACAGAGCGCGGCGAGCCGGGCGTCACTGGCGATATTTCCTTCGGCAGCTACGGCGCCAACCGCGTCGGCTTGAAGCTTGGCGCAAAGCTCGCCGGCGGCGATGCGCTGGTGAGCACATCGCATTTCCACACCGACGGCTACCGCCAGCACAGCAGCGCCGAGCGCGAGCAGTTGAATGCGAAGTTCGCTCTGCCGCTCGGCCCGTCGTCCAGCCTGACCCTGGTGGCAAATGTATTCGCCAACCCCGACACCCAGGACCCGTTGGGACTCACGCGCGCGCAGATGAACGCGGATCCCCGCCAGGTGGCGGCGAACGCGCTGACCTTCGACACGCGCAAGAGCCAGGCCCAGCAGCAGCTCGGCGCGGCCTTCGCGCACAAATTCTCCGGCTGGACGCTGAACGCCGCTGTGTACGGCGGGCACCGCGACGTGCGCCAGTACCTCGCTATTCCGCTCGCGGCCCAGAACGCGGCGACGCATTCGGGCGGTGTCATTGATCTGGACCGCGACTACGGCGGCGGCTCGCTGCGCCTGTCCCGCGACACATCGCTGCTGGGACGGCCTTTCAGCCTCATTTTTGGCGGCGAACGGGAGCGCATGGCCGAACGGCGCCAGGGCTTCATCAACCAGAACGGCGGCATCGCCGGCCTGAAGCGCGACGAGGACGACACCGTCACCGCGACGGCGGCCTACGCGCAGGGAGAATGGCGCTTCGCCGAGCGCTGGATCGCGCTCGCGGGCCTGCGCGCCAGCCGCGTCGCCTTCCGTGTCAAGGACTATTTCATCGTCGCCGGCAACGGCGACGACAGCGGCGACAAGCGTTACAGCGCCACCACACCTGTCGCCGGCCTGCTCTACAAGCTCACGCCCTCGGTGAATGTCTACGCCAACGCCGGGCGCGGCTTCGAGACGCCGACCTTCGCCGAACTCGCCTACAAGAGCACCGGCTCGGGTCCGAATTTCGCCCTCAGCGCCTCGCGCAGCCGGCACCTGGAAGCAGGCATAAAAGTACTGATCGCGGAACGCGTGCGTCTGAATGCGGCGCTGTTCGGCATCGACACCGACGACGAGATCGCGATCGCCACCAATGCCGGCGGCCGCTCCACCTTCAAGAATGTCGGCCGCACCCATCGCGGCGGCCTGGAAATCGGGGCCAACGCCTCGCTGCCGCTCGGCTTCGAGGCGATCCTCGCCTGGAGCCGGCTGGAAGCGAAGTTCCGCGACAGCTTCGCATCCGTCGCCGGAACACCGGCGGGCGCCGGTCACCGTCCCCTCCGGAAACTACCTGCCCGGCGTACCGCGCTCCAGCCTCTACGCCGAACTGCGCTGGCGCCATGCGCCCAGCGGCTTTACCACCGCGCTCGAATTCCAGCACAAGGCGCGCGTCTGGGTGGACGACCGCAACAGCGAAGCCGCCGACGCCTCTAATGTCACCAATTTCGCCGCGGGCTTCACGCAACTGAGCGGCAACTGGCGATTCTCGGAATATTTCCGCGTCGACAACCTCACCAACCGGCGCTACGCCGGTTCGGTGGTGGTGAACGACGCCAACCTGCGCTTCTATGAGCCCGCGCCCGGCCGCAACTACGTCATCGGTGCGCAAGCCAGGCTGGGCTTCTAAGTCCACTCCCGCTGTCGCCGTGCATGCCGCAGCCCATCGCAGCCTATCCTGGAATGCGGTTGCCGACTCGAGCCGTTTGATTCGGTGGACATTTATCTCTCCCCAAGCAGCCTATCTCCCCTGATATCCGCCTCGGCATGGCGAAGTATTCAGGCATTCATTACATGCAGAAGGCCAACCGCCTGATCGTGAGGGGCAAATGACAGGTCGAAGTGATCGGGTGTCTAATTGACCACCAATTAGGGAGTTCACATTACGTTGGACCGGACACCGCATGCACCTCGCAATCCAGCACGCACCTCCGCAGTGCCGGTCAGCTAAACGTTCGGCCTCATGGTCGGCGAAGTCGCTGTAGCAATGGTCGAGCCGTAGCGCACCTATCTTTTTGTATGTACACTGCGCGGTGTGCGCATCTCCTTTGATCCAGCGAAGAACGAACGAAACGTCCGTAACCGCGGCCTCTCGTTTGAATCTGCCGCTGAGTTTGACTTTGAGGGCGCCCTGTATGCTGTCGACGAACGGCACGACTATGGCGAAACGCGCTATATCGCTGTGGGTATGTTCGGTGTTCGGCTGCACGTCCTTTGCTTCGCTGAGACCGTCGAGGGTATTCGCGTCATCAGCTTCCGCAAGGCCAACGCACGCGAGGTGAAACGATATGCCAAAGCTAAAGCCACTCAGTGACGCCAAAGGCGAAGTCAGGGAACTCACTGCGAACGACTTGAAGGGGTTCCGTTCTGCGCGGCAAGCCCTGCCGGCGTCACTTCGGCGCAAGGTGGGCATGCGCGGACCGCAACGGTCTGCGACCAAAGAGCGCATCACCATTCGGTTGTCGCAAGACGTGGTTCAAAGCTTTCGCGCCACTGGCGAGGGCTGGCAGACACGCGTGGACGCCGCGCTACAGGATTGGCTAAAGAAGCACAATCCGGTGGTCTGACCTTATGGCGAGTGAGATCATGAGGCCGAACCGCCGGTTGCAGGCGACGCGCTTGAAGCCACGCGCGCCTGAACCGGGACGTTCGGTGGCACGTTGGCAGCATCGTAGGTGTCGATGTCTTGAGGGCGTATGATTCCGGTAACTCACCGGAAGCCAATGCCGATAGCTGCTTGCGACCCAATGCAGACATTCAAGCGTAGACTGCCCCGCAGTCTCGTCCGAGAGGGAGGAGTATGGACCAAGTCCGACGCAGGCGGTTCCTGATCGCCGCAGGCGCGCTGCTCGCCGCGCCGCTCGGCTCCAAGGCGCAGCGCCCGGCGAAGATTCGCCGGATTGGGATGCTGATCCCCGTGCGTCCAGCCGACGCCGCCAGCAACATCGAAGCATTCCGGCAGGGGCTTCGCCAGCTCGGCTACATTGAGGGCCAGCACATCACCATTGAACCGAGGTATTCGGAAGGGCGGGACGAGCGATTTGGTGACCTAGCTGCTGAGCTGGCCAGCCTCAAGGTTGACGTCATCGTCATTTGGGGCACGCCCGCGGCCCGCGCGGCGAAGGGGGCCACCAGGACAATCCCGATCGTCATGGCTTCGTTGGTCGATCCCGTCGGGACAGGGCTCATCGCTAGCCTTGCGCGACCGGGCGGAAACCTCACAGGCGTGACGAGCGGCGGCGCCGCACTCAGCGGCAAAAGCCTTCAGCTGCTTAAGGAACTCGTGCCCGGCGTCACGCGGATCGCCGTCCTCTGGAACCCCGCCAATCCAGTCCAACCGGTCATGTTCAGAGAGACGCAGGTGGCCGCCGAAACGCTGAAGATTCGGCTCCAATCCGTCGGGGTGTCGGATTCCAACGACCTGGACAGCGCCTTCGACAACATTCGGCAAGAGCGCCCGGATGCGCTCCTCGTGCTGCAGGATCTGATGTTACAAGCTCACCGAACGCGGATCCTTGATTTTGTTGCGAAGATCCGGCTGCCCACTATGTATGAACGGAAACCGTGGGTCGACGCCGGTGGCCTCATGTCCTACGGCGTGAGCTTTCCCGAAAACTTCCGGCGCGCCGCCACGTTCGTCGACAAGATCTTCAAGGGCGCGAAACCGGCCGACCTGCCGGTAGAGGACCCAACGAAGTTCGAGCTCATCATCAACCTCAAGACCGCGAAGGCCCTCGGGCTGACGATCCCGCAGTCCATCCTGCTGCGCGCCAATCAGGTGATCGAATGAAGTGCCGGGATTTGTGCATGATGCGGTAGTCGGCGAATGACCGCTCCTGGCCGTTTGCAGCCTCTCGAGACAATGCAGTTCAAGCGCGCGTGCCACCGAACAACGGCTTGCAGGGCGACGCGCCGCGAGCGGCGCGCGCCTGAAGCCGGACGTTGTGCGTCATAGGAAGTGACTTCATGAGATCTGCCGCCGTCAGGTTCACGTTGTCCTACAAAGGGAGCGCGGCGGACAAGCGACATATTGATCTCTACGACGCGTCGCAAGCGCTTGTGGGATTCCAACGACCGCTGGCGCTGACGACGCACCTCGTCATCAATGGCGAAATAATCACACAAGCCCCCTCATTGAAGGGTGCGCAGGTCTTGGCGCTTCCGGCAGAGGAAGGAAGCTGGAAGATGGCCGCCGTTATCCTCACGGGCGCTTACGCCATTGGGCGACAGCCTTGATCTGGGAAGACAGGCGCAAAGACTACGGAGAGCGGCGTTACTGTGTGCTTGGCTTTGTTGAGGATCGGCTGCATAGCGTGGTATTCACACCGCGTCACGGCAAGCCTAGGGTTATCAGTCCGCGTAAAGCCAATAAACGTGAGGTGAATCGGTATGAAAAAACAAACCAAACCTAGAAAGACCAGCCGCGAAAATCCAGAATGGACCATGGCAATGATTGCAAAGGCTCGTCCGGCCAAGGAGGTTTTACCCAAAATCTTCGGCGCCCGTACTGCGGCAGCCATGCTCAAGCCACGTGGCCGTCCGAAGTCTCTCGAATCGAAAGTTGCAATCAGTCTTCGCTTGCCGCCCGATACACTGGCTCGCTGGAAGGCTACGGGCCCGGGTTGGCAAACACGCATGGCCGATGTTCTTCGGCAATCAGTGTAAGTGCGGTCCAACAATTCGTTTTGGGCGCCATGTTCAGGCTCATCCATTCAGGCGTTATCGAGAGAGCCCGCATAACCTATGCCAAAGAATAGAACGCTAAAGGTTGTCGCTGGCATCGCTGTTTCGTTCACCGGCACCGCGAGACCGAGCTGAAGACCGACGAGCGCACGCGGCGCCCAACCTCACAATTCACCGGCCCGTTGCCTAGGCGGCAACGCTCAAAGGCGCTTGGCGACCTCTTCCAGCATCACTTCGGTCGCGCCGCCGCCGATGGTTTGGACGCGCGCGTCGCGGTACATGCGCTCGATGGCGGACTCCTTGATGTAGCCGAAGCCGCCGTGGAACTGCAGGCAGTCGTAGACCACGTCGTTCAGCAGCTCCGCGCAGTAGGCCTTGGCCATGGAGACTTCCTTCACGCAGTCGCGGCCCTGCGCGTCGAGCCCGGCGGCGTGCAGCACCAGTTGCCGGCCCGCCTCAACTTTCGCCGCGAGCATCGACAGCCGCTGCCGGATCGCCTGCTTGTCCCAGAGAGTGGCGCCGAAGGCCTTGCGCGTGCGCACGTATTCCAGCGTCAGCTCGATCGCGCGCGCCGCCTCGCCCATGGTCATGGCGGCGATCGCAATGCGCTCGTTCTGGAAGTTCTTCATGATGGCGTAGAAGCCGCGGTTCTCCTCGCCCAGCAGGTTCGCGGCGGGCACCCTGCAATCGTCGAACACCAGTTCAGCGGTATCCGAAGATCGCCAGCCCATCTTGTCCAGCTTGCGGCCGACCGAGAAGCCCTGCATGCCCTTCTCCACGATGAACATCGAGATGCCTTTCGAGCCGGCGGCGGAATCGGTCTTCGCGGCAACGAAATAGATGTCGGCCAGGGCGCCGTTAGTGATGAACATCTTGGAGCCCTTGAGCACGTAGTGATTCCCCTCACGACGCGCGCGCGTTCGAATTCCCTTAACGTCTGAGCCTGCGTCCGGCTCGGTGACCGCGATCGCGGTGATCATCTCGCCCGAAATCACGCCCGGCAGGTAGCGCCTGATCTGTTCCGGCGAGCCCGCGTTCACCAGGTGCGGCGATGCCATGTCGGTGTGCACCAGCACGGTGATCGCGAATCCGCCAAAGGTCGAGCGGCCCAGTTCCTCCGCGAGCAGCGCGGTGGCGCGCGCATCCAGCGCGCCGCCGCCGAACTCTTGCGCATAGCGCAGCCCGAGAAATCCCAGCTTGCCCATCTCGCGCAGCACCTCGCGCGGCACGCAGCCCTGCTCCTCCCAGGCCTGCGCCTTCGGCACCACTTCCTTGTCGACGAAGCGCCGGATGCTTTCGCGCAGCAAGCGCAGCGTGTCGGCGTCATCGTCCGCGGGATTTTCCATCCCCGGATTATCGCTTGCCGGAGCTACTTGAGCGCGAACGCGCGGTCCAGCGACAGCGCTCCGGCGCCGCGGCCGGCAAGATAGAGCAGCGCCACCGCCCAGGTCAGGTGCGTCGGCCAGGCGGCCGGATAGACGAAGACCTGGATCACCGCCGTCATGAAAAGCAGGCCGAGCGCCGAGAGCCGCGTCGCGAGGCCCAGTACCAGCAGCAGCGGCAGCAGGTGCTCGGCGTAAGCCGCCATGTGCGCGGCGAACTCGGGAGGCAGCAGCGGCACCTTGTATTCCTCGCGAAACAGCATGGTGGCGGTATCGTTCACGGTGAGAAAGCCATCCACCTTGGTGCGTCCCGAGTAGAAAAATACCGCACCGATACCGAAACGCGCCGCCAGTGCGAGCAGGTCGTGGCCGATCAGGCCTTCAAGCCTGCCCGCTAACGTATTCCAGATCTGTTTCATTGCCGCTCCTCAGTCGTCCTGGTGCGCGAAAGCGCCTGCTTCGAGCAGGCGCGCCATCAATGCGGCAAGATCCGCTTCCGACGCAACCGCGACGGCAGCTTCGGCAGCCATCGCCAGTGGCTCCCCCGCCGCGCAGGCATCCATGAAGGCGCAGGCCGCGGCATCCAGTTCCAACCATTGCACCTTGTCGCCCGGGCGATGAATCATTGCGCCTTCGCCGTGCCAGTCGATCTCCGGCTCGTCTCCTGCAGGCGGTTCCGCCCGGTTGCGCGACCAGATCGTGTAGGCTGGAAGGTCGAACCACGCCCAGCGCGCCGCCGCGTGCGGTTTGAGCACGGTACCGCCAAGGTTTTCGGGACTCAGATTCGCAAGTGCCTGCGGGTGCAGCGGCGCCTCATCGCGGGCGGCATGGGCTTCGGTCCAGAACCGGTCGAGTTTCGCCACCGATGCCAGGTACGGCAGTTCCGCGGCTGGCTCGAAGGCAGCGAGAAAGTCCGCGAAGCCGGCGCCATACTCCAGCAGCATCGGCACGCGCGGCGGATTCTGGCGCGCGTAGCGCGCCGCTGCGGCGCGGAACCATTCCTCTCCGACCAGCCGCGCCACTGCGGGAAAATTCGCCTGCAAGGCGTCGATGCAGCCTTTCAGCACGGTGTTGCGGTAGATCGCGAATCCGGGTTGTGCCGCGAGATAGCGGGGCGCGTCCGCCGCCTCGGGCACGGCAAGCGCGCGGGCGAACGAATCCTGGAATTGCGCCAGGCTGCCGGCCTGCATCAGGCAGCCCTTTGCAGCGGCGTATTCATGGCGTTGCCCAGAATCGCCTTTGCCTGATCGCGCTCGGCGAGCAGTTCGCCGAAGGCAGGCAGTTTATCGTCGCGCTCGATCAACGTGGGCCGCGGGCCGATGCGAGAAATCAGCCGTTCGTACAGCGCCCAGACTTCCGGCGCCACCGGCGCATCGTGCGAATCCACCAGCAAGGCCTCGCCAAGCGCGGAGTCGGGCGTGTGCCCGGCGAGATGCACTTCCATCACCAACTCGCCGGGAAACGCGTCCACGTATGCCTCGGCCGAACCGCCGAGGTTGCGTGCGCTGACGAAGACATTGTTCACGTCCAGCAGCAGGCCGCAGCCGCTGCGCCGGGTGAGTTCGGCGAGAAAATAAATCTCGTCCCAGGCGTGGCCTTCGAGCCGCAGGTAGTGTGATGGATTCTCGATCGCGATGCGCCGGCCAAGCGCATCTTGCACGCGGCCGACATTGGCGCAGATCCGCTCGAGCGCCTCGTTCGTGCGCGGAAACGGCAGCAGATCCGGGTGATAAGCGCCGCGCCAGGCCGACCAGGCGAGGTGCTCGGATACCAGCACCGGGTCGATGCGCCGCGCCAGCGCCACGAGCCGCGCCAGGTGCGCCGCGTCGGGTTCGGCGTCGGCCGCGAGTGAAAGCGCGACGCCGTGCAGCGACACCGGATGCCGCGCGCGGATGGCCTCCAGCCATCCCAGGCGCGGACCGCCGGCAACCATGTAGTTCTCCGGATGAACCTCTAACCACAGTCCGTCCGCAGGCGCGGCCAGTGCCTCCGCGTAGTGCGAAGGTTTGAGCCCCAGCCCTGCGGACGGCGTGGCGGTCACTGCGGCAACCCGTTCAGCTCTTGATCTCGGTGGCTGAGCCCATACCCTTGGGCGTCTTCATCGTGGCGCAGGTGCCCTTGGCGACCATTTTCCAGGCGTTGCCCTGGTAGTCCACCTTCGAGGTGCCGGCGCAGGTGGTGCCGGGGCCGGCGGCGCAGTCGTTCTTGCCGGCCATCGAGACGCCATAACACTTCTCTTTTTCCCCCTTGATCGAGGCGCCCTTGTCCTGGGCGACGGCGGATCCGGCGGCAAGCAGGCCTGCGGAGAGTGCCGCAAGCGCGGCGATGGTGAGGGTGCGATTCATTTTTCAGGCTCCTGTTCAAAAAAGATGGTTTTGAGAGACCATGCAGTCCCCCGATCCCGAAAACCGGGTCCGGGCCGCGCGGTCTGTGCGTTAGTTCGGTTTGGGGGCGCCTGCGTTACAGGAAACGGCAGAAATATTTTTGCGCTACGGTGTAACCAGAAATCACCGCGGGACGAAAGGAACAGGAAGCAGGCGTGCACGAAACCGAGGCAAGGTTGAGCAAGCTGTTCGAGCAGGCCCTCGCGGGCGATGCCGCGGCCTACCGCAGCTTCCTCCGAGATCTCGGCGCGCAGCTGCGCGGCTTCCTTCGCAGGCGCCTGGAGCGCCTGCCCGATGAGATAGAGGACCTTGTGCAGGAAACGCTGCTGGCGGTACACAACAAGCGCCACACCTACGATGCCGGTCAGCCGCTGACCGCGTGGGTGTACGCCATCGCGCGCTACAAGCTGGTGGACCTGCTGCGCCGGCGCGCCTCGCGCGAGGCGCTCGACCAGCCGCTGGATAACGAGCAGGAATGGCTCGCGGCGCCCGAAACCGAAGCGGCGGGCACCAGGCGCGACCTCGCGGCGCTGCTCGCGCGCCTGCCCGAGCGTCACCGCCTGCCGATCGTCCACATGAAGCTGGAAGGTCTCTCGGTGGCGGAAACCGCGCGCCGCACCGGGATGTCCGAATCCGCGGTCAAGGTCGGCGTACACCGCGGCCTGAAAGCGCTCGCGGCCATGATCCGGGAGGAGCAGTGAAAACCGATGACCTGATCACGCTGCTCGCGACCGGCGCGGGCGCGGTGGATGCCGGCGCCCCGCGGCGGCGATTCACTCTCGCGCTCGGCCTGGGCGGGATCGGCACGCTGCTGCTGATGGCTGCCCTGCTCGGCGTGCGCTCCGACCTCCCGCGCATGGCGCTGGAACCGATGTTCTGGACCAAGCTCGCCTATTGCGCGGCGCTCGCCGCGGCGGCGCTTGCCGTCGCGGCGCGCCTGGCACGTCCGGGCGCTCGGGCGGCGGGGGTCGCATCGATGCTCGCGGCGCCGTTGTTCGCCATGTGGCTGCTGGCAGTATTCGCGCTCGGCGGCGCGACGGGTTCCGAACGCGAAGCGCTGGTGTTCGGCACCACCTGGCGCGCCTGCGCCTTCAATATCGCGATGCTCTCGCTGCCGCTGTTCGCGGCGCTGCTCTGGGCCATGCAAGGCCTCGCGCCCACCCGCCCCGCGCTGGCGGGCGCCGCGGCGGGCCTTCTCTCCGGCGCCGCGGCCGCGCTGATCTATTCGCTGCACTGCCCCGAGCTGGCGGCGCCGTTCCTCGGCATCTGGTATCCGCTGGGCATGCTGATGCCTGCCGCGGTCGGTGCGATTGCCGGTCCGCGCCTGCTGCGCTGGTAGCTCAGGCGAAGTCGCAGGCGCCGGCAATTTCGCAACCCGATCCGACCGCCGGCCCTTCGACGACCGCGATGACCGCCA
>JBCKKZ010000033.1:0-19924 GCA_038904015.1 Burkholderiales bacterium | reverse complement strand
GTATTCGATGGCGCAGCAGGACATCCGTTACTACTTGAACGGCCTGTTGATGGTGGTCGAGGACAAGACGCTGAAGTTGATCGCGACCGACGGTCACCGATTGGCATTCGCGTCTATGGGACTTAATGCCAAATTACCGCGGCAGGAAGTAATTGTGCCGCGCAAGACTGTGCTGGAACTTGGCAAGCTTCTGTCCGACAGTGACGCGGAGGTCCGGATCGAACTTTCAACAACCCAGGCCGCCTTCTCCTTCGGCACTGTGGAACTGGTGTCGAAGCTTATCGACGGCAAGTTTCCGGATTACACACGCGTAATCCCGGTGGGCCACAAGAACCAGCTCTTGATCGGACGCGAAGTGCTGCGCCAGGCGCTGATGCGTGCGGCGATCCTGTCGAACGAGAAATTCCGCGGCGTACGCTGGATTCTGACCGACGGCAGTTTGAAGATAGTGTCCTCCAATACCGAGCAGGAAGAAGCAGAAGAGATAATCGAAGTCGATTACAAAGGCGATGCGCTGGACATCGGTTTCAACGTTAATTATCTGCTCGACGTATTGAATAATGTCGCGGGCGGCGAGGTCGAATGCAGGTTCGGCGATACTGCCTCCAGCGCGCTGCTGAGTTTCCCGACCGAGGTGGATTTCAGGTACGTCGTCATGCCGATGAGGATATAGAGGTGGGTGAATCCGAGAAACAAGCGCCTGACCCGAACGGTTACGAAGCCGACAGCATCAAGGTCCTGAAGGGCCTGGAGGCGGTGCGTAAGCGCCCCGGGATGTACGTTGGAGACACCTCCGATGGTACCGGGCTGCACCACATGGTGTTCGAGGTGGTGGACAACGCGGTGGACGAGGCGCTCGCTGGTCACTGCGATGAGATCGTGCTGACCATCCACACCGACAACTCCGTGTCAGTGCTGGACAACGGCCGCGGCATTCCGACCGGCATCAAGCAAGACGACGAACTCAAGCGCTCGGCCGCCGAGATTGTGATGACGGAATTGCATGCCGGCGGAAAATTCGACTCCAATGCCTACAAGGTATCGGGTGGCCTACACGGGGTTGGCGTCTCGATGGTAAACGCGCTCTCGGGATGGCTGCGGCTTACCATCTGGCGCGACCACAAGGTGCACCAGATGGAGTTCGCTGACGGCGCCGCGACCGGCCCGCTGCGCGTCACCGGCACCGCCGAGAAGCGCGGCACGGAAGTGCACTTCCTCGCGTCGCAGGGCATTTTCGGTGTTGTCGACTACCACTATGACATTCTGGCGCGCCGCCTGCGCGAACTCTCGTTCCTGAACAACGGCGTCAAGATTATGCTGGTGGACCAGCGCGCCGGGAAGCAGGAGAATTTCGCCTTTGGCGGCGGCGTGCGGGCGTTTGTCGAGTACATGAACCGATCGAAGAGCGTGCTCCACCCCACCGTGTTCCAAGGGCAGGGGGAAAAGGACGGCATCATCGTCGATGTGGCGATGCAGTGGAACGACTCCTACCAGGAGAGCGTGCTGTGCTTCACCAACAACATCCCGCAGAAAGACGGCGGCACGCATCTCACCGGGCTGCGCGCGGCGATGACGCGCGTGCTCAACAAGTACATCGAAGAGCACGAACTCGCCAAAAAAGCCAAGGTGGAAACCACGGGCGATGACATGCGCGAGGGTGTGGCCTGCGTACTGTCTGTGAAGGTACCGGAGCCGAAGTTCTCCTCGCAGACCAAGGAAAAACTGGTTTCCTCCGAGGTGCGGCCGGTGGTCGAGGAAGTGGTGGCCGAAAAGCTGCGTGAATTCCTGGAAGAGCGGCCGGCGGATGCGCGCGTCATTACCGCCAAGATCGTCGATGCGGCGCGCGCCCGCGAAGCCGCCCGCAAAGCGCGTGAGATGACGCGGCGCAAGGGCGTGCTCGACGGCCTGGGATTGCCCGGCAAGCTCGCCGACTGCCAGGAGAAGGATCCAGCGAAATGCGAGCTTTATCTGGTCGAGGGGGATTCGGCCGGTGGTTCGGCGAAGCAGGGTCGCGACCGCAAGTTCCAGGCAATCCTGCCGTTGAAGGGCAAGATCCTTAACGTGGAGAAGGCGCGCTTCGACAAGTTGCTCGGCTCGGCCGAAATTGTAACGCTGATTACCGTGCTCGGCTGCGGCATTGGCAAAGAAGAGTACAACCCTGAAAAGCTGCGCTACCACCGTATTATCATCATGACCGACGCGGATGTGGACGGCGCTCATATCCGTACTCTGCTGCTGACGTTTTTCTACCGGCAGATGCCAGAATTGGTGGAGCGCGGTCACATCTACATCGCGCAGCCGCCGCTCTACAAGGCCAAGCTCGGCAAGGACGAGCGCTACCTGAAGGACGAGCACGAACTGAACGAGTTCATGCTGCGCCAGGCGCTGGTCGACGCCGCGCTGCATCCGGCGGCGAGGCGCGAGCCGATCACCGGCGACACGCTGGCGGAGCTTGCCAGGGCGTATCTGCTCGCCGAGGCGGTCATCGTCCGTGTCTCGCGCTGGATCGACCGTGAAGTCCTGCTGGCGATGCTGCGCGGCGTGCAGGTCGATCTCGGGCGCCGCGAAACCGCTCAGGCCTCAGCCGAGGCACTGGCCGCCGCGCTGCTGGGGAGCGGAATTCGCGTATCGGCACATTTCGATCCCAAGACGGAGCGTTACCAGGCACGTATCGAGCGCACGCGGCACGGCAACATGCGAGTAACCACGATCGACTCGGAATTCGTACACTCCGGGGACTATGCCCAGATCCGGCAGACGGCAGAGATGCTGCGGGGTTTAGTTGGTGTCGGAGCCTACGTGCAACGCGGCGAGAAGAAGTATCCGGTGAAGGATTTTGGTGACGCCATGCGCTGGCTGCTGGCCGAGGTGCGGAAGTCGATGAGCCTGCAGCGCTACAAGGGGCTGGGGGAAATGAACCCGGCGCAGCTGTGGGAAACCACCATGGACCCGCAGATTCGCAGGCTGCTGAGAGTGCAGATTGACGACGGCATCGCCGCCGACGAGATATTCACTAAACTGATGGGGGATGAGGTGGAGCCGCGCCGCGCGTTCATCGAATTGAACGCGCTCGGCGTCAGAAACCTGGACGTCTAGTCAGGCAGAGCGCTTCTTTTTGACGGGTTTGGTGGTCGTCTTTTTTGCTGCGATCTTCTTCACCGGTTCTTTCGCCGACGGCGATTTGCCTGGTTTCTCCGCGCGCGGCAGGAATTCGAAGCCTATTTTCCCCTGGGGTGTCTTCACCAGGAAGGACTTGAACTTCCGGTTCTTTTTCGACATGAACCCGGTCAGCAGATCGGTGCGCCCGGTGGCGAGGAGCTTGTGCATCTGCGCGCGCTCGACCGGCTGCTGCAGAATCATGCGGCCGGAACGGAAGTCGCAGCTGCGCTGCGGCCCGACCGACTTCTCGCAGACGTACGACACAGTATGTTCGAATACCCGCGAGCCGCATTTCGGGCAGGCCCCGAGCGACTCCTGGCCGCTGAAATCGACCGGTTCGTCGCTGTCCGAACCCGCGCCCTGGCCGAAATCGAACTCGATCTTGAATTCGCCGGTCAGTTTGAGGCCCGCCGAGAACGGCCTGCCCTGCTTGCTGCGAAAACCATTCAGCGGGCCGATGAACTTCTTGGTGATCAACTCCGCGACTTCTTCAGGCGACCAGTCCCGCCCCAGCAGCACTGGCCAGATGTAGAAATCGCAGGACTGGCACTGGAACTTGCGGTAGGTCTCCTGAATCACGCCGCCGCATTTCGGGCAGGGCACGGTGACAGTGGCGAAGGCCTCTTCCGGGATGGTGCCGGCCTTGACGCGCTTTACCAAGTCGCGCGTCACCTGCTCGATGTGCTTCATGAACTGTTCCCGCGGCAGCTTTGCCTGCTCCATCTGCTTCAGCTTGAATTCCCAGTCTCCCGTAAGTTCGGGCGATGTGATCTCGTCGACGCCGAAGTGCCTGAGGGCGAAAAACAGCCGGAACGCTTTCCACGTCGGCTTCAGCTCGCGGTTGAGCCGCTCGACATATTTCTCGTAGATCAGACCCTCGATGACAGCCGCGCGCGTGGCGGGTGTGCCGAGTCCCTTCGCCCCCATCGCCTCGCGCAACTCGTCGTCTTCGATCAGCTTGCCGGCGCCTTCCATGGCGGAGAGCAGCGTTGCTTCGTTGAGGCGCGCCGGCGGCCGGGTCTGATTTGCCGTCGCCTTGGCTTCCAGCGTACCCACCTTCTCGCCCTGCGTGATCGCGGGCAGGGTAACCGTCTCGTCCTGCAGGCTCTTGCCGTACACGGCCAGCCAGCCAGGGCTCTGCATGACGCGCCCGTCGGTCCTGAACTGCTCTTTATTGACAGTGGTGATACGGGTCGTCTGCAGGAACTCCGCCGACGGGAAGAACACCGCGAGGAAGCGTCGCACCACCAGGTCGTAGAGCTTCGCCTCTGGCTCGCTCAGGTGGCCGGGGGTCTGCAGTGTCGGAATGATCGCAAAGTGGTCCGAGATCTTGCTGTTGTCGAAGATTCGCTTGTTCGGCCGTACCCAGCCGCCCTTGAGGACTTGCTTCGCGAAAGGCGCGAACTCCTTGATCCCCGTGAGCGCGTTCATCGTCTTTTTGACCGTGGCGACATAGTCCTCTGGCAGCGCGCGCGCGTCGGTGCGCGGGTACGTGAGCGCCTTGTGCCGCTCGTACAGGGACTGCGCGAGCGACAGGGTGCCTTTGGCGGAGAATCCGAAGCGCCCGTTGGCTTCGCGCTGCAGGCTGGTCAGGTCGTAGAGCAGCGGCGACGCCTGGGTCGAGGGCTTGGTCTCTTCGGAGGCCGTGCCCTGCTTGCCGGCGCAGGCAGCGGCGATCGCCTCGCTCCGCTCCGCAGTCCACAGGCGCTCCGCCTTGCGTTCTGGATCCTCGTCCTTCTTGAACGCCGGATCGAACCAGCGGCCCGCGTACTCACCGGCCTTGGCACCGAAGCGTGCGTGAATCTCCCAGTAGTCGCGCGGCACGAAGGCGCGGATCTTTTCCTCGCGTTCGACCATGATCGCAAGGGTCGGCGTCTGCACGCGCCCCACTGTGGTGAGGTAGAAGCCGCCTTCCTTGGAGTTGAAGGCAGTCATGGCGCGGGTGCCGTTGATGCCCACCAGCCAGTCGGCCTCGGAGCGGCTTTTCGCCGCATCCGCCAGCGCCAGCAGGTCGCGGTCCTGGCGCAGACTGGCAAAGCCGTCGCGAATGGCCGATTGCGTCATCGACTGCAGCCACAAACGCTCGATCGGCTTTTTGGTTTTCGAGTATTGCGCGATGTAGCGGAAAATCAGCTCCCCCTCGCGCCCCGCGTCGCAGGCATTGATGATGCCGCCGACATCCTTGCGCTTGAGGAGTTTCAGCAGCACGTTCAGGCGGGCCTCGCTCCTCTCGATCGGCGCCAGATCGAAATGCGGCGGCACGACCGGCAGATTGGCGAACGACCACTTGCCCTTCTTGACGTCGTGCTCCGGCGGCAGGGTGAGTTGGAGCAGATGGCCGACCGCGGAGGACAGCACGTACTTGTCGCTCTCGAAATACTCGCCCTTACGCGTGAAACCGCCCAGCGCGCGCGATATGTCGACGGCGACGGATGGTTTCTCGGCGATGATAAGTTTCTTCGGCATACGGGGGCGCGAAGGATACCCGCAAAGAGAGTACCGCATCAACTCTGAGGAAAAACTGCGCGCTTGCGCGCAGGAACTTCAGCTTGGCAGCCGCGCGCCTGCGGGTGACAGCAGATCTTCGGCAACCAGCCGGCTACTCGGGATCCGCTGGTTCCAGAGGACCATCAGTACGACAAGCTTCAGCTGCTCGATGCTAAGGCCGTCGCCCGTGGCCGCGAGCGCTCGCTCGATCACGGTCTCGCGCGTCTGGGGGCTGAGGATTCCGGACTGCTCGAAATAGATCAGCAGGCCGCGGCATTCGGCATCGAGTTTGGCGAGTTCTTTGGGCGCGTAGGCGCGAAAAGCGGCGCCGGAGTCGGGCAGCGGCGCGAATGAGCGGTGCGGGCCGCGCGCCACGCCAGCCAGCCAGGTGAGCGCCTCGCTTATGTCGGACTCTTCGAAACCGGCCGCTGACAGCTTTTTCGCGACCCGCTCCTGCTGGTTGGACACTTCGTGCTGCTGACAGTTCTCGAACAGGTAGACGAGGATGTCGTACATTATTTTTCTCTCCTCAGTTGAGCCCTCGATCAGGCCCTCAGTTTAGCCTCTGGTAGCGGCCACCGGGCAAAACGGTTACGCGGCCTGCCAACTCCAGGCGCAGCAATTCGGCCGACACCCGCTCCGCCGGCAGGCCGGCGCGCGTGCACAGCGAGTCCACGTCCGCCGGATCGAACCCCATGCAAGCGAGCAGTGGCTCGTCGGTGTTGCCCGTTGCCGCGGGTGCCGCCGGCAGGTTCGCCGCCGCGCGGCTGGGTGCGACCCCGCTGCGACGAAATGCGGACAGCTCCGAGAGGACATCTTCGGCCGACTCGACGAGTTTGGCCCCTGACTTGATCAGTGCGTGACAGCCCTTCGAGAGCGGCGAATGGATCGAGCCGGGTACGGCGAACACTTCGCGCCCCTGCTCGGCGGCGGCACGCGCCGTGATGAGTGAACCCGAAGCGAGCGCAGCCTCGATAACCAGGCACCCCTGTGCCAGCCCGCTGATCACGCGATTGCGGCGCGGGAAATTGTGCGCCAGCGCCCGCGTGCCGAGCGGGAACTCGGACACCAGCAATCCCATTGCGGCGATTTCGGCGCCCAGCGCGGCGTTGGCCTGCGGATAGGTTATGTCTATCCCGGTTCCCAGCACTGCAATGGTCGAACCCTCGCCCGCCAGTCCGCCGCGATGGGCGGCGGCATCGATGCCCTGGGCCAGGCCGGAGACGATAGTGAGACCCGCAGTACTGAAACTGCGCGCGAACTGCTCCGCGTTGCTATTCCCCTGGGCAGTGGCGTTCCGGCTGCCGACCAGCGCCAGCGCGGGCCGGTTGAGCAGATCGGTGCGCCCGCGGCAGTACAGGACAGCAGGAGGATCGGTGATCTCGAGCAGCAGCCTGGGGTAGGCGGTATCTGTGAGCGTGACGATGGCGCTTCCCGGCTGCTCCAGCCAGGCAAGCGCGTGTTCCACCGCTTTCGCTACGGCGTCCGAATCCAGCGCCTGCAGCACTTCGGCGCTCGCGAAACGCGCCAAGTCGGCGCGGCTTGCGGCAATGACTTTCTCCGGAAGGCCGAACTGCGAGAGCAGCTTGCGAAGCGTTGCGGCACCGAGACCTGGCGCGAGGGTAAGTTGCAGCCAGCTCGCCAGCCCCGGGTCGGACATCATGCCGGCAGCCCGCTCCGGTTGCGCTTAGGGATTCTGTACAAGATCCAAATAATTGACAGGTTTCGAGACGCTCATTATCAGCGCATAGGATACCTTGTCGAATACACGGAACACAAACGCGATACCGTATCGTTCGTCGGGCATCGTGAGTTTCGTCTGGGATCCGATCAAGCGATACCGCCCCTCGGCAACAGTCGCGCCTGGCCGGTAGAGGGCGACAATATGCCCGACCTCGATTCCCTGCGATTTGCCAAGGTTGATGGCAACGACGGACTGGTTCCCATACTCACCCAAGCGGGAATCCCTGCCATACATGGAGATGATACGGCCCTGCACCGGCGCCGCCGGAGCCCGTGGTGCATAGGTCGGTATCTCCGGCTTACCTGCAGGTATCAGCTTGTCGCCGACGCCGATTTCCTGGGTGACTGAGGCAATCTGGATGACAGCGGGGTCGCCTGCGCGGACCACGTTCGCAATCCCCAGATAAATCGCTTCGTATCCCAGCGTTGACTTGGTGTCGGGGTCGACCAGTGCCGCGCCACGCCGGTAGACGAACCAGGTAGTTTCCTTGGAATTCCCGGTACCGCGGACGAAGGCGCGGTTGCCGGCCGCCAGGATGACGCGAGATTCCTCGGTGGCGACGATGGTCGGCGCGTTGTCCAGACCATCGGCTTCGATGACCAGGGGGCGCGTCAGGAACGGCTCAATGATCGCCGGCGGAATGCTCGGAATCGCGGTTTGTGCGGTAGATTCCGCGCGTATTTTCGGGCTCAGCTTCACCGTATCGGACAGCGCGAGTCGACCGCGCGCGCGGTCCAGCACGATGATATTGCCCGGGTAGATGCGGTGAGGATTCTTGATCTCTTCCTTGTTCAGGTTCCAAAGTTCGGACCAGCGCCAGGGAGAATCCGTGTAACGCAGCGCAATCGACCACAGAGTGTCGCCTCGCACGACAACGTAACGCTCGGGAGCGTCCGGTTTCATCGCCAAGGGCGTTTTGGGCGCCTGCGCCAAAGCCCCCGCAGCGACTACCCCGGCGAGGACAAAAGCCAGCGTTGTGATAGACTTACGCCATTGTTGGTACATAAAGCCCCCGATCGGTGGCTGACGTTCCGGGCCGGTTGAGATTGCGATTTGCGTACCCGGATGTAGCATAAAGACCCGACTGTTTAACCACAGCCTTAGATACTGCACGTAATCGATTCAATTTGCAAGCAAATTTCTGATTTATGGCGCTCCTGAACATCCTTCGATTCCCCGACGCGCGACTGCACAAGATCGCAGTGCCGGTAACCGTTTTTGACGAGCCGTTGAAAAGGCTTGTCGCTGACATGGCGCAAACCATGTACGAGGCACCCGGCATCGGACTCGCCGCGACCCAGGTCGACGTGCACAGGCAGTTGATCGTGATCGATGTCTCCGAGCGCCGCGATACTCTTGTGGTGCTGATCAACCCAGCGATCGTCGACGCGAGCGGCACCTCGGATATAGAGGAAGGTTGTCTCTCGGTGCCGGGGATTTACGAAACGCTGGAGCGCGCCGAACGGGTCAAAGTGCGTGCCCACGACCAGAACGGCAATCTGTTTACGCTCGAGGCGCAAGGGCTGCTCGCGGTGTGCATCCAGCACGAAATGGATCACTTGAAGGGCAAGGTGTTCGTCGAAAGCCTCTCACAGCTCAAGCAACAGCGCATCCGGGCACGGCTCGCGAAACAGCTTCGCAAAAGTGCTTGATCTCTTCGGTCGCCTGACACCTTCCTGCGTCTAGTCTTCGCCGGCACTCCAGAGTTTGCAGCGCGTGCGCTGGCGGCACTGCTTGATGCCGGCCACGAGATCGTGCTGGTGCTGACGCAACCAGACCGGCCTGCGGGCCGCGGCCTGCGTCCAGCGCAGAGTGCCGTCAAGCAATTGGCCGTCGCCCGCGGCCTGGAAGTCTTTCAGCCGCGCAGCTTGCAAGAAGAGGGGGTACTCGATCGTCTCGCCGCAGCACAGCCGGAGGTTCTGGTAGTTGCGGCGTACGGATTGATCCTGCCGACGGGCGTACTTGAGCTAGCACCACACGGTGCGCTCAATATCCATGCATCGCTGCTGCCGCGCTGGCGCGGCGCGGCGCCGATTCAACGCGCGCTGCTGGCCGGGGATGGTGAAACCGGGATCACAATCATGAAGATGGATGCGGGGCTGGACACCGGCCCGACGCTCTCGCAGCACCGCCTGGCGATCGCGCATGACGACGACGCTCAATCCCTGCATGATCGGCTTGCGGCGCTCGGCGCCGAGTCGGTCGTCGGCGCGCTCGCAGACGTCGCGAAAGGAGGCGCTAGGGTCTTGCCGCAGCCTGGGTGCGGTGCGACCTATGCGCGGAAAATCGGCAAGGCAGAGGCCGAACTCGACTGGACGAGGCCCTGTGCCGAACTGGAGCGCGCGGTGCGGGCGTTGCGCCCTGCGCCCGGTGCGCGATCACAGTTGCGTGGCGAAATCATCAAGGTCTGGCGCGCACGCTGCATGCCGCACACGGGAACGCCGGGCGAGGTACTGGAGGCACGCGCCGACGGTATTCTGATCGGCTGTGGCGAGAGCGCGCTGCTGGTCACGGAATTGCAGCGAGCCGGTGGGACACGCCTCGCGGCGGCGGATTTTCTGCGCGGTTTCTCAATTGCGCGCGGCGAGCGCCTTGGCGCCGCTCGCTGAAGCCCTCGCTGCGGCCGCGGCGATGGTCGCGCGGGTTGCGGCCGGCCGCAGTTTGTCGGCCGAACTCGAACACGCCGAGCGTGAGCCCGGCTCGCGCGCCGCACAAGCCGATCTGTGCTACGGCACGCTGCGGCGCTATGGCCGCTTGCAGGCGATCGTCGCCGCGCTTTCGAATCGCGCCGGGACAACAGATCGGCTGGTCGAGGCGCTGTTGTGGTGTTCCTTCTACGCGCTTGAATCCGGCCGCTATGCAGAATATACCGTCGTGGACCAGGCCGCGCGCGCCTGCGTTGCGATGCAGCGCAGCGGCGCCAAGGGTTACGTGAACGCGCTGCTGCGTAATTTCCTGCGCGCGCGGGCCGGGCTCGAGGCGCGGCTGGGTGCCGATGAG
The DNA here is from genome assembly GCA_038904015.1 of Burkholderiales bacterium. Lineage (GTDB taxonomy): Bacteria > Pseudomonadota > Gammaproteobacteria > Burkholderiales > SG8-39 > RBG-16-66-20. The sequence goes on along the minus strand of JBCKKZ010000033.1, from coordinate 9,534 downwards.
GTGGCCCATCACAGGCATCCGAAGTGGTGGATTGAACGCGTGCGGACGGCCTATCCGCTGGCTTGGGAGCAGGTGCTGGCTGCGGGGAACACGCACCCGCCGATGTGCCTGCGGGTGAACAGGCGTCGCGCTGCACCGCAGGCCTATGCCGCGCGCCTTGCCGCAGAGGGGATAGCCGCGAGCCGCGTCGGTCCGCTGGCGTTGCTGCTGGATAAGCCGGTGCCGGTCGATCGCCTGCCTGGTTTTGCCCAGGGCGAGGTTTCGGTGCAGGACGCGGGTGCGCAGCGCGCGGCGGATTTGATGGAGTTGCGGGCCGGTCAGCGAGTACTCGATGCCTGCGCCGCGCCCGGCGGCAAATGTGCCCATATTCTCGAGTCGGCGGACGTCGAGCTGACCGCGCTGGACGCCGACGCCGCCAGGTGCGCCGGTATAACGCGCGACCAGGAAAGGCTTGGGCTCAAAGCACAGGTGCGCGCGGCCGACTGCACCGCGCTGGAGGCATGGTGGGACGGCGTGGCTTTCGAGCGGATACTCGCCGATGTGCCCTGCTCCGCATCCGGCGTGGCACGGCGCCACCCCGACCTAAAATGGCTGCGCCGAAACGCGGACGTTGCCGCCTTTGCGGCGCGCCAGGCGCGCATCCTGGATGCGCTTTGGCGTACGCTCGCCCCGGGTGGTAAATTGCTGTATGTCACCTGTTCGGTTTTCCCGGAGGAGAACGGCGCGGTGGTCGACGCATTCACCGCTCGCACGCCGCGTGCGCGCCGCGTGCCCCTGCCCGATGGCGCCGCGGCGCAGCTTCTGCCCGGACCCGAACACGACGGATTCTTTTTCGCCCTGCTAGAGAAGCTGTCCTGAACGGGCCCCGAGGCAACGCGCCATGCGAGGCATCGCTGTCCTGAGAAACTTTTTTGCCGCGCTCGCATTGGCCGCCGCATTTCCCATTCATGCGGACGAGATCGAGATCACCGACGCGCGGCTGAGCGTCACCGAGGACGGCGTGGTGCTGGCCGCGGATTTCGCGTTCGATCTGAATCCGCGGCTCGCCGAGGTGGTCACCAACGGCGTACCGCTGTATTTCGTCGTCGAGTTCGAGCTCACCCGCCCGCGCTGGTACTGGTTCGACGAGAAGGCGGCTGCCAAGCGTCTGCAACTGCGCTTGTCCTACCACGCTCTTTCGCGCCGCTACCGGCTTTCCACCGGCGTTCTGCAGCAGAACTACACCACGTTGGAGGAAGCCTTGAACGTGTTGCGTCGCGTGCGCAACTGGCAGGTAGTGGAGCGCGGCGCCGCGCTCGCCGATGCCAACTACGAAGCCGCGGTGCGCATGCGGGTGGACGGCACGCTGCTGCCCAGACCCTTTCAACTCAGCGCGCTCACCAACCGCGAGCTCACTCTGGAATCGCCGTGGAGGCGCTTCACTTTCCGGCCGCCCGCGGCGTCCCCCGCGCCGGTAGAGAGCCGCGAGCCGAAGGAGGCGGAAGCGCGATGAGGCTGCTGATTCTCCTCGGCGCGGCGCTCGCTGGCGTGCTGCTGTTTCTGCTGGCCACCGCGAGCGGCAACACCACGGTGTTCGCGAACCACTATCCGCTGCTGCTGGGACTGAACGCGGCGCTCGCGGCGCTGCTTGCGGTGCTGGTCGCCTGGCAGATTCGCACGCTGTGGCGCCAATACCGGCAGCGGGCATTCGGCTCAAGGTTGACGGTCCGCCTGCTCCTGCTGCTCGCGCTGATGGCGGTGGTTCCTGGAGCGCTGGTTTACACGGTTTCGGTCCAGTTCCTCTCCAAGAGCATCGAGTCCTGGTTCGACATCAAGGTGGACGCGGCACTCGAAGGCGGCATCAACCTCGGCCGGTCCGCGATCGATCGGATGCTCGCCGAACTGCAGGCGAAGGCGCGCGGCATCGCGGTTGAACTTGCCGATCGTCCGGCTGGCCAGCAACTGCTGGTACTCAGCCGGCTGCGCGACCAGGCCGGAGTTCAGGAGGCGGTGATCGTCAACGCCTCCGGACGGGTGCTCGCGAGCGCGAGCGAGGATGTTTCGCGGCTAATCCCCGACGAATTGCCCACGCCGCAGGTGTTGCGCCAGGCACGCACCTCGCGCGGTTACAGCTCGGTGGAAGCCGCCGCCGGAAAGCCACTCTCGTTACGGGTGGTGGTGCCGGTCGCGACCCTCGCGCTCGCGGATGAGGCGCGCTTCGTGCAGCTCCGGCAGACGGTGCCCGAGCAGTTCAGCCGCAGCGCCGAGGCGGTCGAGACCGCCTACCGCGATTATCGCGAACTGGCGCTCTCTCGCCAGGGCCTGAAGCGAATCTACATCGTTACGCTCACGCTGACCCTCTCCATGGCGCTGCTCGTCGCCATCGCACTGGCCGTGGTGCTCGCCAACCGCCTCTCCGAGCCGCTCGCCAACCTGGCGCAGGCCACTCAGGCGGTGGCGCGCGGCGACTTCAGCCGCCAGGCACCGGTCACCAGCGGCGATGAACTGGGCGTGCTGACCGAATCATTCAACTCCATGACGCGCCAGCTCGATGAGGCGCGCAGCGTGGTGGAGGCGAATCGCACGGCACTGGAAAGCGCCAAAGCTCGTCTCGAGAACATCCTCGCCAACCTTTCAGCCGGCGTGCTGGTTTTCGATCACGAGCTTCGATTGTCCATTTCCAACCACGGCGCGCTCGCCACGCTCGGCAGCGAGCTGGAGGCTTTCGCGGCGGACATGCGCGAGCAGTTCCGCGCCCATGGCGCGCTGGCATGGCAGCGGGAAGTCGATTTGAAGAGTACCGGCAAGACGCTGCTGGTGCGCGGCACCGCGTTGCCGCAGGATCCCGCGGGCGGGTACGTCCTGGTATTCGACGACATTACACAGCTGATTCAGGCGCAACGCGCCACCGCGTGGGCGGAAGTCGCCCGGCGCCTCGCCCATGAAATCAAGAATCCGCTGACCCCGATCCAGCTTTCTGCCGAGCGCATGGAGATGAAGCTCTCGCCCAAGCTGGGACCGGAAGACGCTGACGTGCTGGCGCGCGGCACGCGGACCATTGTCAACCAGGTTGCGGCGCTGAAAAGCATGGTGGACGATTTCCGCGATTACGCGCGATTGCCGGCGCCGGTGCTGGCCGGTCTCGATCTCAACTCCCTGGTGCTCGAAGTGCTTGCGCTCTATGAAACCTCGAAGACGCCGATCGCGCGGAAACTCGCGGCCTCGCTGCCCCAGGTACGGGCAGACTCGGCGCAAATGCGGCAGGTACTCCACAATCTGGTGCAGAACGCGCAGGATGCGCTGGAGAACAGGAAAAACCCTGCCGAAGCGCCGCTCATCGAGGTGCGCACTGAACTGCTGGAAGACAAGGTGCGGCTCTCGGTCACCGACAACGGTGGCGGTTTTCCGGAGGAAATGATGGCGAGAATCTTCGAGCCCTATGTAACCACCAAACCGCGCGGCACCGGTCTGGGCCTGGCGATCGTCAAGAAAATCGTCGACGAGCACCACGGCGAGCTGGCAATCGAGAATCGCCTCGCCAAGGGAGCATCGGTCACCATTCTGCTGCCGGTCATGAGCGCAGCGGCGGGCGTTGCCCGCCCCAAGTCGCAGGCGGCTTAGGACCATGGCGCAGATTCTGGTCGTGGATGACGAAGTGGGGATCCGGGAACTGCTCGCGGAGATCCTGGCCGACGAGGGTCATCAGGTGCTGCTTGCCGAGAGCGCCGGCGAGGCGCGGCAGCTGCGCGAACGCAACCGCCCCGACCTGGTGCTGCTCGACATCTGGATGCCGGATACCGACGGTATCTCGTTGCTCAAGGAATGGGCGGCGAACGGCCAGCTCAACATGCCGGTGGTGATGATGTCCGGGCACGGCACCATAGAGACGGCAGTCGAGGCGACGCGCATCGGCGCGCTCGACTACCTGGAAAAGCCGATCGCGCTGCAGCGCTTGCTCGCAACCGTCAAGCGTGCCTTGCGCAGTCAGGAGGCGGCCGCTCCACGCGAGCTGTCGCTAGCCACCCTCGGCCGCTCCTCCGCGCTTGCGGAGACGCGCAAGCGCCTTACGCAGCTCGCCCAGACCGGTGCTCCGGTGATGCTGCGCGGCGAGCGCGGCATGCGGCCCGAACTGTTCGCCCGGCTGCTTGCCGCCGCCGGTACGCCGTTCGTTGAGGGGCCCGAGATGCTGGCCGAAGCTTCCTCGGAGGTGCTGCTGCGCGCCGCGGGCGGCGTGCTGTTCGTGGGCGACCTTTCCCGCCTTGGGCGCGCCGAGCAGAAGAGTCTCGAATTCCTGTTGGCTCGCGCCGACAAGCACAAGGCGCGCGTGGTCTCGTTCACGCCGGTCGATGGGCGCGTGCTGATCGACAAGCACGAGTTCGACGCCGAAACGATCGCGCGCCTCTCCGAGCTTGTGCTCAAGCTGCCGGCGCTGCGCGAGTTCGCCGAAGACGTGCCCGATCTCGCCGCGCTTATCCTGGTGCAGCTGGTGGAGGCGCGCGCCTGCCCGCCGCGGCGCCTGTCAGTCGCGGCGCTGAACGCGCTGCGGCATCACGGCTGGCCGGGAAATCTTGCCGAGCTGGACAGTGTGGTCAAGAACCTGGCGCTGGGCGCGCTCGAAGAGGACATTGGGCTGGAAGATGTCGAGCGCGTGCTGGCGGCGCATGCGGGAACCTCGCCGCCGCCCGAGATCGCGCTGGACCGTCCGTATCGGGAAGCGCGCGAAGCCTTCGAGCGCCTGTATTTCGAGCACTTGCTGGCACGCGAGCACGGCAGCATGTCAAAGGTGGCGGAGCACTCCGGTCTGGAACGCACGCACCTGTACCGCAAGCTGAAGGCCCTCGGCCTGCCGGTCGGCCGGCGCGAGGAAACCTAGGTACGGGAGCCGAGGCTCCTGTTCCTATCTGGCTACTTTTTCTTCTTCGCCTTCTTCTTCGCGCCGTGCGGGCGCGACTTGCCGTAGCTGCCCTTGTAGATCTTGCCGCGCCGCGTGCGTTTGTCGCCTTTGCCCATTGCGTTCTCTCTAGGTTGAAGTGCCGGCCATTATATCGGCGGGTTCGTACGCCAAGTACGGTGCTAGCCATTTCTCCACTTCCGCGACCGTGATGGCTTTGCGCCGCGCGTAATCTTCGACCTGGTCGCGGCCGATCTTGCCGACCGCGAAATAACTCGATTGCGGATGCGACAGGTAGAAGCCGGACACCGCGGAGGCCGGCAGCATCGCGAAGGACTCGGTAAGCGTGATACCGGCGTTCTTTTCGGCCTGCAGCAGATCGAACAACGCGCCCTTCTCGGTGTGGTCCGGGCAGGCGGGATAACCCGGTGCCGGGCGGATGCCGCGATAGCCCTCTGCGATCATCTGCGCGCCCGACAGCTGCTCGTTGGCGGCGTAGCCCCAGAATTCGCGCCGCACGCGCTCGTGCAGGTGCTCGGCGAAGGCCTCCGCCAACCGGTCCGCGAGCACCTTGAGCATGATCGCGCTGTAGTCGTCGTGCCCCGCCTCGAACTGCGCGAGTTTCGCTTCCAGGCCGCCCACGGCCACCGCGAAGGCGCCGATCCAGTCGGCGACGCCGGCTTCTTTCGGCGCGATTAAATCCGCCAGGCACTGGTTGGCGCGGCCGGTCGGCTTCTGATTCTGCTGGCGCAGGTTGTGCCAGGTCATCGCTACTGTGCTTTGGCTCTCATCCCGATATATCTCGATATCGTCGCCATTCACCCGCGCCGCCGGGAAAAGGCCGCACACGCCGTTCGCCGAGATCCATTTCCCGCGCACGATCTTCTGCAGCATTTCCAGTCCTTCGGCGTGTACTTTGCGGGCGGCGTCGCCAACGACCGGGTCTTCAAGAATCTTCGGATAGGGTCCGGAGAGCTCCCAGGCTTGGAAAAACGGTGTCCAATCGATATACGGCACCAGCTTCTCGACCGGGTAGTCGCGCAGCACCGTGATTCCGGGCGTGCGCGGCGCCGGCGGCCGGTAGGCCGACCAGTCGGTGGCAAGCCCCAGGCGCCGCGTTTCGGCGATCGACACCAGCGGTCCCGGCCCCTTTTTGTCGCGATGCTGGATGCGGATTTTTTCGTAGTCGGCGCGCACGCCGGCGATGTAGGCGTCGCGCTGGTCCGTCGAGAGAACGCTCTGCATCACGCCCACCGAGCGCGAGGCGTCCGGCACGTACACCACCGGGCCGGGATAGTTGGGCGCGATTTTCACCGCGGTGTGCGCGCGCGAGGTGGTGGCGCCGCCGATCAGCAGCGGGATGGTGAAGCCCTCGCGCTCCATTTCGCGTGCCACGTGCGCCATTTCCTCCAGCGACGGCGTGATCAGCCCCGACAGGCCGATCGCATCGGCCTTCTCGCGCTTCGCCGTTTCGAGGATGGTCTTGGCGGGCACCATCACGCCCAGGTTCACCACGTCGTAGTTGTTGCACTGGAGCACGACGGCGACGATGTTCTTGCCGATGTCGTGCACGTCGCCCTTCACGGTGGCGATGACCAGCTTTCCCTTGGGGCGGCCGGCCTCGCCCGAGCGCAGCTTCTCCGCCTCTATGTAGGGCAGCAGGTGCGCAACCGCTTGTTTCATCACCCGTGCCGACTTGACCACCTGTGGCAGGAACATTTTTCCCGCGCCGAACAAGTCACCCACCACATTCATGCCGTCCATCAGCGGGCCTTCGATGACCTCGATCGGATAGGCGAAACTCTGCCGCGCCTCCTCGGTGTCGGCGACCACGTGGCTGGTGATGCCGTTGACCAGCGCGTGCGTCAGGCGCTCCTGCACCGTGCCGCGCCGCCATGCGTCATCTTTCTCCGTGGAGCGTGCGCCGCCCGTCACGCCAGCGGCGTACTCGAGCAGGCGCTCGGTGGCATCCGGACGGCGGGCGAGGATCACGTCCTCGACGCGCTCGCGCAGCTCGGGCTCGATCTTCTCGTAGACGCCGAGTTGCCCCGCGTTGACGATGCCCATGGTCATGCCGGCTTGAACCGCGTGGTACAGAAACGCGGTGTGCATGGCCTCGCGCACCGCATCGTTGCCGCGGAACGAGAACGACAGGTTCGACACGCCGCCCGAGACCCCGCAGCCCGGCAGGTTGGCGCGGATCCATTTCACCGCCTCGAGGTAGTCCAGGCCGTAGCGCGCGTGTTCTTCCAGACCCGTGGCGATCGCGAAAATGTTCGGGTCGAAAATGATGTCCTCGGGCGCGAGGCCGGCTTTCTGCGTCAGCAGGTCGTAGGCGCGCTGGCACACCGCGATGCGCCGCTCGAGCGTGTCGGCCTGGCCCTTCTCGTCGAAAGCCATCACCACCACCGCCGCGCCGTACTTGCGCACCAGGTTCGCCTGGCGCAGGAACTCCGCCTCGCCCTCCTTCATGCTGATGGAATTGACGATGCCCTTGCCTTGCAGGCACTTGAGTCCCGCCTCGATCACGCTCCATTTGGAGGAGTCGACCATCACCGGCACGCGCGAAATGTCGGGCTCCGATGCAGCGAGACTCAGGAAGGTCACCATCGCCTTCTCCGAGTCGAGCATCCCCTCGTCCATGTTGACGTCGATCACCTGCGCGCCGTTCTCGACCTGCTGGCGCGCAACCGACAACGCCTCGGCGTAGTCCCCCGCCAGGATCAAGCGCGAGAACGCCTTCGAGCCGGTGACGTTGGTGCGCTCGCCGGCGTTGACGAACAGCGACCCTTCGCCGATGTTGAGCGGCTCCAGGCCCGAGAGCCGCAGCATCGGCGTGCGTTTGGGCGCATTGCGCGGGCGCACACCGCGCACCGCTTCTGCGATGGCGTGGATGTGCTCAGGCGTGGTGCCGCAGCAGCCGCCGGCGAGATTCAGGAACCCCGCTCGCGCCCAGGAACCCATCTCCTTCGCCATGTTTCCGGGGGTGTCGTCGTATTCGCCGAACGCATTGGGCAGGCCCGCGTTTGGGTAGCACGAGACCGAAACCTCGGCGATGCCCGACAGTTCCTCCACGTACTGCCGGAGTTCCTTCGCGCCGAGGGCGCAGTTCAGTCCCACCGCGAGCGGCTTGGCGTGCCGCACCGAGTTGTAGAACGCTTCGGTGGTCTGGCCCGAGAGCGTGCGGCCGGAAGCGTCGGTGATGGTGCCGGAAATGATCAGCGGCAGGCGCGCGCCGCGTTTCTCGAATTCCGTCTCGATCGCGAACAGCGCCGCCTTGGCGTTCAACGTGTCGAAGATGGTCTCGACCAGCAGCAGGTCCACGCCGCCGTCGATGAGCCCGCGCAATGCATCGGTGTAGGCGGCGACCAGTCCATCGAAGCTGATACCGCGGAACCCGGGGTCGTTGACGTCGGGCGAGATCGAGGCGGTCTTGGTGGTCGGCCCGATCGCGCCGGCAACGAACCGCGGCCGCGACCGGTCGCGCTTCTGCCACTCGTCCGCCGCATCCCGCGCCATGCGCGCGGCCGCCAGATTGATCTCGTAGGCGAGATCCTCCATGCCGTAGTCGCCGAGCGACACCGAGGTCGAGTTGAAGGTGTTGGTCTCGATAATGTCGACGCCGGCTTCGAGATAGTCCAGGTGCAGCCGTCGGATGAGCGCCGGCTGGGTCAGCGTCAGCAGGTCGTTGTTGCCGCGCAAGTCGCTGCCCCAGCCGCGGAAGCGCTCGCCGCGGAACTGCTCCTCGGACAGGCGCTCGCGCTGGATCATCGTGCCCATGGCGCCGTCGAGGACCAGGATCCTCTCGGCGAGCAGCGACTGCAGCAGGGAAGCGCGATCGTTCATCAAAGTCCAAAAACAAAACGCCCGTTCAGCTTTCGCAGAAACGGGCGCTAGAGGTACGGGAGACGAGCCTCCCGTTCAATGCTTCGCGTCTCTTTAGCCGTATTTGTTTTTCCCCACCCCTCGGCGGTTCGGCGCCCGCAAGCTGAACTTCAAATCGGCGCAGGGGCGGTAGTCTGCCCAACTTGCTTCAGACAGTCAAACATGGGCAGTTACTGGTTGTGGTTCAGTTTGAGCGTTCGCTTTCGGCCAAGAGGGACATTCGCAAGGCCCGATTTAGGCTGTCGCTGACCTGCCTTATTGGAACAATCTACGATTTAGGCAAATCGGGTACTCGCGAGACCTGCAACTTGTATTCGCTGGAATGCTGCGTAGCTCGCAGTATTCGCACCTTGGGAAGATTTTTTTCATATCGCTCGTGCAGCAAGGTGTCTATACACGAGTACACAGACGGCGATGCGCGGCATCCGATAACGAGACGCCTCAATGATTGAGCATCAAAGGAAAGGTATGCATTGGCGCCGGCGAGGTGCAGTATTCGCCACTCGCCTTCATATTCCCATCCCTTGTGCTTGCGCAGCATAGGAATCAAAAGCTGATCCTCAAAATCGGTCAGAAAATTTATCTGTGGATACTCTTTCTCGTACTCCACGAGGTGCGCGAGAGTAAACGTCCGAGGAGATAATACGGTCTCAAATTGAAGACACACTCCCGCATGAGTGCTCCCATAGTGCGACCACATCAAGATGCTGCGCGCGTTTCCAGCAAAGGAGCAAACGCCGATTCCCTTCGATCGTTTTCGGAAAATTTCATTTAATCCT
>JBCKKZ010000032.1:0-20264 GCA_038904015.1 Burkholderiales bacterium | reverse complement strand
CAGCCGAGTCCCTCGACCAGATAGCCGGCGACGGGCCCGACGTAAACGCGGCCGACGGCCGAGAGCGCGGAGAGTAGCGCGTACTGCGTCGCCGAGAAGCGCGGGTCGCAGAGTGCCATGAGGAGCGCGACATAGGCGGCGGTGCCCATGCCGCCGCACAGATTCTCCAGGCCGATGACCGTCACCATCAGCGCGTAGCTCTTGCCGCTCGCGGCGAGCAGCATGAAGCCGAGGTTGGTGAGCGCCTGCAGGATGCCGAAGACGAGCAGCGCGCGGTACAGGCGCATCTTCGCCATCAGCGCGCCGCCGGCGAGCGCGCCGAATATGGTGGCGGCCAGGCCGAAGCCCTTGTTGATGGCGCCGACCTCGGTGAGCGAAAAACCCGGGCCGCGCAGGAGGAAGGTGGTGGTGAGATTGCCCGCGAAAGCGTCGCCGAGCTTGTAGAGCACGACCAGAAGCAGCAGCGCGACGGCCCCTTCGCGCGTGAAGAATTCCGCGAACGGCCGCACCACCGCCTGGTCCAGCGTTTTCGGTGCCGCGCCCCGCGGTTCGGGTTCGACCACGAACCAGGTCGCGACCATGCCGACGCCCATCAGGGCCGCCATCAGCCAGTAAGCCGCGTGCCAGCCGAGCCACTGGTCGGCGAGGATCAACACGCCCGCCCCTGAGACCAGCATCGCGATCCGGTAGCCGAGCACCGAAACCGCGGCGCCGGCGCCGCGTTCGCCGCGCTCCAGCCAATCGGCGCGCAAAGCGTCGGATACGATGTCCTGCGAGGCCGACAGAAACGCCACCGTGAGGGCGGTGGCGCCGAGCAGCCAGACGGAGTCCGCCGGCGTGAGCGTGCCCATGAAGGCAATCGCCGCCGCGAGCAGCACTTGCGTGACCAGCAGCCATCCCCTGCGCCGCCCGAGGAAAGGCGGCACGTAACGGTCCATCAACGGCGCCCAGAGGAATTTGTAGGTGTAAGGCTGGCCGACGAGCGCGAACCAGCCGATGGTGACGATGTCGACGTTCTCGGCGGCCAGCCAGGCCTGCAGCGTGCCCGCGGTCAGCGCGAGCGGCAGGCCCGAGGCAAAGCCCAACAGCAACAACAGCCCGATCTTGCGGCTTTGAAACGCTGCGATGTAGTCGGCGAGCGCCATCGGGGCGCAATGTTACCCTCCCCATGAACAAGCACTCTCGAAGTGCGTCGTTTGGCATTGCCAGCAGGTGCAAAAACCGGTAGCCTCCCCTCCCCCAAGTACCGTCAGGACACCTGGAAATGAATACCCAAACCGCCAGAAACGATGTAACGAAAGAGAAGCTTGTCGCCGACCTGAAAGTGGTGGTTGCCGACGCCGAGGAACTGCTGCGCGCCACCGCCTCACAGGCGGGCGAGAAGGTTTCCGCCGCGCGCGAGCGCATCCAGGCCTCGCTCGCCGCGGCCAAGGTGAAACTGACCGAAGCCGAGCGCGCGTTGCTGGAAAAGTCCAAGCTGGCCGCCAAGGCGGCCGACGAGTACGTGCGCGAGAATCCCTGGCAGGCGGTGGGCATTGCCGCCGCAGCCGGCCTGGTGCTCGGCGTTCTCATCAGCCGCCGCTAATCCGTCTGCCGTCAACGCACGGGCTTCGAGGAACATTCCATGCCCGGCCCGGTCAGGGAGTTCGCGCGCACGCTGCTGTCGTTCGCGCTGACGCGCACACGGCTCGCCGCCACCGAGCTGGAGGAGCAGGCGCTGCGCCTCGCCGAGATCCTGATCTGGCTCGCCGTGGCGTTGTTCTTCCTCGGCATCGCAATTGTGTTCGCCGCAGTGCTGGTGGTGCTCGTGTTCTGGGACTCTAACCGCCTGCTCGCGGCGGGACTGCTCGCGGCGCTGTTCGTGTCCATCGCCGCCGGCGCCACGCTGGTCGCGCGGCTGCGCTGGCGCGAGCGCCCGAAACTGCTCGCCGCGACGCTTGCCGAACTCGAGCGCGACCGCGACACGCTGGGCCGGCCCTGATGCGCGAACGCCTCCTTGCCCTTGCCGAGCGCCGCGTGCGCCTCGCGACGCGCGCGCAGGCCGAGCGCGAAACCATCTCTGCACTGCTCGCGCCCGCGGATGCGGCGGCCGCGCTCGCGGCCTCCCTGATCCGGACGGCGCGCTGCGTGCTGGACCAGGCCGGGCGCCATCCGCTCATCGTCACTGCCGGCGTCGCGCTGCTCGTCGCCCTGCGGCCGCGGCGCGCGATCACCTGGCTTGGCCGCGGTTGGTCGCTGTGGCGCCTGTACCGCGGCGCGCGCGGCTGGTGGCTGCGATTTGCAGCGGCGACTACAACCGCGGCGGCGCGGCGCCCAATTCAGTCTAGGAAGGGGTAGCGGGAGAGACCCAGCGGGGGAACCTCGGTTCCCCTGTTCAGAGCGGCCAGCGGTAGTCGATGATCAGCGGCGCGTGGTCGCTGAAGCGCTGCTTGAGGTAGATCGACTCGCGCCGCGCGCTCGCCGCCACGCCGGGCGTGGCAATCTGGTAATCGATGCGCCAGCCGACGTTCTTCGCCCAGGCCTGGCCGCGGTTCGACCACCAGGTGTACTGGTCGGGCTTGGCGTTGAGGCGCCGGAACACATCCACGAAGCCGATTTCCTCGAACACCTTCGTCAGCCAGTCGCGCTCCTCGAGCAGGAAGCCGGAGTTCTTCTGGTTGGCGCGCCAGTTCCTGAGGTCGATTGCCTGGTGCGCGATGTTCCAGTCTCCGCACAGGATGATCTCGTCGCCCCTCGCTTTCAGTTTCTTCAAATGCACGAGAAACGACTTCAGAAAGCGGAACTTCGATGCCTGGCGGTGCGGCCCTGAGGAACCCGAGGGCAGGTAAAGCGAGATCACCGCCAGCTTGCCGAATCTGGCCTCGAGAAACCGCCCCTCGGCGTCGAACTCGCGCTCACCGAACCCCTTCACCACGGCCTGCGGCTTGCGGCGGCTGTAGAGCGCCACCCCGGCATAGCCCTTCTTCTGCGCGCAATGAAGGTGACGCTCGAATCCCTTCAACTCGAACGACCCGCCATCGAGGTCGGTCTCCTGCGCTTTCACTTCCTGGAGGCAGATGACGTCGGCCTTCTGCGCCGCGAGCCAGGGATACAAACCCTTCTTCGCGGCCGAACGAATGCCGTTGACGTTGAGGTTGATGACTTTCAAACCGATGGAAAACTCGAGACGCCGCCGTGCGCGGCGGACCACTCGGCCGGGGCGTTGAGGAATTTCTCGACTTCGCCGAGCTGCTTCGAGCCCAGGTAATGGCCCTGCTTGACCACGCGCAGCACGTCCCACCAGGTGGCGAGATGGTGCAGGCGCACCCCGAGTTCGCTCATCACCTTCTTCGACTCTGGAAAAATATCGTAGTAGAAGTTCACGAACACGTGATCGACCACCGCGCCCGCTTCGCGCAGCGCCTTGCAAAAGTTGATTTTGGAGCGCCCGTCGGTGGTGAGGTCCTCCACCAGCAGGGTCCGCGCCCCTGCGCGGATATCGCCCTCGATCTGGGCGTTGCGCCCGAAACCCTTGGGCTTCTTGCGGATGTACTGCATCGGCAACCCCAGGCGGTCGGCGATCCAGGCTGCGTACGGAATGCCCGCGGTCTCGCCGCCCGCAATGACGTCGAACTGCTCGAAGCCGGCGTCGCGCGACAGCGTCGCGGTGGCGAAATCCACCAGCTGGGTGCGGATGCGCGGGTAGAAGATGAGCTTGCGGCAGTCGATGTAAACCGGGCTCGCCCAGCCGGAGGTGAAGATGAAGGGCTTGTCCTCGGAAAACAGCACCGCTTTCACCTCGAGCAGCATCCTGGCGGTGGTATCGGCGATAAAGGCTGGGTCTGCGCAATGCATGGCGTGGGCCGATGTGACGCCGCGGATTCTAGCAGGTCAACGTGGGGGGCTCCGGCGCGTTAGAATCCGTATCAACGACGTATCCGGGGGATAGTCATGCTGCGCACCGCTCTCATCATCGCCATCGCCGCCCTGCCCATGGCCGCCGAAGCGCAGTCCTACCGCTGCGTCGGCAAGGACGGCAAGAAGTACTACGGGCAGAGCGTGCCGCCCCAATGCCTGGGAATGCCGGTCGAACAACTGAACTCGCAGGGCATGGTGACCAAGCGCTTCGACGCCGCGGCCTCCGCGGCCGAACGCGAGAAGAAAGCGCTCGAGGAGGAGGAAAAGAAGAAGCGCGAGGTCATCACCAAAGAGGAAGGGCGCCGCAGCCGCGCGCTGCTCGCCACCTATACCGGCGAGAAGGACATCGAGAACGCGCGCGCTCGCGCGTTACAGGAGAACCAGATCACGGTGAAGGACATCGAGGGCAAGATCGCCCTGATCAAGAAACGCCAGGGCGACATGGCCAAGGAACTCGACTTCTACCAGGGCAAGAACAAACCGCCGGCGAAGTTCGGGCAGGACATCAAGGACGCGGAGATCGACCTCAAGGCGCAGGAAGGCCTGCTGGCGTCGAAGAAAAAGGACGTCGATTCGATCAACACGAAGTACGACGAGGACAAGAAGCGCTACATCGAACTCACCAAGGGCGCGAAATAGCCTAGCCGCCGAGTTTTCGGCGCAGGATCTCGTTCACCTGCGCCGGGTTCGCCTTGCCCTGAGTGCGCTTCATCACCTGCCCGACGAGCGAGTTGAACGCCTTCTCCTTGCCCGCCCGGTAGTCCGCCATCTGCTTCGCGTTCGCCGCCAGCACCTCGTCCACGATCTTTCCGATCGCGCCCGCATCGCTGATCTGCTTCAGGCCATGTTTCTCGATGATTGCGTCAACTGTTTCTTCCTTCCAGACCAAGCCTTCGCCTTTCATTTTTAGAAGGATTGGCAAGATCACAACCCCTGCCGATTGGCTCGACGTTGTACCGTCTGCTATTCGTTCCGCCAATGTCCCGAGTTGACCGGATGGAATCTTAATTTGTGAGATATTCAGATTCTCTTCATTCAATCGTGCCGAAACTGGACCCAGCATCAAATTTACAAGAGTAGGAATTGCCGCCTTTGGCCTATTCTTGGCCTCTTGGTCAAAGTAATTTGCCATCTCACGACTGGAGATCAACTGGGTCGCTTGCTTTGGCGATACGCCCATCTCGACGAATCGCTGCCGCTTTGTCTCCAGAGGTTCCGGCATCTGGGCCTTTACCCGTTCAATGTCCGCCTCCGAGATCACCAGCGGCAGCAAATCGGGATCAGGAAAATAGCGATAATCTTGCGCATCTTCCTTCGTGCGCATGGAACGGGTTTCGTCCTTGATCGGATCGTACAAACGTGTCTGCTGTTCGATTGATCCACCGTCCTCGAGAATCCCGATCTGCCGTCTCGCCTCAAACTCGATCGCTTGCTCCATGAAGCGAAAGGAATTGAGGTTCTTGACTTCGCAGCGCGTACCAAGCTTTGTGTCACCAACGCGTCGAACTGAGACATTTGCGTCACAGCGGAACGAACCTTCTTCCATATTTCCGTCGCAGATTTCGTACCACGTCACTAGTTCATGCAGTTTTTTCGCATACGCTACTGCTTCCGCCGCGGATCTCAGGTCGGGCTCGGTGACGATTTCAAGCAGCGGCGTGCCGGCGCGGTTCAAGTCGATGCCGGTCATGTCGCGAAAATTCTCATGCAAGGACTTGCCCGCGTCTTCCTCAAGGTGCGCGCGCGTAAGCCGGATCGTCTTCTTGCCTGAAGTTGTCTCAATTTGAATTGAACCGCCTGTAACGATAGGCAATTCGTACTGACTGATCTGATATCCCTTTGGAAGGTCGGGATAGAAGTAGTTCTTGCGTGCGAATATCGAGCGACGACTGATGACGTCCGGTCCGCCAACCGCAAGGCCAAATCGGATCGCCAGCTCCACCACAGCCTTATTCAACACCGGCAAAACACCCGGCAGCGCGATGTCTACCGCCGAGGCCTGGGTGTTCGGCTCGGCGCCGAAGGTGGTGGACGCGCCGGAGAAAATCTTGCTGCGCGTCAGCAATTGCGCGTGGGTCTCGATCCCGACGACGATTTCCCAGGCCACGGCGCTACTTCGACTGCGGCCGCAGCAGCTGGCAATTGCCCCTGCGGTCCACCAGCACCGGTTCGAGATAACCCTGCGAGCCGCACATTTCGGCGCAGCCCGCCGCGGCGACGCGCACGTACTCGCCCAGGTCGCGCAGCGTGACGCTGCAGCGTCCGGCCGTGAACATCAGGCCGCCGCGCAGTCCTCCGTTGTCGGGGCGCTGCGCGAGACCCGAGACATTGCAGGGATGCTCGCCCGGCGACACCTTCGATCGCCACTCGATGCTCTTCAGTTTCCCGCTTTCAATGGCATAGGCGAGCGTGGCTGAATAGCGCGCGTCCGCGGTCTCGCAGCGCAACGCCGCGCTGTAGCCGTCCATCGGCGCAAAGCTCTCGCTGAACTCGAATCGCTCGCGCTGCTGCCCGCCCGGGCCATAGCGGACGCCCTTGAAAACGCCGCCCGACCAGGTGCCTTGCAGGGTGGCCGTTGCCGGCCGGCCGTATAGGATCGGTGAGCTGCCCTCCTTGAGGAAGGTCACGCCGAGCTGCCTGCTGCGCTCGCCTTCGAGGAAGCGCTGCTGCAGGGTCGGCAGGAGTATGTACTCGCCGGTCACGCGCGCCGAGCCGTCGGGCCGGTCGGTCGCGTAGAGATGAATCAGCGCCGCGCGCGTGCCTAGATTGCCGATCAGCTCGCGCGTCTCGGTCACCTCTTGGGAAAGAGCCTGATGCGCGAATACCCCGAGGAGCAACGCCAGCCACTTCATAGCGGCGCCTCTCTGGGCACGCGCAGGTGCCAGTCGGTCGCCTGCTGGTAGCGGTGCGCGGCGCCGAGCATCTTCGCTTCGGCGAAATAGCTGCCCATGATCTGCAGGCCCACCGGCAGGCCCTTGGCGTCGAAACCGCAGGGTATCGACAGGCCCGGCAGCCCGGCGAGCGGCGCCGGGATGGTGAAGATATCGTTCAGGTACATCTGCACCGGGTCGTCGGATTTTGCGCCCAGCGCAAACGCGGTCGAAGGCGAGGTCGGTCCCATGATCAGGTCGCAGCGCGCAAACGCCTCGGTGAAATCCTTCGCGATCAGGCGCCGCGCTTTCTGCGCCTGCAGGTAGTAGGCGTCGTAGTAGCCGTGCGACAGCACGTAGGTGCCGATCAGGATGCGCCGCTTGACCTCGGTGCCGAAGCCCTCGGCGCGCGTGCGCCGGTACATGTCGTTCAGATCCGTGTATTCCTTCGCCCGATGACCATAGCGCACGCCGTCGAAGCGCGACAGGTTGCTTGAGGCCTCCGCAGGCGCGATCACGTAATAGACCGGCACCGCGAGCCCCGTGTTGGGCAGCGTGATCTCGAGCGTCTTCGCGCCCTGCGATTCGAACCACTTTACCGCTTCACGCACGCGCGCGAGCACATCCGCATCCACGCCTTCGGCAAAATATTCCTTGGGAAGCCCGATCCGAATTCCCTGCAATGATTGGTTCAGGAATCGGTTGTAATCCTCCGCGGGCCGCTCCAGACTGGTCGAGTCGCGCGCATCGAAACCCGCCATCGTGTTCATCAGCAGCGCGAGGTCCGCGGCGCTCTTTGCCATCGGGCCGCCCTGGTCGAGCGAGGAAGCGAAGGCAATCATGCCGTAGCGAGATACCACCCCGTAGGTGGGCTTTAGTCCGCAAATCCCGTTGAGCGCGGCCGGCTGGCGGATCGAACCCCCGGTATCGGTACCGGTCGCCGCCGGCGCCATGCGGGCCGCCACCGCCGCTGCCGACCCCCCCGAGGAGCCCCCGGGGACCCTGCCGAGGTCCCAGGGATTGCGCACCGGGCCGAAGTACGAGGTCTCGTTCGAGGAGCCCATCGCGAACTCGTCCATGTTCGTCTTGCCGAGGAGCACCGCGCCCGCGGCGTTGAAGCGCTCGATCACGTGCGCGTCGTAAGGGCTGACGTAATCGGCCAGCATGCGCGAGCCGCAGGTGGTGCGGACCCCCTTGGTGCAGAAGATGTCCTTGTGCGCGATCGGGATGCCCGTGAGCGGCCCGGCCTCGCCCGCATTTCCCTTGCCGGAGCGTCGCTTGTCGGCGACACGCGCCTGCGCCAGGCTGCGCTCCTCGTCCACAGTGATGAAAGCGTTGAGCTGGCCGTTCAGCTCCTTGATCCGCTCGAGGTAGAGGCCGGTCAGTTCGACCGATGAGGCCTTCCCGGCGGCCAGGGCGGCGGACAGCTCGGTGACTGTGGAATTGAGCACTTATTCAATGACCTTGGGCACCAGATACAGTCCCTGCTCGAGCGCCGGGGCAAGCGCCTGGAACTCGGCGCGCCGGTCGGGCTCGGTGACCTCGTCGGGCCGCAGGCGCTGCTGCGCGGTTAGCAGGGAATCCAGCGCGTGCGACATGGGTTCGATGCCCCCGGTGTCCAGGGCCTGCAACCGGTCGATCAGGCCGAGCACCTGATTGAGCCGGTCGGTCACGCCACTCGCCTCTTCCGGACTTACGGCGATGCGGGCGAGTAGCGCGATGCGTTGGAGCTGGTCTGGGGTCAAAGGCATGCAAAAAAGCGTATCATAGCCGCCTCTGGAATAATCGGTTCCGGGACGCAGCCTTAGCACGGGAAGTTAAGGAAGTTAATACAGCGCCCGGGCAGCACGGGAAAGGGTTGGCCACAAACATGTTCGGTTTCTTGCGGAGTTACTTCTCCAACGATCTCGCGATCGACCTTGGCACCGCGAACACGCTGATCTACGTGCGCGGCAAAGGCATCGTGCTGGATGAGCCATCGGTGGTCGCGATCCGCACGGACAGCGGCCCGAACGCCAAGAAATCGATCCAGGCGGTGGGCAAGGAAGCGAAGATGATGTTGGGCAAGACGCCGGGCAACATCGTTGCGATCCGGCCCATGAAGGATGGCGTCATCGCCAACTTCACCGTCACCGAGCAGATGCTGAAGTACTTCATCAAGAAGGTCCAGGATAACAAGCTGTTCTCGCCCTCCCCGCGCATCATCATCTGCGTGCCCTGTGGCTCGACGCAGGTCGAGCGGCGCGCGATCCGCGAATCGGCGATCGGCGCGGGCGCGGGGCAGGTATTCCTGATCGAGGAACCGATGGCGGCGGCGATCGGCGCCGATCTTCCGGTGGCGGAGGCAACCGGCTCGATGGTGGTGGACGTCGGCGGCGGCACCACCGAGGTGGGCGTGATCTCGCTCGGTGGCGCGGTGCACCAGAACTCGGTGCGCGTCGGCGGGGACAAGTTCGACGAAGCGATCATCAACTACATCCGACGCAACTACGGCATGCTGATCGGCGAGGCCACCGCGGAGATGGTGAAGAAAACCATCGGTTCCGCGTTCCCCGGTTCCGAAGTACGCGAAATGGTAGTCAAGGGCCGCAACCTCGCCGAAGGTATCCCGCGCAGTTTCACCATTTCCTCGAACGAAATCCTCGAAGCGCTCACCGAGCCGCTCAACCAGATCGTCGGCGCAGTGAAGAGCGCGCTGGAACAGACCCCGCCCGAGCTCGGCGCGGACATCGCCGAGAAGGGCATGGTGCTCGCCGGCGGCGGCGCGCTGCTGCGCGACCTCGACCGGCTCCTCATGGAAGAGACCGGTCTGCCGGTGATCGTCGCCGACGACCCGCTGACCTGCGTGGTGCGCGGCTCGGGCAAGGCGCTCGAACAGATGGAGCACTTCGGGACCATCTTCACGAATGAGTGATCGATGGGGCTGAACCCCCGTCACCGGGATGGAGCACTCTCCCCCTGCGTTCTTTAATCGCGGCCCTGCGCCGCTCGTTCGCTTAGCTTTTTTCGCCTCACTCTCGCTCGCGCTGCTGGTTCTCGACGCGCGCTTCCGCTACACCGAAGGCATGCGGAGCGTGCTCGCGCTCGCCGTCTATCCGCTGCAGAGCCTCGCCACCATGCCGGCGGCGCTCGCCGAGCGCATCTCGGGCTACTTTGCGAGCCAGTCGCAACTGCGGGAGGAGAACGCCGAGCTGCGCGCGAAACTGCTGGCAATCTCGCAGGTGGCTCAGCGCTACGAGGCGGCGCAGGCCGAGACCGGACAGTTGCGGCGCCTGATCGGCGCCGCCGAGCGCCTGCCGCTCAAGGCGACACCCGCTGAAATCCTCTACAACGGCCGCGATCCGTACTCGCGAAAAGTGGTGATCGACAAGGGCAGCCAGAGCAGCGTGCGCGCGGGCTCGCCGGTGGTGGACGAGAACGGTGTCGTCGGCCAGGTGACGCGCGTGCATGCGCTTTCATCCGAGGTCACGCTGCTCACCGACAAGGAGCAGGCGATCCCGGTGCAGGTGGTGCGCAACGGCCTGCGCGCGGTCGCCTTCGGCGCCGGTTCGAGCGGCATGCTGGAGCTGCGCTTCATGGCGGCGAACGCCGAAATCCAGAATGGCGACAAGCTGGTCACCTCGGGGATCGACGGCACCTATCCGCCGGGCCTGCCGGTGGCCACCGTCGCGCGCATCGAGCGCGACGCCGCATATGCGTTCGCGCGCATCGTGTGCCAGCCCGCCGCGGGCGTTGAAAGCGGCGGCTACGTCCTGGTACTCGGCGGCCAATCAGGACGGCTCGCGTATCCCGAACAGACCGACCCCGAGGGCGAGAAGCGCACCGCTAAGTTCCGCAAGCCACGCAGGAAGGATGCCGATGCGGCTCGGTAACCTGCCCTCGGCGCAGGCGATTCTTCGGCCGGTGCGCGCGGGCACCATCCTCGCGTCGCTCGCGGTGGCGCTGCTGCTCAACTTCCTGCCGTGGAAGAACGTAGCGCTCGCGCCCGATTTCGTCGCGCTGGTGCTCGCCTTCTGGTGCGTGCGGCAGCCGCGGCTGGTGGGCCTGGGAGCCGGTTGGCTGCTGGGCCTGCTGATCGACGCCGGCAACGGCGTGCTGCTCGGCCAGCACGCGCTCGCCTATTCGCTGCTCGCATTCGCCGCCATCACGTTCTCACGCCGCATCCTGTGGTTTGCGCTCTGGAGCCAGGCACTGCACGTCGCGGCGCTGCTGCTGTTCGCGCAGGGCGTCTCGGCGCTGGTGCGCCTCGCAGCCGGCGCCGAGTTTCCGGGTTGGGCCATCGTGGTGGGCCCGCTCGTCGGCGCCACGCTCTGGCCGGTGGTGAGCGTGCTGCTGCTCCTGCCGCAGCACATGCCCGCGGATGTCGACGAGACCAGAGCCATATGAGGCTCGGCGAACTCAAGAACCACGAGCGCGAGCTTTATTTCTTCCAGCTGCGCATCGGATTCGCCGGATTCGCAGTGCTGGCGGCGTTTGCGCTGCTGTTCGTGCGCTTCTTCCACCTGCAGGTGTTGCAGCACGACACCTATGCGTCCAAGGCCGAGGAAAACCGCATCTCGATCGTGCCGATCGCGCCCAACCGCGGCCTGATCCTGGACCGCAACGGTGTAGTGCTGGCGCGCAACTACTCGGCCTACACGCTGGAGATCTTCCCGGCCGAGGTGCGAGACCTCGAGCGCACGATCCAGGAACTCGGGGAAGTGGTCGAAGTGCAGGCCAAGGACCGCAGCCGCTTCCGCAAGCTCTACGCGGAGATTCGCAACGCCGAGAGCGTGCCGATCCGCACCCGGCTGACGGATGAGGAGGTGGCGCGCTTTGCCGCCAACCGCTACCGCTTCCCGGGCGTGGAGATCAAGGCGCGCCTGTTCCGCCAGTACCCGCACGGCGAGATCGCCTCGCATGTGATCGGCTACATCGGCCGCATCAATCCGAAGGACCAGGAGAAGCTCGCCGAACTCGAGGTCGCGGCGAATTACCGCGGCACCGATTACATCGGCAAGGCCGGGCTGGAAGCGAGCTACCAGCAGGAACTCCATGGCACCACGGGATTCGAGCAGGTCGAGATCGACGCCGCCGGGCGCGGCATCCGGACCCTCGCGCGCACGCCCGCCCAGGCCGGCAACAACGTCACGCTGACGCTGGACATCAAACTGCAGGAAATCGCCGAAGCCGCGTTTGGCGAGCGCCGCGGCGCGCTGGTGGCGATCGAGCCCTCGAGTGGCGGCGTACTCGCGTTCGTCTCCAAGCCCGGCTTCGATCCGAACCTGTTCGTCGACGGCATCGACCCGGAAAGCTGGGCGCAGCTGAACAATTCTCCCGACCGGCCGCTCATCAACCGCGCCCTCGCCGGCATCTACCCGCCCGGTTCGACCTTCAAGCCGTTCATGGCGATGGCCGCGCTGGAACTGGGCAAGCGCACGCCGAAAAGCGCGATCAACGACCCGGGCTACTTCGAGTTCGGCGGCCGGCGCTTTCGGGATTCCAAGCCCGGCGGCCACGGCCACGTCGATCTGTATCAGTCGATCGTAAAGTCATCCGACACCTTCTACTACCAGCTCGCCAACGACATGGGCATCGATGCGATCGCCGGCTTCATGGGCAAGTTCGGCTTCGGCTCGAAGAGCGGCATCGACCTGGAGGGCGAGGCGACTGGCGTGCTGCCATCGCCGGAATGGAAGCAGAGGCGCTTCCGCAAACCGGAGCAGCAGAAGTGGTACGCGGGCGAGACCATTTCGATCGGCATCGGCCAGGGCTACAACGCCTACACGCCGATCCAGCTGGCGGTGGCGCTCGCCACGCTGGCGGCCAACGGCGACATGTACCGGCCGCGCCTGGTTTCGCACATCGACAACCTGCGCACGGGCGAGCGGCGCCATTTCGAGCCGGTGCTCGCGCAGCGCTTGCCGCTCAAGGCGGAGAACCTCGAGTTCATCAAGCGCGCCATGGCGGGCGTGAACAAGGAAGGCACCGGCGCGCGCGCTTTCGGCAGCGCGCAGTACACCAACGGCGGCAAGACCGGCACCGCGCAGGTGATCGGCATGAAGCAGGGGGAGAAGTACGACGAAAAGAAGATCAATGAGCGCCACCGCGACCATTCGCTGTTCATCGTCTTCGCGCCGCTCGAGAGCCCGAGGATCGCGTTGTTCGTGATCGTGGAAAACGGCGGCTTCGGCGCGCGCGCGGCGGCGCCGATCGCGCGCGTAGTGCTCGATTACTACCTGCTCGGCAAGCTGCCCGAAGGGAACGCGCCCGGCGCGATCAAACCGGGCGCGGCGGCGGACGAGGAAGAGGAAGGAAGCGACTGATGGCTCTGGAGATCGCCGGCATCTCGCCGCGCCGCCTGGCCGCAAGAATAGTGGCAGGCATCGATGGCCCACTGCTCGCGCTCAGCCTCGCACTGGTGGTGCTCGGGCTGGCGACGCTGTTTTCGGCAAGTTACGAGAACCCCGGACGCGTCAGCGCGCAGCTGGCCCATCTGGCGGTCGCGCTGACGGCGATGTGGCTGGTGGCGCAGATTGCGCCGCAGACGCTGATGCGCTTCGCCGTGCCCGCCTACCTGTTCGGCGTGGCGCTGCTGGTCGCGGTAGCGCTCGCCGGCGACGTGGTGAACGGCGCGCGCCGCTGGCTGCACGTCGGCGTCGTGCGCTTCCAGCCTTCAGAGATGATGAAACTGGCGCTGCCGCTGATGCTCGCGTGGTATTTCCACCGGAACGAGGCGACGCTGCGCATGCGCGATTACGCCGTTGCGACGGCGCTGCTTGCCGTGCCGGTGCTGCTGATCGCGCGCCAGCCGGACCTGGGCACCGCGGTACTGGTGGCCGCTGCGGGCTGCTATGTCATCTTTTTTGCGGGCATCGGCTGGAAAGTGATCGCGGTGCTGGGCGTGCTGGGCCTGGCGAGCCTGTTCCCGCTCTGGGGCATGCTGCATGACTACCAGCGGCGGCGAATACTCACGCTGATCGACCCGACGCAGGATCCACTGGGTGCGGGCTACCACACCATCCAGTCGACCATCGCGGTAGGTTCGGGCGGCGTTACCGGCAAGGGCTGGCTGCACGGCACGCAGACGCACCTCGAATTCATTCCGGAGCGGCACACCGATTTCATCTTCGCGGTGTTCTCCGAGGAATTCGGGCTCATCGGCAACATCATCCTGCTCACGTTATATACGCTGCTGATCGCGCGCGGGCTGATGATCGCGGCCAATGCCGCGACCTTTTTCGCGCGCCTGCTGGCAGCCACCATCACGCTGATGTTCTTTACCTACGCTTTCGTCAACATGGGCATGGTCGCGGGAATTCTTCCCGTGGTCGGCGTGCCGCTGCCCTTCATTTCCTACGGCGGCACGGCGCTGCTGACTCTGTTCATCGGCGTCGGCATCCTGATGAGCATCCACAGCCATCGCCGACTGGTCCAGACCTGACTTGCAGGATTAGAACAACCCCTGCGCCGTGCGGCGCAGCTCGGCCAGCGGGATCAGCAGGACCTGCAGTAGCACGATCAGCACCAGCGGCGAGAGATCGACGTTGCCGAGCGGCGGCACGAAACGCCGGATCGGGCGCAGGAACGGCCGCGTCAGCGCATCGAACAGCGGTCCCACCGGCGAATATGGGCTCACCCAGGACAGCACCGCCTGCACGATCAGCGCGAAGACGAGGATGTACAGGGTGAAGCGCAGCAGGTCGATCAGCGCGAGCACCGCCAGCGCCGCGGCGCCGATGCCCGGCGTGGAACTGAAATCGACGCCCGCGATCAGGTAGATCACGTACAGCAGCAACCCCTGCAGCAACCAGGCGAGTAGCAGCGAAGCGAGGTCCAGCCCGGCGAGCGAGGGAATCACGCGCCGCGCCGGCGCCACCATCCAGTTGGTGCCGGCGATGACGAATTCGCCCAGCGCGTTGCGAAACGGCACACGCAGCCATTGCATCAGGAAGCGCGCGAGCAGCAGGTAGACGAAGAAGCCCACCACCACGTCAACGAGGAAACTCGCGATCTGCTGCAGCATCTATTCCTTGTCCAGCAGTGCACCGAGCTCGGCGCCGCGGTCGCGTGCCGCCTCCACCGCGCGCATGAAGCGCTCGGCAAGCTTCTGCTCCTCGAAGGCCTTGAGCGCGGCTTCGGTGGTGCCGCCCTTCGAGGTCACGCGCTCGCGCAATGCCGCCGGGGTTTCGGTGCTTTGCGCCGCGAGCTTGGCGGACCCCAGGACTGTCTCGAGAGCAAGCTTTTTAGAAATTTCCATGGGTAAACCCAAGGACTCGCCTGCCTTCGCCAGTTGCTCGATGAACCAGAACACGTAGGCCGGGCCGCTGCCGGAGACCGCGGTGACGGCGTCCATCAGCGCTTCGTCCGCTATCCATACGGTGGCACTGACCGCGCCAAGGATTGTCTCGGCCTGCTTCCGTTCGGCTTCGCTCACGGCCGCCAGCGCGTACAGGCCGGTGACGCCGGCTCCGATCAGCGCCGGCGTATTCGGCATGGCGCGCACCAGCTTGGTGTGGCCGCCCAGCCAGCGCGAAAGGCTGGCCAGGGTGACGCCGGCCGCGATGCTGATGACCAGGTTCGCGTTGTCGTTCAGGCCCGAGAAGCGCGCCGCATCCTTCATCTGCTGCGGCTTGACCGCGAATACGACCACCTCGCCGGGGCGTATCGTGCCGCGCGCCTGCGCGGCGCACTCGATGCGGTACTTGTCGGACAGCCTGCGGCGCGCCGCGCCGTCGACTTCCACTGCGCGCAGCTGGTTCGCGGCGAAGCCGCTCTTCAGCAAACCGCCGATCAGCGCGTCGGCCATGTTGCCGCCGCCGATGAACACCACGTTCATGGCGACATTCATGCCGCGGACCTTATCCTGCGCAAGGGGGGCGCGGGGGGAACCTCGGTCCCCCCGCTCCGGCGTTCACCGAATATCGCGCTGCCGATGCGAACCATGGTCGCGCCTTCCGCGATCGCCGCCTCCATGTCGTCGGACATCCCCATGGAAAGGGTGTCGAGAGTGGAATGCTGTTTTTGCAGTTGCGCCAAGAGCTTCCTCAATCCGCAAAATCTGGCACGCTGGATTTGCACATCTCCGGTCGGCTCCGGAATCGACATCAGGCCCCGCAATTTCAGATTTGGCAAGGATGAGATCACAGCGGCCAGGTGCGGCACTTGCGCCGGCGCGACGCCGCTCTTGCTCGCTTCGCCCGACACATTCACCTGGATCAGGACGTTCAGCGCGGGCATCCCCCCGGGACGCTGCTGCGAGAGCCGGCGCGCGATTTTCTCGCTCTCGACGCTGTGCACCCAGTGGAATCGCTCGGCGACGATGCGCGTCTTGTTGCTCTGCAGGGGACCGATCAGGTGCCATTCCAACGCGCGCGCGCGTTCCTCGCCGATATCCGCGGCGAGCGCATCCATCTTCTCGAGGGCTTCCTGCACGTAGTTCTCGCCAAAAGCACGCTGACCCTCGGCCAGGGCTTGCTCGATGAGTGCCACAGGATGGGTCTTCGACACCGCCAAAAGTGTCACAGCCCGCGGTTCGCGGCCGGCCGCCGCCGCGGCGCGCGCGATGCGCCCCTGAACGGCTTGCAAGTTGTCATGGATTGCCCGCATACTTTGGCCCGTTTCCATCGAGGGAATTGTAATGGATCTCACTGAATTGCTTGCGTTTGTCGTCAAGAACAAGGCCTCGGACCTACACCTGTCCTCGGGCCTGCCGCCGATGATCCGCGTGCACGGCGACATCAAGCGCATCAACCTGCCCGCGATGGAGCACAAGGACGTGCACAGCATGCTCTACGACATCATGAACGACGGGCAGCGCAAGTTCTACGAAGAGAACCTGGAGTGCGATTTCTCGTTCGCGATACCGAACCTCGCGCGCTTCCGCGTCAACGCCTTCGTGCAGAACCGCGGCGCCGGAGCGGTGCTGCGCACGATTCCCTCCAAGATCCTGTCGCTGGAGCAGCTCAAGTGCCCGAAGTCCTTCGAGCAGATCGCCGACCAGCCGCGCGGCGTGGTGCTGGTCACCGGTCCGACCGGTTCTGGCAAATCCACCACGCTCGCGGCGATGGTGAACCACAAGAACGAGACCGAGGAAGGCCACATCCTCACCATCGAGGATCCGATCGAGTTCGTGCACGAATCGAAGAAGTGCCTGATCAACCAGCGCGAAGTCGGGACGCACACGCTGTCATTCTCCAACGCCCTGCGAAGCGCGCTGCGGGAAGACCCGGACGTGATCCTCGTCGGCGAGATGCGCGACCTGGAAACCATACGGCTGGCCCTGTCCGGCGCGGAAACCGGCCACCTGGTGTTCGGCACGCTGCACACCTCGTCGGCGGCGAAAACCATCGACCGCATCGTCGACGTGTTTCCCGCGGCGGAGAAAGAAATGATCCGCGCCATGATCTCCGAATCGATTCGCGCGATCATCTCCCAGACCCTGCTCAAGACCAAGGACGGCGCCGGCCGCGTCGCGGCGCACGAAATCATGGTCGGCACGCCCGCGATCCGCAACCTGATCCGCGAGAATAAAATTGCACAGATGTACTCGGCGATCCAGACCGGCGCCCAACTGGGCATGCAGACACTCGACCAGAACCTGCAGGATCTGGTCAAAAAAAATATCGTCTCGATGTCCGAGGCGCGCAGCAAGGCCGCCAACAAAGACAACTTCGCCGGAGGTTAGGACATGGAACGCGAACAGGCAGTCAAATTCATGTACGACCTGCTTCGCGCGCTGCTCGCGAAGAAAGGCTCCGACCTTTTCATCACCGTAGGTTTCCCGCCGGCGATGAAAATCGACAGCAAGATGACGCCGGTGTCGCAAACGGCGCTCACCAACCAGCACACCGGAATGCTCGTACGCTCGATCATGAACGACAAGCAGGCGGCCGAGTTCGAATCGACCAAGGAGTGCAACTTCGCGATCGCTCCCTCCGGCATCGGACGCTTCCGCGTCAATTGCTTCGTGCAGATGGGCAACGTTGGCATGGTGCTGCGGGTGATCACGACCACCATCCCGACTCTGGAAGATCTGAAGCTGCCGCCCGTGCTCAAGGACGTGGCGATGACCAAGCGCGGGCTGGTGCTCTTTGTCGGCGGCACCGGTTCGGGCAAGTCCACTTCGCTCGCGGCGATAATCGGCTACCGCAACGAGAATTCGCACGGCCACATCATCACCATCGAGGACCCGGTCGAGTACGTGCACCCGCACAAGAACTGCATGATCACCCAGCGCGAGGTCGGGGTGGACACCGACTCCTGGGAGTCGGCGCTCAAGAACACGCTGCGCCAGGCGCCCGACGTGATCCTGATCGGCGAGATCCGCGAGATGGAGGTGATGGAGCACGCCGTGGCGTTCGCGGAAACCGGCCACCTCGCGCTCGGCACGCTGCACGCCAACAACTCCAACCAGGCAATGGACCGGATCATCAATTTCTTTCCAGAGGCGCGGCGCCACCAGTTGCTGATGGACCTTTCGCTGAACTTGAAGGCGGTGATCTCGCAGCGCCTGATCCCGCTGAAGGAGGGCAAGGGCCGCGCCGCGGCGATCGAGGTGCTGTTGAATACCCCGCTCATTTCGGACCTGATCTTCAAGGGCGAGATCCACGGCATCAAGGAGATCATGAAGCGCTCGCGCGAACTGGGCATGCAGACCTTCGACCAGGCCCTGTTCGACCTCTACGAGCAGGGCCGCATCAGCTTCGAAGACGCGCTGCGCTTCGCCGACTCGACCAACGAGGTACGCCTCAACATCAAGCTGCACGGCAAGGAATCGAAGGACAAGGACCTCACCAAGGGCATCGAACACCTCGACATCGTTTAGATCTCGATCTCCTGCCACGAGCAAGGGCCGCGAGCGTGGCCCTTGCCGTTTCCGCACCGCGGTCCTTATCCCGGACTCTCCAGCCGGTCGAGCGGGCTCGTCACGCCACGGCCGCCCTTGTTGAGGACGTGCGTGTAGATCATCGTCGTCGAGACGTCCGAATGCCCGAGCAGCTCCTGCACCGTGCGGATGTCCGAGCCGCCCTCGAGCAGATGCGTCGCGAACGAGTGGCGCAGCGTGTGGCAGCTCACGGGTTTCGCGATCCCCGCCGTGTGCGCCGCCTGCTTGATCGCGCGCTGCGGCACCGAGTCGTAGAGATGGTGCCTGCGGATCACGCCGTCCTCCGGGTCGGCCGAGCGGTGCTGCGACGGGAACACATACTGCCAGTGCCACTCCTTTCCCGCGCGCGGGTACTTGCGCGCGAGCGCGTAGGGCAGGCTCACCTCGCCAAAGCCCTCGCGTAGGTCGCGCGCGTGCAGTAGGCGCACGCGCGCCAGGTGTGCGCGCACCGGCTCGACCAGCTTCTCCGGCAGCATCGTCACGCGGTCCTTCGCGCCCTTGCCGTCGCGCACCAGCACCTGCCGGTAGGAGAGATCCACATCCTTCACGCGCAACCGCAGGCCTTCCATCACCCGCAGCCCCGCACCGTAGAGCAGGCTCGCGATCAGCCACTTCGTCCCGGTGAGCTGCGCGAGCAGGCGCCCCGCCTCGGCGCGCGTGAGCACCACCGGAACGCGCGGCAGGCGCGTGGGCCGCTGCACCCCGTCCAGCCACGGCAGCTCGCGCCCCCGCCACGCGAGGCGGCGCATGCCCGCGTTCGGTCAAACCGCCCCGTACGCGAGCGCAGAGCCGCAATCGAGCGCAATGTGCTCCCCCGCAGCCATCGCCAGGACTTCAATCGTCTCCGCCGCCGCATCCAGCGCCTTGTAAGCGCTGTCAACCGTTCCTACAATACCCATAGTGGCGTGCCCCGCCGGGCACGTCCAACTGGCCGCAGGACCGGACACCGCATGCACCTCGCAATCCAGCACGCACCTCCGTAGTGCCGGTCAGCTAAACGTTGAGGTACCCCAATGCTCGACGCAAATCACTTCAACTCGTTCGGCTCTGAATACCTTCCAGGCCATCTCGGCATCGTCATCACGCATGTCGGTGCTTCAGAGGTGAGATCGGAGCTGTCGGTCAAGAAGTCACTCATGGCCCCCAATGGCTTCCTTCACGCCGGAAGTGTGGTCACACTCGCGGACACATCCGCCGGATATGGATGTGTAGCCAATCTGCCGCAGGGCGCAACCGGATTCACTACCGTCGAACTCAAGTCCAATCATTTGGGCACTGCGCGTGAGGGAACAGTCGAATGCACTGCGACGGCCGTGCATCTTGGCAAGACAACCCAAGTCTGGGATGCTGTTGTCAAGCACCGAGAGACCGGCAAGACTATCGCTCTGTTTCGCTGTACTCAAATGCTCCTTTACGCAAAGCCGGGCACCTAATCGGGTAGCCAGGGGTGTCTAGCCCCCGGCCCCCACAACACCCCGCATGCGGGTCCGCACGGGGCGTTTCCGCCGGATTGGAAAGAGCACCCCGGAGGGGCGCCTCCAAAGCTGGTTGCGACACAGGCCGCCAGGACCGTTTCACCTGCTCAGGTGCAATACGGCCGCTGAGGTCTGCCCGACTCACTCTTTGCCGAC
>JBCKKZ010000031.1:0-21361 GCA_038904015.1 Burkholderiales bacterium | reverse complement strand
TGGCGACCCGCAGTTCGATGTCGAGCGGGCCGAATTTCTTGAACTTGATCTTGCCGTCCTGCGGCCTGCGCTTCTCGGAAATGTCCAGGTCGCACATGATTTTGAGACGTGCCACAAGCGCGTTCCGGTAGCTTGCCGGCACCTCGATGTAGGCCTTCAGATCGCCATCCTTGCGGAAGCGGATCTCGGTCTTCGCCTTGCCGGGATAGGGCTCAACGTGAATATCCGAGACACCTTGGTTGTAGGCGTCGATGATGATCTTGTTGACGAGCTTCACCAGTTCGTTGTCAGCTGCCGCCGAGACGTCATCGGTGGCCGAACCCTCCAACACCTCGCCGCTCTCCTCGTCGCCCAACGTCGCCA
The DNA here is from genome assembly GCA_038904015.1 of Burkholderiales bacterium. Lineage (GTDB taxonomy): Bacteria > Pseudomonadota > Gammaproteobacteria > Burkholderiales > SG8-39 > RBG-16-66-20. The sequence continues at coordinate 20,998 of JBCKKZ010000031.1, read as the reverse complement.
GCATGTCGCTAACGTCGCCGGTGTCGACCGCTTCCGCGCCATAAAACTGGTTGACCGTCTCCTTGAAATCCTTCTGCGTCGCGACTTTGTAGACAAGCTTGGACTTGGGGAACACGTTCGAGGCGATGCGCGAACTGCGGATCCGCTCCGGATCCAGGCACAGCACCGAGAGGCCTTCTTTCGCCTCGTCGATCGGCAGCCACTGGTTCGCCTCGACGTATTCGCGCTTAAGATTTTTCAGCAGGTCCATCGGCTTCACGCGGTCTGCCTTGAAAGGCTCGTAAGGCACGCCGAAGAATTTGGACAGCGCGCCGCCGATCGCGGGAATCTTCACCTGGAACTCGTCAGTGAGCACCGATTCGATGTCGATCGCCTTTTTGCGCGCCTGGCGCGAGGCAAGTTCGAACTCGCCCGCCGACAGCACCGCATCCGAGATCAGGTAGTCGTACTTGGTCTTGACGAGCTGCGGTTTCAGGCGCTGTTTGAACGCGATCGCCAATGTGAGGGCGAGCTCGCTCACCCCTTCCTCGGTAAGCGGACCGAAAGGCGCGCCGGCCTTGTTGTTGATGATCTGGATCACGCCGATCAACTCGGCGCCGCCCTGCTCGACAATTGGCGCCACCAGCTGCTGTTTGGTGCGATAGCCGGTGCGCTTGTCGACTTCCTGCAGGAATCGCAGGTTCGGATTGATCGCCTTCAGCTCGGCTTCGTCGTAAACGTCCTTGATGTTCGCCAGCTTGCGCGACATCGCGACGTAGCCCGCGATCGAGTGCTCGGCGATCGGCAGCTTCAGGTCCTTGAAGGAGTTCAGGCCGGTCTTGACCTTGGAGACGATGGATTGCTTGTCCTCGCCGAGCGAGTAGATCGTCAGGCGGTCGGCATTGAAAAGCTGGCACACGTCGGCACTGACCTCCAGCATGATTTCGTCGATGTTGCTGGTGGAGTGGATCTTGTTCGTGACCAGCTGCAACTGCTTCTGGAACGCCAGACGGATATTGACGTCGGTCTGCGTTGCCGCCGGATGATTGAGTACCGCACTCATTGGATTCTCCCGTACATGGGTAGGCTAACGTAGCCCCGGGCTGAATGCCATTCTACACTCACCCCACTGATTTTTAACAAGCTTTTCAGACTCCGCATGCCGCAACGGCCTGCCAGCGCCAGCGGGCGGCTCCTCAGCGGCCCCGCCCGGCCGAGCGCAGGCCACCCTCGAGCAGGCAGACCCGGAAGCCGTGCTGTGCGAACAGAAACGCGGCCGCGGAACTGCGCCGCCCGCTCTGGCAGTACACGATGTACTCGCGGGCGTGGTCGAGCACGGGAAAGCTGTTGCGGACCTCGTTTAGCGGGACGTTGAGCGCACCCGGCAGGCGATCGTAGCGGTACTCCGACGGATAGCGCACGTCAAGCCAGCTGGCGCCGCGCGCCACGCGCTCCAGGCCTTCGCCATAGGCCACGCGCTGCAGCAGCGGCTCGCCTAGCAATTGCTTAAAATCATGCTTGCCCAGGCGCAGCAGCCTGCCGTCGGTCGCCAGGGTCACAGTGGCATTGCGCCGCGTTTCGGAGGCGAGCGCTTCCTCGCCGAAGGCGTCGCCGATTTTCAGCTCGGCCAGCGAGACGCGAACGCCCCCGACCAGCCGGTCCACCTGGCAGCGGCCCGATTCAATGACGTAGTAGTAGTCTCCCTCCTCGCCCTCGCGGATTATCACGTCGCCCCGCTTCGCGTCGACGCGTTCGAAGCGCGCGAGCAGTTCCTCGATGCGCGCCGCGGGCAGCTGCGCGAACACCCCGTGGCGCAGGTTCGAGAGCGAGAAAATGCTCGAAACGAGGCCTGCGTCGCTGCGCACCGCCTGCCCCATCACGCTCCCCGCAGCGCTGTCACCCGCGGCAACCTGATCGAAGGTCACGAGGATGTCCAGCGCCTCGTCGTCCACGCACACGAGCTCGAGCTCGCTGATCGCCCTTGCGCGCCCGATGGGCAGCTTGCCGCGGTTGAGCGGATGGCGGCCGTCGCCCATGCCGCCGACCACCACCAGCGTGCCGCCGCCCTCGAACATGAGGAGAATCTCGCCGCGCAGCAGGAAAACCAGTTGCGCCTTCCCCTTGCGCGCAGCGAGCGGATCGCTGCCGCGCGCGGCACGTTCGAGGACGGCGACCTCGGCGAGCTCGCGCAGCCGGCTGGACGAAAGCGTGCCGAGCGGGTCGAAGACCGAGAGCTGCTCGGGCGTCGCTCGTTGCGTGTCCTGGCCCGCCGGCGTGGTCATGCAATCAGAACTCGAACACCTGGTCGTTTTGCAGCATGCGGGGCCGCAAGTCGCCGGCGCAGGCTTCGATCTCCTCCATGATCAGCTCGATCTCGCCGGGCTTCAGGTGGGTGATCCAGATCTCGGCGTGGCGCTCGAACTTGCTGAGTTCGTCGGCGAGCATCGACGGACACAGGTGCCTGGAGATCTCCGCCAGGTGGCGTTCCTTGTTGGAGAACGCGGTCTCGATGATCAGGACCTTGAGATTCGTGATCTTATTGACGAGCTTCCAGAGCTCGTCGTTGGGACCGGTGTCGCCGGTGAAAACCAGGCTGCCTTCGCCCGAGTCCAGATGATAGCCGACCGCCGGCACGGCGTGGATCGCGGGCAGCGCAGTGAACTCGCGTCCCGCAATGGCCACGGTGCGCCCCAGCTCGATCTCCTGGTAGCGCAGGAATGGCGCCTCGGCCGTCGGAATCTCGGTGAAGTCGGGCCAGATCGCCCAATTGAACAGGTGATTCTTGAGGATTTCGATCGTCGGCCCGGTCGAGTATACGGTGAGCGGGCGGTTGCGCATGCCCCCGACAGTGTCCACCAGAAAAGGAATCGAAGTTACATGGTCGAGGTGCGAGTGCGTGACGAAAACATGGTCAATCTGTGTCAGTTCGGCGAGTGACAGGTCGCCTACGCCGGAACCGGCATCGATCAGCACATCGTTGTCGACGAGGAACGAGGTGGTCCGCAGGTGGCCGCCGATTCCTCCCGAGCAGCCAAGCACGCGCAGGCGCATTCCGATCCGCCCTATTTCTCGTCGAACGCCGTGACGCCGTCCCAGCCCTCGGGCGGCGGCGCGCGTCGAAAAGCGGCGACCCTGTCAGCATACAGCGCATATAACCCGCGGCCCGGATACATTCTCTGCAGGTTCAGGAGATTCACCTCGGCCTGGTCCCACTGCTGGGCACGGTACGCGCGCAGTATCTGGTTCCAGAGCTTGAGTTCTTCCTGCATCTTCTTGTCGACCTCGGACTCAAGCGCAACCGGTTCGTAAATGGTGATTGCCTCGTCCTTGCCCTTGACCTTGATGCGGTCCACTTCCCTGAAGACCACGTCCTTCACCGCTTTACGCGTCGATTCTCCCACCAGAATGCCCACGCCGTAGTACTTGGTACGCCCCTCAAGCCTGGAAGCCACGTTCACCGCATCGCCCATGACGGTATAGGCGCGGCGCACCTGCGAACCCATGTCACCAACGCGAACGTTGCCAGAATTGATCCCGACGCCGATCTTGAGCGTGGGCCAGCCACGTGCGGCGAATTTCGCGTTCAGCACCACGCACTCCTTCTGCATTTCGAGTCCGGCGAGAATGCCATTGCGAGGATGCTGCGGATCCTCGACCGGAGCCCCCCAGAACGCCATGATCGCGTCGCCGATGTACTTGTCAAGGGTCCCGTTGTATTTCGAACGGATGATACGGCTCATGTCGGTGAGGTAGTCGTTGATGTACTCGCGCAGCTCCTCGGGCTTGAGCGCCTCGGAGATGCTGGTGAAACCCCGTACGTCCGAAAACAGGATCGTCAACTCGGCCGCCTTCGGCTCCATGGTGTACTTCTCAGGGTCGGAAGCCATCTTGTCGACCAGCTCCGGCGGAACGTACTGGCCGAACAGCTCGGTGAACTGGCGCTTGGCGCGTGATTCCACGAAATAGCCGTAAGCCATGTTCATGGTGTAGACGAACGCGGTCATCAGGATCGACGCCGCCAGCGGCAGGACCATGTCCGCTCGCGACCAGATCATGAAATTGAATCCGATGATCAGCACCGCCCCGACCGCGGCGGCCACGGTCGCCCACAGCGCCGAGAGCATCGGGATGAAAAATGAGAGCGCCACACCGCCGACCAGCAGCAGCAACACCTCTGCGCCCAGTATGTAGGCCGGCTTCTGCTTGATTTCATGCGCAAGCACGCCGGCAAGCATGTTGGCGTGTATCTCCACTCCCGGATAGACACTGTCCACCGGTGTCGAGCGCAGATCCTGCAGGCCCGGCGCGGTCGTCCCGACCATCGCGATCTTTCCCTTGAGCTGCTCGGGCCTTACCCGATCATTCAGGATGTCGGTAAGCGAAAGGTAGGAGAACGTGCCCTTCGGGCCACGGTACGGAATCAGGGCTGCAGCTTCATTGTCGACCGGAATGGTGAATGGGCCGGCCTTGATCCACTCCATGCCGCCGTAGTTCCTGGAAATCAGCTGGTCAGGCGGATAGATCGGCTCGACCGCCGGAAACGCGCCTCTTTCGATTGCGATCAGCGTGCGCGCCATCGCCAGCGACAGCGACTCGTAGTACGCGCCGTCGTATTCGAGGATCATCGGCACGCGCCGGGACACGCCGTCGTCGTCCACGCGAGGATTGAAATGGCCCGCGGCCGCGGCGTTCTTGAGATAGATAGGAAGGTTGCCGGTGTAGCCATTCCAGCGCGAGAACGCAATGCTGCGCCCGATGAACGTTCCCTTTGGAAGCACCGGCTCCGGAATTGCGTTCGCCTTGACGGCCTTTTCGTCGCTGTTGAAGTAGTAGCCAAGTACCACTGGCCGGCCCTTGATGCTGGCAGCGAACAGACCGTCGAAATCGAGCTCGCCGCGCAGCTGTTGGTACGCAGACTGGAACGTGCCTACATCCTTCAATTCCCGCCGCGCCAGGGCATCCAGCACGTCCATGCCGGAGCTGGTGTCGCGCTCGGCCCAGACGACGTCAAAGCCGATCATCGCGATACCGTATTGGTCGAAGAGCTTGTTTATCAGCCGCGCCATCACGTTGCGGCTCCAGGGCCAGCGCCCGATTTCACCCAGGCTCTTCTCGTCGATGTCCAGAATGACGATCCGCGGATCGCCCTTGCCGGGCATCGTCAGTTTCAGCCGCGTGTCATAGATGATGTTGTCGAGCTGCTGGATGAGCCCGACTTCGTAGATCCGCGCGGCGTGTCCGATGAAAAAGAAGGTGATCGCCAGACCGAGGGCGATCCGCGCCAGATGCTGCTTCACCTATACCTCCGGCGATCGGGCCGGGCCGGGGGACCAGCCGCGGTCATCAGCTCTTGAGGAAAAACTCCATCTTGATGCCGGCGATCTCCACCAGATCGTGATCCTTGAGCGCATGCGGCGCGGAGCCGATTACCTGGCCATTTACCGTCGGACGCTGCGCGCCTTCCACGTGCGTGATGAAGTAACCCTGCGGGCGCCGCGTCAGCACGGCGACCTGCACGCCAGGCTTGCCGAGCGTGGTCAGAGGCTTCGCGAGCTCGAGTTCCTTGCCGGCATTTCCGCCCGACAGCAGTTGGATCGCGCCCAGCGGTTGCGCGGGCCTCGGTGCCGCGGCCGGCGCAGCGGGTTCAGCAGCCGGCGCCGGAGCGGCGGGCGCAGCCGGTTTCTCGGAAATGCCGGCGACCTGCGCAGCGGTACCAACCGCTTGCAGCGCGGCCTGGCGCGCTGCCTGGGCAGCCTGGGCCCCGGTTCCGCCGGCGGCCCTTGCCTGTTCGGCCGCCGCCTTCATGGCCGATGGGCGCAGTACCATGGTCTTCTCGAAATCCGCGGCGGCGGCAGCTGGCTGGGCACCCGCTTCCTGGATAAATTTCAGCTTGTACTTGCCAAGCTCGATGACATCGTTGTTCTGCAGAAAGTGCTTCTTGACCGGATTGCCGTTGACCAGGGTGCCGTTGGTGCTGCCCAGGTCTTCCATGAACGAGTCGTTCAGGATCGTGACGATCACCGCGTGCTCGCCGCTGACCGCCAGGTTGTCGATCTGGATGTCGTTGTGAGCCTTGCGGCCGATCGTGGTGCGCTCCTTGGAGAGCGGGATCTCCTTGAGCACCAGGCCATCCATGCTGAGTATCAGTTTCGCCACCGCCGACCCCTGCCTCTATTTTAACCAGGCAAAAACTCTGCCCATCACGCCGCGTGGGGCGGGATATTCCCGCAGGACCCGCACGAGTATAACCGATACGTTGTCCTTACCCCCATTGTCGTTGGCCATCTGCACCAGCTGCTGGGCGGCGAGCTTCAGATTGCCTCCCAGGGCCTGCAGCGTCATCCCCATGTCTTCGTCGTCCACCATGTCGCACAGGCCGTCGGAACAAAGCAGGTACACGTCGCCGGGCTTGGTCGCGTATTCCTTGATTTCGGGTTCCACGGCCGGATCGATCCCCAGCGCCCTGGTCACCAGGTTCTTGTGCTGCGCGTGCTTCGCTTGCTCGGCGGTGATGATGCCGCTGTCGATCTGTTCCTGCAGCAGCGAATGGTCGCGCGTCACTTGCGAGAACTTGCCCTCGCGCAGCATGTAAAGGCGCGAGTCACCGAGGTGCCCGACGGTCATCCTGTTGTCGTAGAACAGGCACACGACCAGCGTAGTCCCCATCCCCGCGTATTGCGGCTGGCTCTGCGCGGCCTGGTAGATCGAGGTATTCGCTTTCAGCACCTGCTCGCGGATCATGCGCCCGGCCACTGCTTGCTTGGTCTCTTCGTCGATCTCGAAGGGCTGGACCTTGGTAAGCAGTTGCTGGATTTCGGTGGTAATCACCGTGGTCGCCATGCCGCTCGCGACTTCGCCAGCGTTGTATCCGCCCATGCCGTCCGCGAGCACCATCAGGCCGTTTGCCGGATCAGAGGCGATCGAGTCCTCGTTGTGCGCACGGACCATGCCCGGGTCGGTGCAGCTGGCGACTTCAAGAATCTGGCTGTAGTTCATTTGTCCGCTCAGAGCTCGATGTCCACGCCGGCCGCTGCAGCCACGGCAGGCGCCTCGCTGACGGCCGCGCGCAGCGCCGCGGCGAACTCCGCGCCGGTCTGAAAGCGGTCATCGGGATTTTTCGCCAACGCGCGATCGAGAAACGCGACCAGCCCGGCCGGCACCGACGGATTGACCGTAAGGATGTCGGTCGGCGGTTCGCCCGCGATTTTGAACATCAACTGCGCCATGGACTCCCCTTCGAACGGAAGCTTGCCAGAAAGCAGCTGATAAAGGGTGGCGGCGAGCGAAAACAGGTCGCTGCGCCCCTCGATCTTCTTACCCGCAAGCTGTTCGGGCGACATGAACGAGGGCGTACCGAGCACCATGCCGGTCTTGGTCTTGGAGGAATCGGTGAGGCGCGCGATGCCAAAATCGGTGATTTTCAGGGTGTCGGTTTCCAGGTGGTACATGATATTCGCAGGCTTGACATCGCGATGTACCACCCCCTGCGTATGCGCGTAACCAAGTGCCTCCGCGGCCCGCGCGACGATCGACACCGCCTTGCCGGTCTCGAGCAGGTTGCCCGGTTTGCTGAAGGGCACCAGGTCGCCGCCCTTGAGCAGCTCCATGGCGATGAAGCACAGGTCGTGCTCTTCGCCGGCGTCGTAAATGGTGACGATGTTCGGGTGGGACAAGCGCCCCGCCGTCTCGGCCTCGCGGAAGAAACGCTCCTTCACCTCTGCCAGTTCATCCGCCTCGAATTCCTGCGACAGTGCCATGGTCTTGATCGCGACCACCCGCCCGATCTTCGGATCCTTGCCGAGATACACCACACCCATCGCGCCTTTGCCGAGTTCCTTTTCCACCTGGTAGCGGCCGAGCATCGGCTTCTCGACCGTGTCGCCGATCCCGAGAATCGAGGCGTTGGTGCGCCCTGCACCCGAAGCGCCACCGAGCATCACCGTTTCCGAGAGCTGCTTGGCACGCGACAGTCGCTGTTCCAGATCGCGAAACTTTGGGTTGAAACCCGCCATGTGGCGGAACACCGATTCCGCCTTGTTGAACTGGCGCTTGCGCTCAAAATCAAGCGCGAGGTTGTACAGGTTGTCCATTACCGCCTCGGACAACGGCACCTGGCGGTACTTGTCCCACGACTGGTCGAGCAGGCCCTGGCCCTGGTAGGCAAGGCCGAGCATGCGGTTCGATTCGGCCGAGTTCTCATCGGATTTAGTCTTGGCGCGCTCGGTGACGATGAAACGCTTGGACACCAGCGCGGCGTGACCGAGCAGCAGCAGGGTCGCGGGCAGCATCAGCTGCATCCACATTCCCGCCGACATCATGAGCGTGAAGTGAAGCACGAAAAAAGCGATGAATACCCCCCCCGAGAGGGCAAGCGCCGTGCCCGCCTTGAGCCGTGGCAATATCACGACCAGGTACGCTACGACCAGCGCGAAGGCCAGCAGTTCGGCGCCGTACATCCAGCCCGGCGCAATGAAGAAGTGTTCCTGCAGGATCGAGGACACCGAATGGGCAAGCAGCAGCACGGGCGACATCGCAGGCGCGATCGGCGTCGCGGGATTGTCGCCCAGGCCGACCGCGGTGGCACCGATCAGGACAATCTTGTCGCGGTAATTGTCGGCCTTGATCTTGCCCGACAGGACATCGAAGAAGGAATCCACCGGAAACACCGACTTGCCGTCGCGGTCCTTGTAGAAGTAGGTGTACATGCGAAGTTCCGGATCGGTGCCGATGCGCAGCTTCTGCAGCGTTACCCCTTGCCCCGGCGCCACCTTGATGTCCGCCGGCCCCAAGTTGAGGAATTTCGCCACCACCATCATCGACAGCGACGGGTACAGTTGGCCGAAATAGTCGATCGCCAGCGGCTCGGTACGGATCGCACCGTCCACGTCCTTGAACTGCGTCAGGCTGCCCAGACCGGCGGCGGCCTTGGCCACGGCCTCGATCGGATAACGGATCTCGAATGCCGGCAGCGGCCGTTCGCCGTCGGCAGGCGCGGATAGCGCGAATTTCTGCACGTACTCCGGCAACGGCTTGTCCGGCCTGCCGAGCGGCCTGCCGATCAGGAAATCCAGCGGCACCAGGACGTTACCCGCCTTGGCGTAGCTCTCGGAGAGCCTGCGATCGGTATTGAGGGCAAGTTCCGCCTCCCTCAACTTTTCCGCAAGCGGCGCCAGCGCCGCCGCGGCAGACTCTCCGGCCTCCGTTCCTTTGGCCGCAAGTTCCTGCAATTGAACGACGTACTGGTAGCCCGGATCGACCTGGGGCTCGGAGAGCAGGATGGTGCTGCCGATGACCTTGACCTTGGCCTGCGACAGGAGGTCCGTCATTTTCGCCTGCACGTCGCGCGGCCACGGCCAGCGGCCGATGCTGCGAATGCTGGCTTCGTCGATCGCAATGACCGCGACCTTGTCCGAGGGCGCACGCGTGGTCGCATTGACGCCGAGGTCATAGGCCTTGCGCTCGAGGCTCGGGACGAGGTCGCTGAACCTGTTGAACAGGGCGACCACGATCACCACCATCACCCCGAGAAACCAGTCGGTTTTCCAGAAATCGAACTTCCTCATGCGGCTGTCCGAGCTCTCCGAGTTCTTATAGTTTTCAGGCAGTCCTGCGGCGCAAAAATTGTACGCCAGCCGCCATGCCGAGCAGACGAGAGCCGAAAGCCCACCCCGGACCCGCGCTTCTCCCAGGGAAAACAGCTCCCTATCCCGCATTTTTGCAGCTAATTGTGAGCTACGTCAAATATTTGGACGCGACCAAGCCCCGAGCCGAACGGTCAGGCGCCAAGAATCTGCCCGGGCTTGACGCTGCCCCCGGCCAGCAGGTCCCCGGCGGTGGCCTTTTTGCCGTCGCCGAGCTTGGCGCGCAAGACCTCTATGCGGCCGCCCTGGGCGGTCACCTGGAAGCTCGCTGGGCCGGCTTCGACGATCTCGCCGATCTTCCCCTTGACAGCGCCAAAGGTACGCACCGGCACCTTCCTGCAGTCGAAGACCTGCAGTTTCACGCCGTTCAGGGTGGTCCAAGCCCCCGGTGCCGGATTGCAGCCCCGGATCAGGTTGTAGAGCACATCGACATGGTTGGCCCAATTGATGCGCGCCTCGCCCTCGCGAAACCAACCCTCGTAGCTTGCCTGTGCCGCGTCCTGCACCAGCTCCCGGTGTCGGCCCGCGACCACCAGGTCCGCGGCCTCCAGCATCGCCAGCACTCCCATCGGAAACAGGCGGTCGAAATACACCGTGCCAAGCGTGTCATCCGGGCCGATGCGCGTTTCCTTCTGCAGGATTACCGGCCCCTCGTCCAGCCCGTCGGTCGGGCGGAAGATGCTCAGGCCGGTCTTCGTCTCGCCGCGTGAAATCGGCCAGTTGATCGAGCTCGGGCCGCGGTATTTCGGCAGCAGCGACGGGTGGAACTGGATGGTGCCGTGTTTCGGTATGTTCACGAAATCCTGCGGCGCGAACTGCAGCACGAAGGCCATGATGGCGATCTCGACCTCGAGCTTTTGCATCGTTTGCCTTGCTTCCGGGGTTTTAAGGCTTTGAAATTGAAATACCTGAACCCCTTTTTCCTGTGCCGCGACTTTGAGCAAATCGGGTTTCGCGCCCGGCTTCTCCGGCGCGCAGAACACGCCCGCGACCTGGTCGCCGCGCGCGAGGAATGCCTCGAGCACCGCTTTGCCGAAATCCTGCTGCCCGACGATGGCGATTTTCATGCGACCTTCTTGGGTGGCGCCGAGAACGCACCGGCCTGCTTGAGGGAATTGATCCTGCTCTCGTCGTAATTAAGCACTTCCTTCAAAATCTCATCCGTGTGCTCGCCCAGCGTCGGCGAGCGCTTGATCTTCGCCGGCGAGGCAGACAGCTTGATCGGCATGCCGACGTTCCACCATTTGCCGCGTTGCGGATGGTCGAGCTCGACCCACATGTCGCGCCCGCGCACGTGCTCGTCAGTGGCGAGGTCCTCGGTACTCATGATCGGCCCGCAGGGCACGTCCAGCGGATTGAGGATCGCCATGAATTCGCGCTTGCTGTGGTTCTTCGCGAACTCGGTGATGATGTTCCACATCTCGTTCTGATTTTTTCTTCGATCGGAGATCTTGGCGAATCTCGAATCGTTGCAGAGCTTCTCTCCGCCGATGCGATTCGCCAACCCCTCCCAAACGGCTTCCTGGACGACGACGTAGAGCCAGTCGTTGGGCCCGTGCGGCTTGCAGTGGATCGCGTTGCCGAGCTGGCCGCCGCCCGAGTCGTTGCCGGCGCGCGGCACGTCGCGCATGCCCTCATAGGTTGGCACTGAGTACTCGGGCATGTCGCCGCGCGTGAGCCGCTGATGGTCGCGGAATTTCACGCGGCACAGGTTCATCACGCCGTCCATCATCGCGACTTCCACGTATTGCCCCTGGCCGGTGCGGTTGGCCTGGTTGAGCGCCGCGAGCAGGCCGACGGCGAGATGCAGGCCGGTGCCCGAGTCGCCGATCTGCGCGCCGGTGACGAACGGCGGGCCGTCCGGCACCCCGGTGGTGCTCATCGCGCCGCCCATCGCCTGCGCCACGTTCTCGTAGGCCTTGAAATCGGCGTAGGGACCGCTCGAGCCGAATCCCTTGATCGAGCCCATCACGATCTTCGGGTTCAGCAGGTGGATCTTCTCCCAGGTGAAGCCGAGGCGGTCGAGCACGCCGGGCCCGAAATTCTCCATCACGATGTCGCACTTCTTCACCAGGTCGACGAACACCTGCTTGCCTTCGGCGCTCTTCATGTTGACCGTGATCGAGCGCTTGTTGCAGTTGAGCATCGTGAAGTACAGGCTGTCCGCGTTCGGCACATCCCTCAACTGCCCGCGCGTCGCATCGCCGTGCGGCGGCTCGAACTTGATCACGTCCGCGCCCATCCATGCCAGCAGCTGCGAGCAGGTGGGCCCGGCCTGCACGTGGGTCATGTCGAGGATGCGCACGCCCTTTAAAGCTTCCATTCTGATCTCCAAAAACCTATTTCTTTTTTGCGGTCGGATTCAGGCTCGTGATGCGACCGCTTTCGGTGCCGGCGGTTTCATCGATCACGGCATTGATGAGCGTGGGCTTGCGCGAGCGGATGGCTTCTGCCATTGCCTTGCGCAACTCAGCCGGGCTGGTTACGTGTACCCCTATGCCGCCGAAGGCCTCCATCAGCTTGTCGTAGCGTGCGCCCTTGACGAACACAGTGGGCGCCACATCGGGGCCGCCGGTCGGATTGACGTCGGTGCCGCGGTAGATGCCGTTGTTGTTGAGGATCACCACGCAGACCGGCAGGCTGTAGCGGCAGATGGTCTCGACTTCCATGCCGGAGAAGCCGAAGGCGCTGTCGCCCTCGATCGCGATCACAGGCTGGCCGCTGACCACGGCGGCCGCGACGGCAAAGCCCATGCCGATGCCCATGATGCCCCAGGTGCCGACATCCAACCTCTTCCTCGGCTGGTACATGTCGACGATGCTGCGGGTGAAGTCGAGCGCGTTGGCGCCTTCGTTGACCAGGATCGCGTCCGGGTTGGCCTTGACGATGTCGCGCACCACATTCAGCGCGCTATGGAAGTTCATCGGCGACGGATTCTTCGCCAGCATCTCGGTCATCTTGGCGACGTTGGTCGTCTTCTTCTCCTGGATCGCGTTCAGCCACTCGGCCGGCGGTTTCGCCCAACCGGTTTTTATTTCATTCAAAAAAGCAGAAACACAGGAGCCGATGTCGCCCACCACCGGCGCGTCGATGCGCACGTTGCTGTCAGCCTCCGTAGGGGAAATGTCGATCTGGATGAACTTCTGGCCGCCCCACGCCTTAGGGTCCTTGCCGCCCCAGGTCTTGCCTTTGCCCTGCGACAGCAGCCAGTTCAGGCGGGCGCCGACCAGCATCACTACGTCGGCCTCGGGCAGCACGAAGGAGCGGGCGGCGGCGGCAGACTGCTCGTGCGTGTCAGGCAGCAGGCCCTTGGCCATGGACATAGGCAGATAGGGAATGCCCGTCTTCTCGACCAAGGCGCGAATGTCGGCGTCGGCCTGGGCGTAGGCAGCACCCTTGCCCAGCACGATGAGCGGACGCTTGGCGCTCTTGAGCAGTTCAAGCGCGCGCTGCACGGCGTCCTGGGCCGGGATCTGGCGCGGCGCCGGATCGACCACCTTGATCAGCGATTTCCTGCCGGCTTCCGCGTCCATGGTCTGGGCGAAGAGCTTCGCCGGCAGGTCGAGGTAGACGCCGCCCGGGCGGCCAGAGACGGCGGCGCGGATGGCGCGCGCGACGCCCACGCCGATGTCCTCGGCATGCAGCACGCGGAAGGCGGCCTTGCACAGCGGCTTGGCGATCGCCAACTGGTCCATCTCCTCGTAGTCACCCTGCTGCAGGTCGACGATCTCGCGCTCACTGGAGCCGCTGATGAGGATCATCGGGAAGCAATTAACGGTGGCGTTGGACAGCGCGGTCAGGCCGTTGAGGAAGCCGGGGGCGGACACCGTCAGGCAGATGCCCGGCTTTTGCGTCATGAAGCCGGCGATGGCGGCGGCATTGCCGGCGTTCTGCTCATGGCGGAACGAAATTACGCGCATGCCTGCGGCCTGCGCCTTGCGGGTGAGGTCGGTGATCGGGATGCCGGGCAGGCCGAAGATCGTGTCGATGCCGTTGAGCTTGAGGGCATCGATGACCAGGTGAAAACCGTCGGTCACTTGTGAATGTGCTTCGGTAGCGGCGACCTGACGTTCAACGGCGGGTTCGACGGTGCCCATGGTGGCCTCCCTCGGAAAGAGGCGAAAATGATAGTGATCCGCGCCCTCCGGCGCCCTTGACTGCGGTCAAGCTTTTTCAGTCTAATCAAGGGTTCCCCATGACCGCGATCGCCAATCACCCGCAACGCAACACCCTGCGCCTGCAATTGCGCGAAAACCTGCTCCTGAAGGACATGCGGCCGGAGCAGTGGGAGGCGCTGGAGCCGCTCCTGACGGTGGGCGACTACCGGAAAGGGGATCGGTTGGCGCGCCAGGGCGACGAGGAGATGGTGCAGTACTTCATCCTCGAGGGTATGGTCAAGCGCGTGGTGTCGAATCCCGAGGGGCACGAGATGATCCTGCGCTTCGCCGCCGAAACCGAGATGGACACTTCCTACGCCGCCTGGCGCCTGCGCACGCCGATCCCCTACTCGATCGTCGCCGTCACCAGTGCGCGCACCGCCGAGCTGCCGATGCCGTTGTGGGTCGAATTCCTCGAGCGCCAGCCCGAGCTCAAGGCCCGCTTCGAGTACCAGGTGATGAAGCTGATGTCGGAGGTGATGACGCACACCATCACGCTGCACCTGCTGGATGCGCCGGGACGGCTGTCGCGCTTCCACCGCAAGCATCCGGAACTCGCCGGGCGAATTCCCAAGAAGGAACTTGCCGCCTACCTGAACCTGACGCCGGAGACCCTCAGCCGGCTGAAACACAAACTGGGGCGCAACTAGGCTAGCGGCCGCGCAATCGCTGGAGCGCAAGGGACAGCAGCGGCCAGACGAGGAGAAACAGCGCCAGGCCGGTAATCGTGCCGACCAGCGCCTTGGAGAAGAACACCGTCATGTCGCCTTGCGACATCAGCATCGCCTGGCGGAACGACGTCTCGGCCCGGTCGCCGAGCACAATCGCAAGGACCAGCGGTGCAAGGGGGTATTGCAGCTTCTTGAAGGCGTAGCCCGCGACGCCGAACACCAGCATCATCCAGACGTCGAAAATCGAATTGTGCACCGTATAGGCGCCGATCGCGCAGATCACCATGATGATCGGCGCGATCACCGAGAACGGCACCCGCAGGATCGCGGCGAACAGCGGCACGCAGGTCAGCACCACTATCAGGCCGACGATATTGCCCAGGTACATGCTCGCGATCAGGCCCCAGACAAAGTCCTTCTGCTCGACGAACAGCAGCGGTCCCGGCTGCAACCCCCAGATCAGCAGGCCGCCCAGCAGCACCGCCGCGGTCGGCGAGCCGGGCACGCCCAGCGTCAGCATCGGCAGCAGCGCGGCGGTGCCCGCCGCATGCGCCGCGGTCTCCGGCGCCACCACGCCTTCCACCATGCCGGTGCCGAATTTGTCGCCATCCTTGGAGAAGCGGCGCGCCACGCCGTAACTCATGAAGGAGGCCGGCGTCGCGCCGCCCGGCACGATGCCCATGAAGCAGCCGACCACCGAAGAGCGAATCGAGGTCAGCCAGTATTTCGGCAGCTCTTTCCAGGTCTCGAGCACGACTTTCATGTTCATCTTCGCCTGCACGCCCTTGAAGGCGAGGCCCTCCTCCAGGGTCAGAAGAATCTCGCCGATGCCGAACAGGCCGATGACAGCGATCAGGAAATCGAATCCGGTCAGCAGATGCGTCGAACCGAAAGTCAAGCGCAGCGTCCCGGTCACCGGATCGGTGCCCACCGCGGCAAGCGCGAAGCCGAGCATCATGGTCGCCAGCGTCTTGAACGGCGGCTCCTTGGACATGCCGATGAAGGCGCAGAAGGTCAGCAGGTAGACCGAGAAAAACTCCGGCGGACCGAACTCGAGCGCGAACTTGGCCACCACCGGCGAGAGGAAGGTGATCACGATCACCGCCACCAGGGCGCCGACGAACGAGGAAGTGAAGGCCGCCGTGAGCGCTTCGCCGGCCCTGCCCTTCTGCGCGAGCGGGTAGCCGTCGAAGGTGGTCGCGACCGACCAGGGTTCGCCCGGGATGTTGAACAGGATCGAGGTGATCGCGCCGCCGAAGAGTGCGCCCCAGTAGATGCACGACAGCAGGATGATCGCCGAGGTGGCGCCGCCGGGCGCCTGCGCCATCGAGAACGTGAGCGGCAGCAGGATCGCGACGCCGTTGGCGCCGCCCAGGCCGGGCAGCACGCCGATAATCACGCCGAGGATGATCCCGACGAACATCAGCGCCAGGTTCTTCCACGACAGGGCAATCGCGAAACCCTGCAGCAGCGACTGGATCTCTTCCATGTCTCAGTTCAGCCGCAGGAAGGACTCAAGCGGTCCCTTGGGCAGCGGGATCTTGAACCAGGTCTCGAAAATCACGAAGAAGAAGACGCTGTTGCCGATCGAAACCGCGGCGGCCTTCCACCAGAGGTATTTGCCGAGCCAGCGCATGAAAAACGCGACGAACACCGCGGAGGCAACGTAGATACCGATCCAGCCGATCAGGCCCACGTACACGGCAGTGGGCAAGAGCACCGAAAGCACCAGCTTCAACTGGCCCACCTCGACGAAGGCGGGATTGCTGTCTTTCGACGCGGCGAGCGCCGCCGCGAGGTTGACCAAGGCCGAAACGCAGACGATGGCGCCGATGTAGAAAGGGAAATACCCTGCCTGCGGACCGTCCACTTGCCAGCCGAATCCGAGGCGTACGCTGTCGAAAATCACGATCGCGCCGAGCGCGAAGAACGCCGCCGCCACGACGACCTCCGCGGCGCGAACGCCGAACGCAGGCTTTTCCCCGCTGCTTTCCGACATGTGCCCTCCTGTAACGAAAGCGGGGGCCGAGGCCCCCGCCCGTACCGACGCTTTGCGCTTACTGTCCGGCGATGAACTTCGCGGCCTTCATCAGCGATACGTGGCGCGCCTCTTCGCGCGCGACCCAGTCCGCATACTCCTTGCCTTCGAGCGAAGTCTGGTTGAACGCGCCGCGCTCCATCAGGTCCTTCCACTCCGGCGTAGCCTGGACCTTTCTGAACAATTCGACGTAGTACTTGACCTGGTCCGGCGTGACGCCGCCAGGCATGAAAATGCCGCGCAGCATCAGGTAATCCACATCCAGCCCGCCTTCCTTGCAGGTCGGGATGTCGGCCCAGGACATGGTCTCGGTGACCTTGGCCTTGTAGGGCATGCGCTTCGGGTCGAATACGCACAGCGGGCGCAACGTGCCCGCGCGCCATTGCGCCACCGCCTCGATCGGGTTGTTCACGGTGGAATCGACGTGGTTGCCGACCAGCTGCACCGCGACGTCGCCGCCGCCCCGGAACGGGATGTAGATGAACTTGGTGCCGGTCTGCTGCTCGATCGCGGCGGTGATGATCTGGTCTTCCTGTTTCGAGCCGGTGCCGGCCATCTTGAACTTGTTCGGGCCCGCCGCCTTGACCGCCGCCACATATTCCTTCGCCGACTTGTAGGGCTTGGACGCATTGGTCCAGAGCACGAACTGGTCGAGCGCCAGCATCTTGACCGGGGTCAGGTCGCGCCAGTTGAACGGTACGCCCGTGGCGAGCGGGGTGGTGAACAGGTTCGACAGCGTGATGATGATCTTGTGCGGGTCGCCCTGCGCGCCCTTCACGTCGAGGAAACCCTCGGCGCCGGCGCCGCCCGCCTTGTTGACCACCACCATCGACTGCTTCATCAGATTGTGCTTGACGATGATCGCCTGGGAGGCGCGCGCCATCTGGTCGGCGCCCCCGCCGGTGCCGGCCGGAATGATGAATTCGACCGTCTTGGTCGGCTCCCAGGCCTGCGCCTGGGCAGAAAATGGAACAGCGACGGTCGCCACCATCGCAGCGGCGCACAAAATTCGGATCGATACAGGTTTCATGGTTCCTCCTCTTCGGTTCGTATTCTCGGGACTATTTTACTTGATGAACGTGACGGGGACCTCGGCCAGCCGCAGCACGCCGCTGGCGACCGAGCCGAGCAGCGCGCTGGCCATGCCGCCCAGTCCGCGCGTGCTCATGACGATCTGGTGGCAGGACTTCTCGCGCGCGTAGGCGACGATGGTCTCGGCCGCATCGCCGATGCCGATGTGGTGCTGGTAGGGCACCCCCGCCGCGTCGAGCCGCGCCCGGGCGCCGGCGAGCGCCTTGATGCCTTCCTCGCGCAGGTAGTCCTCGATCTGCGTCCGGCTGATGAACATCTTCACCGTGCCAGAAGCGATCGGCGGCTGCACGTTGAGCAGGTGCACTTCGAGCGGCTCACGGTACCATTCGCGCAGGCCGAGCAGCGCATCGGCCAGCCGCTCGGAGGCCGCCGAGCCGTCCACCGGGACCAGGACTCTATGCATCGCTGCGCTCCCTGGACTGCGCCGCGGAGGGCTCGGCCAGATCCACCAGGACGCGACGCCGCCGCGCCTCGCGCGCTTCGAGCAGCTTGCCGGTCGCCATGATCAGAAACGCCCCCGCGGCCGGGGCAAGGTAGCTCGCCCACGCGGCGTGCGCCTGCACCCAGTCCTTCACCACGATGTCCCTCACCGCCATGTCGAGCGCGACCCAGCCGAGCAGCCCGCCGCCCACCAGGATCACCGCCGGATAACGGTCCATCAGCTTCAGCACGATCTGGCTGCACCAGACGATGATCGGGATGCTCACCAGCAAACCGAAGACGATCAGCAGCATGCTGTCCTTGGCCGCCGCCGCCACCGCGATGACGTTGTCCAGGCTCATCACGAAGTCGGCGACGATGATGGTCTTCACCGCGCCGGCGAGCGAGCCTGGGGCCGCGATCTCGTGCCCGCCGCGGTGGTCTTCCTGGGGAATCACCAGCTTGACGCCGATCCACAGCAGCAGCACCGCGCCGATCAGCTTCAGGTACGGGATGGTGAGCAGCGCCACGGCGAAGATGGTCAGGGTGGCGCGCAGCACGATCGCCCCGGCCGCGCCCCAGAAGATGCCGAGCCGGCGCTGCCGCGGCGGCAGGTTGCGGCAGGCGAGCGCGATCACCACCGCGTTGTCGCCGCCGAGCACGATGTCGATGGCGATGATCTGCAGGACCGCGATCCAGAACTGTGGGCTGCCGAATTCCATGCGAGGGCGCGATTATAAGGTGAACCGATGCGCGCAATTCAAAAAAGCGGACAATTCATTTGCTACAGAACCGGACAGCTCTATTTGTCGCTAACAGAGGCCCCGATGGAACTTCTCACCGACCCGCAGATGTGGATCGCTTTCGCGACGCTGACCGCGCTCGAACTGGTGCTGGGCATCGACAACATCATTTTCATTTCCATCCTGGTCGACCGCCTGCCGCCCGAGCGGCGCGAGTTCGCGCGCCGCATCGGCCTCGGGCTCGCCATGGTCATGCGCATCGGCCTGCTGTTCACGCTGGCGTGGATCATCGGCCTGACTGCGCCGCTGTTCACGGTGCTGGGGAACGAGATTTCGGGGCGCGACCTGATCCTGCTCGCCGGAGGCCTGTTTCTCCTGTGGAAGGCGACCGGGGAAATCCACGAACTGCTCGAACACCATGGCGCCGCAGGCGCGCCTGGCACGGGCGCCGCGGTTCACGCCACGTTCGGCGCCATCATCGGCCAGATCATCGTCATCGACCTGGTGTTCTCACTCGACTCCATCATCACCGCGGTTGGCATGGTGGACGAGGTGCGCGTGATGATCGCTGCGGTGGTCGCCTCGGTCGCCCTGATGATGCTGTTCGCGGCGCCGATCGGCCGCTTCGTGTCGCGCCATCCGACGGTGAAGATGCTGGCGCTCGCCTTCCTCATCATGATCGGCATGGCGTTAGTCGCCGACGGCCTCGACTTCCACGTGCCCAAGGGCTACCTGTATTTTGCGATGGCGTTCTCGGTCGGCGTGGAAATGCTCAACCTGCGACTGCGCCGCAAGCCCGGCTAGCCACGGCGCCAGCCGTCCTAGAACAAGCCGACGACTTTGCCGTCAACCAGGTCGATTTTCTCCGCCGACGGAACCTTGGGCAGCCCCGGCATGGTCATGATGTCGCCGCAGATCATGACCACGAACTCGGCGCCGGCGGCGAGGCGCACCTCGCGCACGTTGACCACGTGGTTCGAGGGCGCGCCGCGCACCGAGGCGTCGGTCGAGAAGGAGGACTGGGTTTTCGCCACGCACACCGGGTAGTGGCCGTAACCGTCGTCCTGCAGCTTCTTGATCTGGTTGCGCACCTTGGTGTCGGCGGTGACGTCGCTCGCGCGGTAGACCTTTTTCGCGATCTTGTTGATCTTGTCCCAGAGCGTGTCCGAGTCCTCATAGACAAAAGTCGGCTTGGAGGGCTGGTCGCAAAGGCCAACCACGATCCTCGCCAGTTCCGCCGCGCCCTTGCCGCCGTCGCCCCAGTGGGTCGCCAGCACCACCGGCACACCGAGCTTTTTCATTCTCGCGTTCAGCAGATCCAGTTCCGCCGGCGTGTCGTAGTTGAAGCGGTTGATCGAGACCACGCAGGGGATGCCGTAGACCTTGCTCACGTTCTCCACATGGCGATCGAGATTGACCAGACCCTTCTCCAGCGCGGCGAGGTTCTCCTGGTTCACTTCCTTCACGTCGACGCCGCCGTGGTATTTCATCGCCCGCACCGTGGCGACGATCACCGCGGCGCTCGGCATCAGTCCGCTCTTGCGGCATTTGATGTCGAGGAACTTCTCGGCGCCGAGGTCGGCGCCAAAGCCCGCCTCCGTCACCACGTAATCCGCCAGCTTGAGGGCGCTCTTGGTGGCGATCACCGAGTTGCAGCCGTGGGCGATATTGGCGAACGGCCCGCCGTGGATGAAGGCCGGGTTGTTCTCCAGCGTCTGGACCAGGTTCGGCGCCAGCGCGTCCTTCAGGAGAACCGTCATCGCCCCGTGCGCCTTCAGGTCCCTTGCCCGGATTGCTTTTTGATCCCTTGAATAGCCGACCACAATATTTCCCAGGCGGTTCTTGAGATCCTCGAGCGAATTGGAGAGGCAGAAAATCGCCATCACTTCGGAGGCCACGACGATGTCGAAGCCGTCCTCGCGCGGGTAGCCGTTCGCCGTGCCGCCGAGCGCCACCACGATATCGCGCAGCGCGCGGTCGTTCATGTCCACCACCCGCTTCCACTGGATGCGGCGCACGTCGATGCCCAGGTCGTTGCCGTGCGAGATGTGGTTGTCGATCAGCGCCGCGAGCAGGTTGTTGGCCAGCGCGATTGCCGAGAAATCGCACCACCTGCGCGTAGCCGCCGCCCGCGGCGCCGCCCTTGACGCCGAACACCGGCCCGAGCGAAGGCTCGCGCAGGCAGATCACTGCCTTCTTGCCGATGTGGTTGAGTGCGTCGCCCAATCCGACGGTGGTCGTTGTCTTGCCTTCGCCA
>JBCKKZ010000030.1:0-21581 GCA_038904015.1 Burkholderiales bacterium | reverse complement strand
GTGCGCTAGAATCTTCCGCAGGAGGAGTCTCCATGGGAAAGATCTGGCTGAAGAGCTATCCGCCCGGCTGGCCGGCGGAGATCACCTGGAATCAGTACCCGTCCGTCGGCGCGCTGTTCGAGGACAGTTGCCGCAAGTTTGCCGAACGGCCGGCGTTCCACTGCATGGGCAAGACGATCAGCTTCGCCGAGCTCGATCGCATGTCGCGCGATTTCGCCGCCTGGCTGCAGGCGAAGGGCCTGCCCAAGGGCACGCGCGTGGCGCTCATGATGCCCAACGTGCTCCAGTACCCGGTGGCCCTCTTCGGCACCCTGCGCGCGGGCTACATCGTGGTGAACGTCAACCCGCTCTATACCCCGCGCGAGCTCGAGCACCAGTTGAAGGACTCCGGTGCCGAAGTGATCGTGATCCTGGAGAACTTCGCGGTCACGCTGCAGGAAGTGCTCGCCAGGACGCCGCTGAAGCACGTGATCGTGACTTCGCTGGGCGAGATGCTGGGCTTGAAGGGCCTGATCGTCAATTTCGTGGTGCGCAAGGTGAAGAAGATGGTGCCGGCATTCAACCTGCCCGGCGCGCTCTCCTGGGGCGGCGTGCTTGCCGAAGGCGCGGGCAAGCCGATGAAACCGTTCGAGACCGGCCACGAGGACATCGCGTTCCTCCAGTACACCGGCGGCACCACGGGTGTGTCCAAGGGAGCGATGCTGCTCCACCGCAACATCCTCGCCAATGTCGAGCAGGCGTCGGGCAACCTCGCCTCGGGTCTGGGCGGCGAATGGCCGGTGATCATCACCGCGCTGCCGCTCTATCACATTTTTTCGCTCACGGTGAATTGCCTGCTGATGGCGAAGATGGGCGGGCTGAACATCCTCATCACCAACCCGCGCGACATCCCGGCGTTCGTCAAGGAACTGGGCAAGCACCGCTACAACATGATCACCGGGGTGAACACGCTGTTCAATGCGTTCCTGAACAACCCTGATTTCCTCAAGCTGGACTTCTCGGCGGTGCGGTTGTGCGTGGGCGGCGGCATGGCGGTGCAAAAGGCGGTGGCCGACAAATGGAAGGAAGTCACCGGCAAAGTGCTGCTCGAGGGCTATGGCCTGACCGAAACCTCGCCCGTGGCGACCATGAACCCGCACGACCTGAAGGCCTACAGCGGCTCGATCGGCATCCCGGTGCCCTCGACCGAGATCGCGCTGCGCGACGACGACAAGAAGGACGTGCCGCTCGGCCAGCCCGGAGAAATCTGCATCAAGGGGCCGCAGGTGATGAAGGGCTATTGGCAGCGGCCCGAGGAAACCGCGCAGGTGATCGGCCCCGACGGCTTTCTGTACACCGGCGATGTCGGCGTGATGGATGAAAAGGGTTTCGTGCGCATCGTCGATCGCAAGAAAGACATGATCCTCGTCTCGGGCTTCAACGTGTATCCGAACGAAATCGAGCAAGTGGTGGCGATGATGCCGGGGGTGCTCGAAGTCGCCGCCATCGGCGTGCCGGACGAGAAATCGGGCGAGGTGCCCAAGCTCTTCATCGTCAAGAAGGACCCCTCGCTCACCGAAGCGCAGGTGCTGGCGCACTGCAAGGAGCAGTTGACCGGCTACAAGCAGCCCAAGCACGTCGAGTTTCGCACCGAGCTGCCGAAAACCAACGTCGGCAAGATCCTGCGCCGCGCGCTGCGCGACGAAAAGAAGGCGGCATGAAAAAAGCGAAAATGGGGTCGGATCCCATTTTCCCCTAGATCATCCGCCAGACCGACCTCTTCAAGGGCCTCTGCTGGCTCGGCATCGCGATCGCCTCCTGGGGCGCGCTGTTTTCGGTCGCCAAGCGCACCCTGCCGGTGCTCGATCCGTTTTTCCTCGGCTCGGCGCGCTACGCCATCGGCGTGCTGCTGTTCATCGGCATCCTGTGGATCGCCGAGGGCCGGCAGGCGCTGCGCTACGGCTGGGACACCGCCGTTGTTCGATGGGTTGGCACGCATCGCGAACTGCTGGTAGTACTCTTGATCCCAATTGCCATAGATATGGTCAGAGTCAATTTACTCCCTCGCAATTTGAATTGGACGAGCGTTTAATCCGGATTGGGAGAAGGATTTCGGTTTGACGCCTCACCGGGAGTGGAGGTATTATCATTGGTATTACCTAGGTTCACCACTGTGGATCGACGACAATGACGCTGACCGTGAAGCTGGAGCCCGCGATGGAGCGGGCGCTCGCGCGGCGCAGCGCCGAGCGCGGCGTGCCCAAGAGCGTGGTGGTCAAGCAGGCACTGGCCGAATACCTGGCCAGGGAGCCGGTTTCCGCCTATGAGGCGGGCAAGGACCTGTTCGGCAGGCATGGCAGCGGCGAGCGGGACCTCTCGGTGCGCCGCCGCGAGCGCTACGCCGAACTGATCGATGCGAAACATCGCCGTCGTCGATAGCGGGCCGCTCATCGCCCTGTTCGATCGTGACGATTCCTTCCACCAGGCGGTGGTTGGATTCCTTGCCGGGCAGCCCGGCTTGCGTCTGCTGACGACCTGGGCGGTTCTCAATGAAACTTGCGCTCTTCTGAACTCGCGGGTCGGCAAGCAGGCGGAGTTGGATTTTCTCGCTTGGGCGGAATCGGCGGGGCTCGCGGTGGCGGCGCAAGACGCTGCCTCGCTGCCGCGAATCCGCACGCTGATCGAGAAATACCATGATCTGCCGTTCGATTTCGCCGATGCCAGCGTGGCAGTGCTCGCCGGTGAATCCGGCGTCGCGCAGGTATTGACGCTCGACCGGGATTTCGACATCTACCGGGATGCCCGCGGCAAGCGCCTCAGGAATCTGCTCGCGCCTGCGCTGGCGCGAGGCCGCTAGCCCGAAATGGGCTCTGCGCCGGGCTTCCGGGCAAGTCGCTCCGGCCCGATTTACTGCCGCGATCCGCGGCGCGCTGGCGGCGGGTGCCGCGGGCTACATCCCGAAAAGCACCAATCCGAAGATCGTGGTGGGCGCGCTGCGTCTGGTGGCCGAGGGCGGCACCTACGTTCCACCCGAAGCCCTGGCGGGCGAACTTGACCAATCCTCGATTCCAGCTTTACCGAGCGCCAGCCCGAAGTGATCCGCCTGCTGCTGCGCCCGCGCGGACCTGATCGTCGCAGCGAACCGACGGGGCGCCGCCACCGGATGATTCGGACGGTCTGGGCCGAGCTGGCCTGATTACTTCGCCGGCACCAATCGCAACAGCTGATGCGGCTCGGCATCGAGGGTCTTACGCGCGGCGCGCATCGGGATGTATTCGTTTTTCGCCCAGGCCTTGGTGAACGCTTCGTAGTGGTCCGAGAGGATGTTGCCGGACTGGCCGCCGGAGTGGATGTAGAGCGATTTCTCCAGGTCGGAGAGGTCGTAGATCGCGCGCAGGCTGGCGGCGTGGCGGTTGGCGAAGGGCTGCGCTTCGTCGTTCAGGTTGTTGCGCCCCACGTTCACCGTGTAGGTGTCGCCGGGCGAGGCCACGCGGATGTCGAAGAAGCGCGCGAGCAGCGGCTGGCGGCCGAAGGGGCGGTGTTCGTGGCGCGCGGCGTGCGCCTCGCCCCAGTGCCAGCGGGACGGGTCGGCGCCGTGGCGCTTGGCCAGGTCGGCGAGCGCGGCATCCAGCGACAGCGCAAGGACTTCTTCGCAGGTTTCCACCGCGGGTGTGCGCACGTCGTCGCACCAGCGCGCGTGTTGCGCGTCGCCCGAGAGCACGTTGCCGAGAAATACCGCGCGCGCGAGCCAGTTCTGGCGAAAGGCGTCGCCCAGTTCGTCGGCGTAGATCGCGCGCGTGAGTTCGCGCCACCAGGCCCAGGCGATCAGCGGCTCAGTGCGCTCGGGGGCCATCGCGCCATCCCATTTGGCGAGCAGCGCGAGCGCTTTGCGCGCCCCTTCGCTGCGCGGCCGGGTCGCGAGCATCTTCGGCAGCAACTCGCGCATCGCAAGGGATACGACATCGGCCTGGATGCGCGCGAAGCTCGGCACGTCGTGCTTCGGCGTTGCATCCAGCAGTTGCTGGATACGCTCCGCACGGTAAGGCGGTTGCCAATCCGAGCTGATGAAGTGGGGGTAGCCGGGCGGCGTGATGCGGTGATTGGCGGTGACGATGGCGCCATCGGCCGGGTTGAAGCTGCGCGGCAGCTGCTCGAACGGGATGTAGCCCGCCCAGTCGTACTTCGCCTGCCAGCCGGGCGCCGGTGCCATGCCCTTCAGGTCGTTGCCGAACCTGCGGTGCGGCACGCGGCCCGCGGCAACGAAGCCGATGTTGCCCTCGATGTCGGCGTATACGATATTTTGCTGCGGCGAATGAAAATCGCGCGCGGCGGCGAGAAAACCCTCCCATTCGCGCGCGCGCGCGAATTTCAGCGTCGCCTGCATGCTGCGGTCGTCGTCGGCGAGCGCGGTCCACGCAAAGGCGATCACGTGGCCGCGCGGCGCGAGTTCCTGGG
The DNA here is from genome assembly GCA_038904015.1 of Burkholderiales bacterium. Taxonomy (GTDB): domain Bacteria; phylum Pseudomonadota; class Gammaproteobacteria; order Burkholderiales; family SG8-39; genus RBG-16-66-20. The sequence goes on along the minus strand of JBCKKZ010000030.1, from coordinate 17,147 downwards.
CCGTGCGCATCACGTCCGAGATCACCGGGCCGTGGCGCGAGATGCGCACGCGCAGCTGCTCGGATTCCGCGCCCTTCACCTTGATCGTCTCCTCGACGACCTGGAACGCCCGCGCGCCCTCGGGCGCGAGGTACCCTCCGGCGGCGTCCAGCTTCTCGATGTAGAGGTCCTGCACGTCCGGGCCGGTATTGGTGAAGCCCCAGGCGATGCGCCCGTTGTGCCCGAGGATGACGCCCGGCGCGCCGGGCAGTGTCGCGCCGATCACGTTCAGGCCGGGGGCGGAAAGATGCGCGAAATACCACACCGGCGGCGCGGTGAGGCCCAGATGCGGGTCGTTGGCGAGCAGCGGTTTGCCGCTCGCGCTGCGCGCGCCCGAGACCACCCAGTTGTTCGAGCCCAAGCCTTCGTTGTCATGAAAAAGGGGGTCAGAACAACATTTCTCGGCGGAAATGTTGTTCTGACCCCCTTTTTCGGCGAGGCGCACCGCGTCGCGGTCCATCGAGCTGTAGATCTCCTTCAGGTCGGCGATCACGGGTACCGGTTCGCCGGGGTAGGGCGGCAGCAGCTCGTGGATGCGCGCAAGCGGCACGGTCTTCGCGAGGCGCATGCGCAGCAATTCGTTGCGCCAGTTGCCGCCAAGATCCCAGGCCATCATCTTCACCCAGGCGATCGAATCGACGGGCGTCCAGGGCTCGGGGCGCGCGCCGGTAAGCCAGAACTCCGGCGGCAGCACCGGGTCGGATGCGATGAACGCATTCACGCCGGCTGCGTAGGCCTCGAGCAGCTGGCGCGTCTCGGTGTCAAGCGTTTGCAGGTTCGCCGCCGCCGAGCGCCGCACGCCCAGCGTGCGCAGGAACCGGTCGGAGTCGAGCGCGCCAGGACCGACGATTTCGGCCAGCCTGCCCGAAGCGATGCGGCGGTTCATTTCCATCTGCCAGAGGCGGTCCTGCGCGTGGACGAAGCCCAGTGCGAAGCTGGCATCCTCCAGCGTACCGGCGAAGATGTGCGGGATGCCGTAGCGGTCGCGCAGGATCTCGACGGGCGCGCGCAGGCCGGCGAGGCGGATGTCGCCGTGCGTCTGGGGGAGGGACTGGCGCAGGTAGACATAAAACCCCGCCAGCAGCGTTGCCGCAAGGATCCCGGCGAGCGCGGCAACTTGCAGGGTGAATCGTAAAAATCGTCGCATTTCGGCAAGAATACCCGCGATATCCCCCGCAGGGTTCGGGCGGCCTTATGCCGCGCTGCCGCAAATCTGCTATGGTGAGGGTGCATGCTATACGAGATGTTCGAAGCGCAGCACCAGTGGCTCGGGCCATGGCGCCATGCCGCAGAGGCCGCCCGCGGCTGGTTCGGGCACCCCTTCAGCCCGTTCAGCTATTCGCCGATCGCGCGTCGCATCGCCGCTTCCAGCGAACTTTTCTTGCGCGTCACCCAGCGCTATGAGAAGCCGGAGTGGAACATCGAAGGCGCCGGGATCGAAGTGGCACTGGAGAAGCCGTTCTGCAGGCTGATCCACTTCAAGCCGCAGTCCCCGAAGGCGCACAAGATACTGCTGGTCGCCCCGCTTTCCGGGCACCACGCGACGCTCCTGCGCGACACGGTGCGCGCGCTGCTGCCCCAGCACGACGTCTGGGTCACCGATTGGGTGGACGCGCGGATGGTGCCGCTCAGCGCCGGGCCGTTCCATCTCGCGGATTATGTCGATTACGTGCGCGAATTCATCACGCTGTTGACGGATCCGCAGCAGCCGAACCTGAACGTGATCTCCGTCTGCCAGCCCACCGTGCCGGTACTGTGCGCGGTGGCGCTGATGGCGCAGGACGGAGTGCCCTGGTCAGGAAAACTCGCGCCGAAGACGATGGTCATGATGGGCGGGCCGATCGACGCCCGGAAAAGCCCGACGGCGGTGAACAACCTCGCCACGCGCAAACCCTACTCGTGGTTCGAGCAAAACGTGATCCAGCGCGTGCCGGAGAAGTATCCGGGCTACGCGCGGCGCGTGTATCCGGGGTTCCTGCAGCACCTTGGTTTCGTGGCGATGAACCCGGACCGCCACATGAGCGCGCACTGGGACTATTTCAACCACCTGCTCGCGGGCGACGACAGTTCGGCCGAGAAGCACCGCGATTTTTACGACGAGTACAACGCCGTGCTCGACCTGCCCGCCGAGTACTACCTCGATACGGTGAAGGCGGTGTTCCAGGATTTCGCGCTGCCCAAGGGGCGCATGTTGATCCGCGATCAGCTGGTGCGGCCGCAGGAAATCCGCGCCACCGCGCTGCTGAGCATCGAGGGCGAGCTGGACGACATCTCCGGCAACGGCCAGACCGAGGCGGCGCACCTGCTGTGCTTCAACATTCCCGCGGATCGGCGCGAGCACTATGTCGCCCCGGGGGCCGGCCACTACGGCATCTTCGCCGGCCGCCGCTGGCGCGACAGCATCTACCCGAAGGTCAGGGACTTCATCCGCAAGCACGCATAGTCTTATAGCTCGTACTTCGAGCCTTCCTTCCCCATCACCGTCTTCTCGACCAGGTCGCGCGACAGGTTGGGCGCGAACAGTTCGATGAAATCGTAGGTGTAGCGCCGCAGGTAGGCGCCGCGCTTGATGCCGAGGCGCGTGGTCGAGGTCGCAAACAGGTGCGCGGCGTCGATGGACCGCAGCTGCCGGTCGCGCTTCGCGTCGAACGCCATCGCCGCCATGATGCCCACGCCCAGGCCAAGCTCGACGTAGGTCTTGATCACGTCCGCGTCGAACGCCGTGAGCACGACCTGGGGCGCGAGGCCGCGTTGCTCGAAGGCGCGGTTGACCACCGAGCGGTTGGCATAGGCGAAGTCGTAGGTCACGATCGGATACTTCGCGATTTCCTCCAGCGTCAGGGGCCGGGTCTTGAGCAAAGGGTGCTTCGCGGGCACCACGATGCAGCGGTTCCATTGGTAGCAGGGCAGCGCCGCGAGGCCCGGGTGTTCGGCGATGTGCTCCGTGGCCACGCACAGGTCGGCCTCGCCCCGCGCCACCTGTTCGCAGATCTGCGTCGGATTTCCCTGGTGGATGAACAGCTGCACATCCGGGTAGCGGCGCTTGAATGCGGCCACCGCCTTGGGCAGCGCGTAGCGCGCCTGCGTGTGGGTGGTGGCGATGGTCAGCGCACCGATCTTTTCCCCGGCGAAATCCTCACCGGCGCGCTTCAGGTTGGCGGCCTCGGCGAGGATGCGCTCGGCGATCGCCAGCACCGCCTTGCCCGGCTCGGTGATCGCGGCGATGCGCTTGCCGTGGCGCACGAAAATTTCCACCCCCAGCTCGTCTTCCAGCCCTTTGATCTGCTTCGAGATGCCGGGCTGCGAAGTGTGCAGCGCTTCGGCGGCGACCGAAACGTTCAATCCGCGGCGCGCGACCTCGCAGGCGTAGCGTAATTGCTGAAGTTTCATGGTGTTAGTTAATTCTAATTAGTTATATTATAGTAACATATTAGTCTTTCAAAGAATAAGACGGGCCCGTAGCATGGTGCCTCATGGATCCTGCATTCGTGGCGCTCGGGTTGGTGGTGGGGAGGCTGGTCGGCATGACTGGCGTCGGCGCGGGCTCGCTGGTCACCCCCGCGCTCGCGCTGGCAAGCCTGTAGCAGCCATGTACCGCTACGACGACATCGACCAGCGGCTGGTGGACGAACGGGTGGCGCAGTTCCGCGACCAGACGCGGCGCTTCCTCGACGGCGAGCTTTCCGAGGACGACTTCCGCGCGCTGCGGCTGCGCAATGGCCTGTACGTGCAGCGCTATGCGCCGATGCTGCGCATCGCGATCCCGTATGGGCTGCTTTCTTCCCGGCAACTGCGCAAGCTGGCCGGGATCGCGCAGAAGTTCGACCGCAGCTACGGTCATTTCTCCACGCGCCAGAACCTGCAGCTCAACTGGCCAAAGCTGGAGGACGTGCCCGAGATCCTCGCCGAACTCGCCACGGTCGAGATGCACGCGATCCAGACTTCCGGCAACTGCGTGCGCAACATCACCACCGACCATTTCGCCGGCGTGGCGAAGGACGAGATCGTGGATTCCTTCGTCTGGTGCGAGCTGATCCGCCAGTGGTCAACCTTCCACCCGGAGTTCAACTACCTGCCGCGCAAGTTCAAGATCGCCGTCAACGGCGCGGCCGCCGACCGGGCGGCGACGTTCATGCACGACATCGGCCTGCACGCGCTGATGGGCGAAGCGGGCGAGGTCGGCTTTCGCGTCATCGTCGGCGGCGGGCAGGGGCGCACGCCGGTGGTCGGCCACGTGATCAACGAATTCCTGTCCTCGCGGCACCTGTTGACCTATCTCGACGCGATTCTCCGGGTTTACAACCGTCACGGCCGGCGCGACAACATCCACAAGGCCCGCATCAAGATTCTGGTGAAGGAGCGCGGGGTCGAGAAGTTCCGCGAGGAAGTGAACGCGGAATGGGCGCATCTCAAGGACGGTCCCGCGACGGTCACCTGGGCGGAGCTGCAGCGCATCGAGAGGCGTTTCACCCGGCCGCAATACGAAAAGCTCGCCGACGTGCAGTTCCGCGACGCGAAAACGCCGTTCGGCGCGTGGCTGAAGCGTAATGTCCATCCGCACAAGCAGCCGGGCTATGCCGCGGTCAGCGTGTCGCTGAAGAAGACCGGCGTGCCGCCGGGCGACATGACATCCATCCAGATGGAACGCATCGCCGAGCTGGCCGACCACTACTCGTTCGGCGAGTTGCGCGTCACGCACGAACAGAACCTGGTATTCGCCGACGTGAGGCAGGCCGAGCTGCCCGGCCTGTGGCAGGAACTGCGGGAACTCGGCCTGGCCACGCCCAACATCGGCCTGCTGACCAACATCATCGCCTGCCCGGGCGGCGATTTCTGTTCGCTCGCCAACGCGAAATCCATCCCGGTGGCCGAGGCGATCCAGCGCAGGTTCGACGATCTGGACTACCTGCACGACATCGGCGAGCTGGACCTGAATATCTCCGGCTGCATCAATGCCTGCGGCCACCACCATGTCGGGCACATCGGCATCCTCGGTGTCGATAAAAACGGCGAGGAGTGGTACCAGGTCACCATCGGCGGCACGCAGCAGGGAAAGATCGGCAGGATCATCGGGCCGTCGTTCGCCCGCGCCGCCGTTCCCGACGTGATCGAGCGGCTGATCGAAACCTATCTCGAGCTGCGCGACAGCGAGCACGAGCGCTTCGTCGACACGGTGCACCGCATCGGCATCGAGCCCTTCAAGACCAGCGTCTATGGCAACCCTGATCAAAAATCGACAGATCGTCGCGCAGCTCTCGCCGCCTGACCTGAGGCTTGAGCCCGCCGACGATCCGGCGCTGGTCGCCGGAGCGGTCGGCCTGGCGCGCGTGATCGCGGTCAATTTCCCCAAGTTCAGCGACGGACGCGGCTATTCGATCGCTCGCCTGCTGCGCGAGCGCTACGGCTACAGGGGCGAACTGCGCGCGATCGGCGAAGTGGCGCGCGACCACCTGCATGCCATGGCGCAATGCGGCTTCGATGCCTTCGAACTGCGCCCGGGCGAGGACCCGCAGGAAGCGCTGCGGGCATTCAGCGATTTCAGCGACCAGTACCAGGCCACTGCCGCGCAGCCCGCGCCCCTGTTCCGCCGCCGGGCGTCGGAATGAGCCGCGAACGCCAGGTGCGCGACCTGCTCGCACGGGTCGCGCGGGAGCACCATCCCGCGGCACTCGCCTCCATCAGCCGGAACCGCAGGCCGTCAGTGGTCCGACTGCGTGACGATTGCAAGAGCCCCCAGGAATTCAATACCGACGACTGCCAGCACGGCTGAAGCGGCGGCTCGAAGCAGCATGGCGAACGTCATCTCGGAAATCGAAGTATTGAAGAAATCCGGAGGCCACATTGCGTACGCGCCGCTCAGGAGCGCAATTGCAAATGTTGCGAAGAAAAGCGCACCCGCAAGCGGCTTACCACCTCGGTCCGTCAATCTAAAGCTTCCTGAATCCGAGCCAGAGGGCGTACAGCGCCAGCGCGGCGAAACAGGCGAGCGACCACTCGGCGATCGACAGGCCGAGGAACCGCCAGTTCACCTCGGCGCATTGCCCCGAGCCCATGAAGACCTTGTCGAGAATGCGCCCGAGCGGGAAATTTTCCATCATGAAGAAAAGGTCGGGCCCGCAGGCGGGGACCTGGTCCGCGGGCAGGTGCTGCAGCCAGACCTGTCGCGCCGCGACCCCGAAGCCGCCCATCGCGAGCAGCGCCGCGGCGGCGCAGTAAATCCGTTCGCCGGTCTTGCCCGGGGAATGCAGTGCCAAGATGGCGAAAACTACGAGCACTCCATAATAAAAGCCACGCTGCACCAGGCACAGCGGGCACGGGTCCTGGCCGTCGAAATACTGCAGGTAGTAGCCAAAGCCGAGCAGCGCGGCGCATCCCAGCGCCGGCAGAGCATGGAGCAGACGGGCGGGTTTCACGAACGCTATTTTAAGAGAAGGCGCGGCAAATCTTCCGGCGCCTCTATTTCCATTCGCAGCAATTGGGCGGCGACGTTCTTGCCCAGGTTGTCCATGCGCAGGCTGCGCGCCGCGCCGCCCTGCAGCGCGCCGTTCAGCACGATCTTGAGGGCGAGGATGTTGTCCAGCGGCCAGAGTTCCACGGGCCCCGCGCCCAGCGCCGCGAAATGCCTGGCAAGGCGTTCTTTGGTCACCTCGCGCCTGAGCACCGCGTAGGTTTCGGCGTCGAAGGCGAACAGCCCGATGTCGGCGCGGTCGGCCTTGTCGCCCGAGCGGGCATGGGCGATTTTCCAGAGAGGTACTTTCACTAGACGCTTTCGAGTTCTATTTTTGTGTTCTTTTCCACAAGTTCTCTCTGAACCAAAGTCGGCCAGATTCCAAGGAGTTCCTTTGCCGGCTGAATGCCTTTCATGCTTCCCACAAAGGGCGGACCCGAAAGGCCCAGCCAGGGGAATAGCCTGCCGAAGCTGTCCGCGACGCGCTTGTCCCCGGTACGGATGGTCATGCGCAGGAAGCATTCGTTCAGTTGATCCCGGTACGTCGGATCGGCGTTGGCGCCGAGCAGCGAGTTGTAGCCGATGTACTCGAGGTTCGTGTCCTCGACCGCCCAGCCGCGCTCCCTCACCAGCGTGGCGATGATTTCGGCGCTCTTCTCGCACTTGGCGTAGGCCTCGGGCCAGGCGAAGCCCATGATGCCCGAGCCCATCCAGCCGTCCTGGTAGCCGGCGACGACTTTCAGCGTCTTCGGACGCGCCGCACCCGCAGCACCGGAAATCCGCACCCGGTCGCCGCCCTCGTCATCCAAGCTGAGCGTTCCCATGTCGAGCACCACGTCGGGAGAGACGTAGGCGTGCGGGTTGTGTACCTCGTAGAGCAGCTGCTGGCGGATGGTGTCGAAGGAAACCAGGCCGCCCGTGCCCGGCGGCTTGGTCAGAATCGCGCTGCCGTCTTCCGACACTTCGGCGATCGGGTAGCCGAGGTGCGCGTAGTCGGGCACCTTGGCCCATTCGCCCGCCGAGCCGAAATTTCCGCCCGAGCCCTGGCCTGAGCATTCCAGCAGGTGGCCGAGAGTGAGGCCGGCGGCCATCCTGTCCCAGTCATCCCACTGCCAGCCGAACTCGTAGGCGAGCGGCCCGAGCGTGAGTGCTGCGTCCGCCACGCGGCCGGTGAGAACGATGTCGGCGCCCTGCGACAAGGCGTCCGCGATCGGTTGCGCGCCGAGGTAGGCGTTCGCGAACAGCAGCAGCTCGCGCAGCGGCGCGATCTCGGCGCCGGTGTCCATGTGCGCGAGCAGCTCGCCCGCGGCGCGCAGCTCGTCAATGCGTTCCAGCACCGAATCACCGCTGACGGTGGCGATCTTCGCCTTCCAGCCTTGGGCACGGAACGCGCGCGCGATCGCTTCGCGCGCGCCCTGAGGATTCAGTCCGCCCGCATTCAGCACGAATTTGACGTCGCGCTTAGCCGCCAGAGGCCAGAGCTCGGTGAGCATCGGCACCGCGTCGCGCGCGTAGCCAGCCGTCGGGTCTTTCTGCCGGTCCTTCTGCAGGATCGCGAGCGTCAGCTCCGAGAGGTGGTCGGAAGCGATGTACTGCACACCGCCGCGCTCGATCGAAGCGCGTACCGGGCGCCAGGAGTCGCCGTAAAAACCCAGGCCGGCGCCGACGCGGACGGTTTTCATGCGCGGGAACGCTGCTTATGCAATTGGATGAAGGCCTGGCGGATGAGAAAGTCGTTCTTGAGGAGACTCAAGAAACGTTCACGCGATGTCATCGTCCGTATTCCCGTGTGCGGCGCAAACCGCGCTCGTCGTAGAGCGCCTTTTCTCCGGTACGAAGCCCGACAAGCGATCCATCAGACCGTCGGGCAGCGGCCGGCGGCAGAGAATGGTGTCGAACATGCCCATAAGGTCCAACTCACGCGGCGGCGAACGGGTTGAGTACCCGCACGCCGCCGTAGTCCTGCCCGTGGGAAAGATCTTCGCTTACCAGAACAGATGCGCCGAGCCTGCGCGCGCCGGCGATCACGGCCGCGTCCCAGTAGGCGATCCGGTAACGGTTCTTCAGTTGCAGGGCGTGACGCATGAGCGGAAGGTCGATGATGCCTACCGGGCGGCTGTCAGTGATTTCTTCGATCATCGCGAGCACATCGTCATGGCCAAGCTGGTTCGGTGCGCGAACTGCATTGACATAGAACTCTTGCAGCACCTGCACGGTCACCCCCCAATCCTCGCGCGCGATCCACTGGCGAGCAATACGCGCCTTCGCGGCATCGCGTGTCGAGCTCGAAAACGCGTACACCAGTATGTTGGTGTCGAGACAGTGCGTAACTGCCACGATCAGACGCCGTTTTTCCGGAGCTGTTTGCGGTCGTGCGCCTGTTCCCGCGTTAGCTGTTTCGTCGTATCGATTCCGCGGTCTCGGGCGATTGCCACTAGGCGGTCGAGCAGGCTGTTTGCTGTTCGTGGCTGCGGGTCGGCGTTGTATGAGGTGCCAGTGGAATTGACGTGCATCACCGATGCATCGCTCACAGCGGCTTCCAGTATTGCCATCAGCTCACCTTGCAGTGACCGGTGATTGCGTTCGGCGCGGTCGCGCAACTTCGCGGCGAGCGTCTCGGGTACGTTCTTAACGGAGAGGTTTACAGACACAATGGCTCCATAATAGATCCAATTGGAGCCATTATGGAGTCGCTTAGCGCTGGCGTCAAGACGCTGGAGGGCTACACCTCGCCGCGCGACATGTTCGGCGCCGACGCGATGAGCTTCTCCAAGACCAAGCACCTCGGCTCCAACCGGGCGCGCCTGTCGCAGATCGTCAACGGCAAGTGGACCCCGATCACCGACTTCATCACCGACTAGATTTCCTTCAGCCCACCACGTAGGCGGCGCCGCCGGTGGCGATCAGTTCGCCCTCGTCGTTGTGCAGTTCCATGTGGGTGACCGCGATGCGGCTGCCTCTGCGCACGATGCGCGCGGTGGCGATGAAGTGCTTGCCGCGCCCGGGCCGCAGGTAGTCCACGCGCAGGTCGATGGTGCCCATTTTCGGGAAGTTGGCGGGCGTGATATCGCTGCCGCCGGCGAGCGAGAGCATGATGGCGAAGCCGCCGGCGACGTCCAGGGTGGCCGAAATCACGCCGCCGTGCAGGATCTGGCGCATCGGGTTGCCGACGAGTTCGGGCCGCATGTCGAAACGCAGCTTCGGCGCCTCGGGGTCGAAGGACTCCACTTTCAGCCCGAGGTATTTGTTGAACGCGATGTGTTCCTCCATCACCCGCCGCAGCACGGCCCGCACTGCCTTCATTCTCAGCGTCGTCACGATTCCCATCTTCGCAGTATCCATCGCATCGTGAATGCCGGGCACACCTTCATGCGGGTTCGAATTCGACCAGCAGGCTGCCCGGCGCGACCTGTGCTCCGGCTTTTACATGGATTGCCTTTACCAGAATTGGAAACGGAAAGGCCAATCCGTGCTCCATTTTCATGGCTTCGAGCACGATCAACGGCTTGCCGGCGGCGATCTTCTCGCCCGCCCTGGCGTTCACCGCCACCACGCGGCCGTTCATCGGCGCGACGAGCCGGCCGTCGCTTGCATCCGCGCCCTTCTTCTGCGGCGGGTGGTAGAGCGTATTGCGCAGCGAGAAGCTCGCCCCGCCGCGCGCGAAATGCACCGTATCGCCATCGACGACATGGTGTAGTCCTGTTTTTACATCAACGGATTTTTCCGTCAAGGAAAAAGAAACCATCTGTCCGTCAAATCGAGCGCGGGAACCATGCGCCGGGTTGTTGCTCCAGCCGGTCCATTCGCCGTGGTCGGCGGCGAGGAGGGTGGCGGCGAATTCGTAGTCGCTGTTCTTCGCTTTTTCTATTTCGATTTTATTTCTGAAAAGAAAATCCGTCGTAACCCCGTCGGATGCAAAGGCCTCACATCTCAGAACCGCCGCAAGAAATGCCTTGTTGGTTGGTATCCCGAGCGCGACGGTCGCATCCAGGGCGGCGGCGAGCTTCGCGCGCGCCTCGTCGCGCGTTGGTGCATGCGCGATCAGCTTGGCGATCATCGAGTCGTAGTAGGGCGAAATCACGATGCCGGATTCAAGCGCATGGTCCACGCGCACCTCCGGCGACGGTTCCCAGAGCGCGAGCGTTCCCGCATGCGGCAGGAAGTCCCGCTGCGGGTCTTCCGCGCACAGGCGCACTTCGATCGCATGGCCTGTGAAGCGGACATCCTCCTGTTTGACGGGCAGCGCTTCGCCCGCGGCGACGCGCAGCTGCCATTCCACGAGATCGAAGCCGGTGAGCGCCTCGGTGACCGGGTGCTCGACCTGCAGGCGCGTATTCATCTCCATGAACCAGAACTTGCCGTTCTCGAGAAGAAACTCCACCGTCCCGGCGCCCACGTAGCCCACCGCGCGCGCCACTTTAATCGCCGCTTCCCCCATGCGCGCGCGCAGTTCCGGGCCGACCGCGGGCGAGGGCGATTCCTCGATGAGCTTCTGGTGACGGCGCTGCACCGAGCAGTCGCGCTCGCCGAGGTGGATGCAATTGCCGTGCGTGTCGGCGAATACCTGCACTTCGACATGGCGCGGGTTGAGCAGTGCTTTCTCCAGCATGATCCGCGCATCGCCGAACGCATGCTCCGCCTCGGATTGGGCGGCTCGCACAGCTTGCGGAAAATCTTTGGCCGATAGAACAAGTCGAATACCGCGGCCGCCGCCCCCCGCGACGGCCTTGATCAGGACCGGGAACTCCGGATTCTTGCCGTAGCTTGGCAGTACGGGGACGCCGGCCTGCGCCGCGATGGCCTTGGCGTTCGCCTTGTCGCCCATCGCAAGAATGACGGCCGGGGGTGGGCCGACCCAGATTAATTTTGCTTTTTGAATTTCATTCGAGAATTTCTCATTCTCGGAAAGAAAGCCATAGCCCGGGTGAACAGCCTCGGCGCCGGCATCCAGCGCCGCCTGGACGATCGAATGGATATTCAGGTACGAATCCCTCGGCGCGGACCCTCCGATGTGAACCGCCGAGTCAGCTGCGCGCACGTGTGGTGCGTCGCGGTCGGCATCCGAATACACCGCGGCCGTGCGCAGGCCCATGCGCTTCGCGGTGCGCATCACGCGCAGCGCGATCTCGCCGCGGTTGGCCACCAGCAGGCTGCGGAACATCGCGCGGCTCAAAATACGCGCTCAGTCCTTCTTGATGTGCTTCGCGGGCAGGATGCCCATGTACTTGCAGATGATGCCGAGCATCACTTCGTCCGCGCCGCCGCCGATCGAGCCGAGGCGCCCGTCGCGGTAGGCGCGCGACACCGGGTTGTCCCAGGTGTAGCCCATGCCGCCCCAGTACTGCAGGCAGGTGTCCGAGACTTCGCGCTGCAGGCGGCCGCATTTGAGCTTGGCCATCGAGGCGAGCTCGGTGACATCCTCGCCCGCGATGTACATCTCGCAGGCGCGGTAGGTGAGGGCGCGCAGCGCCTCGATCTCGGTCTTCAATTCCGCCAGCCGGTAATGCACGTACTGGAAGTCGAGCACGGTCTGGCCGAACATCTTGCGCTCGCGGATGTAGTCGATGGTTTCGTTGAGCGTGCGCATGAGCCCCTGCACCGAGCTCGCCGCCGCCCACAGGCGTTCCTCCTGGAATTGCTGCATCTGGTAGGTGAAGCCCAGGCCTTCTTCGCCAACGCGGTAGCGCTGCGGCACGCGCACGTCGTCGAAGTGGATCAGGCCGGTGTCCGAGGACATCATGCCGATCTTGCGGATCTTTTGCGCCTTGATGACGCCTTTGGTATTCATCGGCACGCAGATCAGCGTCTTGTTCTTGTGCGCCGCGCCCTCCGAGGTATTGGCGAGCAGGCACATCCAATCGGCCTGCAGGCTGTTGGTGATCCACATCTTGGCGCCGTTGATGACGTAGTCGCCGCCGTCCTTCTTCGCGGTGGTCTTGATCGAGGCGACATCCGACCCCGCGCCAGGCTCCGAGACGCCGATACAGGCCACGTGGTCGCCGGCAATCGCCGGCGCAAGGAACTCCTTGCGCAACTCATCCGAGCCGAAGCGCGACAAGGCGGGGGTCGCCATGTCGGTCTGCACGCCGATCGCCATCGGCACGCCGCCGCAGCGGATCTGGCCCAGCGTCTCGGCGAATACCATCGAGTAGCTGTAGTCGAGCGCGGCGCCGCCGTAGGCCTCCGGCTTGGTGAGGCCGAGCATGCCCATGTTGCCGAGTTTCTTGAACACTTCGTGCGCGGGGAACTGCTCGGCCGCTTCCCACTCGTCGACGTGCGGGTTGATCTCCGCGTCGATGAAGCGCTTCATGGTGCGGCGGATCTCTTCGTGTTCCTGGGTGAATTTCATCTAGGGCCTCGCTACGCCGAACTGCATTGGTCTCAGCTTTCTGTCTTCACTGCAAATCGAAAGAGCGAAGCCCAGCACATTCCTCGTGTCACGCGGATCGATGATGCCGTCGTCGAGCATCCGCGCGGAAGTCACAAACGCGTTCTGCTGTTTCTCGAAGTTGTCGACGATCTGTTTTTTCAATCCGGTGATTTTTTCCTCATCCACCGGAAGACCTTTCCGCTTCGCCCCCGCTTCCATCACGATCGCCATCGTCAGGGCCGCCTGCTCGGCGCCCATCACCGCGGTCTGCGCGTTCGGCCAGGAGAAGAGGAAGCGCGGGTTAAAGCCGCGCCCGCACATGCCGTAGTTGCCGGCGCCGAAAGAAGCGCCGCACATCAGGGTGAGTTGCGGCACGTTGGCGTTGGACACCGCCTGGATCATCTTCGAGCCGTGCTTGATCATGCCGGCTTCCTCGGAGGCCTTGCCGACGATGTAGCCGGTGGTGTTCTGCAGGTAGAGGATCGGCAGCCCGGCCTGGCAGCAGGCCTGGATGAAATGCGTCGCCTTGGTCGCGCCCGCCGGATCGAGCGGGCCGTTGTTGGTGACGATGCCGACCTTGTGTCCTTGTACCGCAGCGTGGCCGCAGACCGTCGCCATGCCGTAGTCAGCCTTGAAGTCAAGGAAATCGGAGTCATCGACGAAGCGCGCAATCGCCTCGCGCATGTCGACAGCCTTGCGGTAGTCGGCAGGCATCACGCCGAGCAGGTCTTCGGCGGGGTACCGGGGTGGTTTTGAGGCTTCAGGTTTCTTTTCTGAAGTTAAATTCAAACGACTTAAAACCTCCCGGGCAAGACGAACCCCATCCGAGTCATCTTCCGCCAAGTACTCGCCCAATCCGGACACATGGGTGTGCATCAGCGCGCCGCCGAGTTCCTCGTCGGTGGCGATTTCCCCTGTGGCGGCCTTGAGCAGCGGCGGGCCGGCGAGGAAGGCCTTGGCGCGGCCGCGCACCATGATCACGTAGTCCGACAGGCCCGGCATGTAGGCGCCGCCCGCGGTCGAGGAGCCATGCACCACCGTGACCACCGGCAGCCCCGCGGCCGAGAGCTTCGCCAAGTTGTAGAAAATCGCGCCACCGTGGATGAAGCCCTCGACGCGGTACTTGAGCAGGTTGGCGCCCGCCGATTCGACCAAATGCACGAAGGGCAGCCTGTTTTCCAGTGCGAGGCCCTGGGCGCGCAGCAGCTTCTCGCGGCCCATGTGCTGGATCGCGCCGGCGTCGATGCCCGAGTCGCTTGCCACCACCATCGCGCGCACGCCGGCGACGTAGCCGATGCCCGCGATCATGCCGCCGCCGGGTATGGATTTCTCCGGGTCCGGGTTGTCCAGGCAATAGCCCGCCATCGAGGAAAGTTCCAGCCAGGGCGCGCCGGCATCGAGCAGGCGCGCGATCCGCTCGCGCGGCAGCAGCTGGCCGCGCTTGTCGAACAGGGGTTGCGCTTTTTCGGATTCTTTTCTTGTTCTCTCTTCAAGATTTCGGAGATGAGAAATAAGTTCCAACATCCGGCCACGGTTGCTCTGGAATGTCTCTGAATTCGGATCGAGCTTCGACTGGATCGCGGGCATTACTGGAGCACCTTCGGTTTCGCGGCAAGATGGAAGCCGTCGAATTCTTTCGTCTTGCCTTTGTTCATCAGGTCTCGAACCCTTTTCGAGTTGGGAACCGCACCATCGACCCGAATACAAGACCCAGAAATAAATGCCGCCGCCGGAGAGAGCAGGAAGCAGATCGCGGCCGACACCTCGGACTCGGTGCCCAGGCGTCCAAGCGGCACATGCCGGGGCAGCGAGCGGATGTGCTCGGCCATCTCCGGCGGGTAGTGGTCCAGGCCGCTGGAGGCGATCCAGCCCGGCGCCACGGCGTTGACGCGCACCGGCGCCCATTCGAAAGCCGCGGTCTCGGTGAAGTTGAGCATGCCGGCGCGCGCCGCGCCCGAATGGCCCATGGTCGGCATGCCCTGCCACATGTCGGCGATGATGTTGACGATGGCGCCTGTTTTTCCCTCGCCTGCGGCCTGCTTCATCCACTGCGTGTAGCACTCGCGCGCCATCAGAAAGCCGCCGGTGAGGTTGGTGCGCACCACCGCGTCCCAGCCCTTGGCGGAGATGGATTCGAGCGGCGCCGCGAACTGGCCGCCCGCGTTGTTCACCAGCGCGTCGATGCGGCCGAAGTCGGCGAGCACTGCGGTAATGGTCCGCTTTACGATGTCTTCCTCACGGATGTCGCACGCATAAGTGCGCGCTTCGCCTCCGGCTCTCGCGATCTCCGCTTTTACGCCATCGAGTTTTTCAATCTTTCTTCCAACCAAGGCCACCTTGGCGCCGAGCGAAGCCAGCTCGTGCGCGGTGCAGCGTCCCAGGCCCGAGCCGCCGCCGGTGACAATCGCCACCTGGCCTTCGAACAGGCCGGGACGGAAGACGGAGGTGTAGCGTGTGCCGGGAGTCATGGGCTAACAAAGCTTACCAAGCAAGTGCTTGGCAAGTCTTGTTCTCCGCCCCGGCGCCGGGCTCAGCCGATGCGGTCGAGCAGCGCCCGGGCCGCCTTGAGGTCCGGCGTGTCAAACCCTTCGGTGAATTGTTCGTAGACTGGCTTTAGCAACTTGGTGCCAGCCTCTTCACGCCCGGCTGCTGCCATCCAGTCCGCGAAACCCGTGGCTGCGCGCAGCTGCAACGCCAGCGCGCCCTGCTCCTCGGCGATGCGAACCGCGCTGCGATACTCTGCCTCGATCCCGGGGCTGCGGGCATCCGCCCGGCGCAAGGCCTCTGCCCGCAGCCGGTGCACGTCGGAGATGAATAGTTTCTGGTGAGTTTCCACCGAGATCTGCTGCAACTCGTCGAGCAGGTTGAGACAGTCGTCCACCCGCCCCAATTCGAGTTTGGCCGCCGCGAGAAACGTTCCCAGAAAGGTCAGGTATCCGCGCTGCTTCGCATTGAGCTGTGCGCGAAAAGTCGCTTCCATCAGCTCCGCGCCGCGTCCAGGCTCACCCTGCTGGCCTGTCGCCCAGGCGCTGGTGAACTTTGACAAGGCCGCCGGCAAGGCGAGCTTGGCCTCCGCCGCGATCTCGGCCATGGGTTCGGCGTGGCCGCGCGCCGCCCGGGCATCGCCAACCATCATGGAATAGAACCCGGCATACCAGAGCGCGACCGATCGGCTGAAGGGATGTCCGAGCGCATCGCCGACGCGGATCGCGTCAAGCGCGACGCCGGCGCCGCGCTCGGCGAGCCCGGCCTGCCACAGCGCACAGCCGCCGGTCGCACGTGCACAGACTCCAGGATCGTGCAGGCCGTAGATCGCCCAGTGGCCGCGATGCAGGTCGATGTCGTAGAGGGCGAGACCTTGCTCGACATCGTCACGCGTAATCGTGACCTGCCCGCGCAGGAACGCCGTGGTCCAGCGCGCATGGTGGGCCTGGAGCCTGAGGTCACTCATGCCGACCCGGCCGGCCATTTCAACCAGCCGGTCGGCGCGTTCGGACGCCGCAGGCAAATTCCCCGCAAGCGAGTTGTACATCCAGTCCGCCCAGCGGGCCCGGAAGTGCAGCGGATCATCGCCGAGCGGTGCGCTGATCCTGACCGCTTCCTCCGCCATACGGCCTGCCTCCGGGGAACCTGCTCCCTTGAGCGCCATCAGCGTGTTCTGCTGGTCCAGAACGAGTTGCGCTTCCTCACGCTGCCGGGCCGGCGACTCGGGCGCCTTGCGCAGCAATGCGAGCGCGTTGGCGAAATGGCTTCCCGCTTCCGCGTACTCCGAGCGCTCCATCGACTGGCGCCCGGCGCGCGTCCAGTATTCCCCTGCCCGCTCTTCGAGTCCCGCCGCCGCGTAATGGAAGGCGAGCAATTCGGGCCGTCGTGCCACCGCTTCGGGAAATTTGTCCTGCAAGGCCTCGGCGATGCGCGTATGGAGCTGCTGGCGCCGCGCGCGCAGCAGGCTCGCATAGGCCGCATCCTGGACCAGCGCATGCTTGAAGACATAGGTGGCCTCGGGCGGTTCGCCGCGAACATACACCAGCTCGGCGCTGACCAGGATCGAGAGCGCCTCGGTCAGCTCGCCGGCATCCATCGGCGAGACCGCCAGCATCAGCTCGTAAGTGAACTCACGCCCGATGACGGAGCCGATCTGCGCCACCTCCTTCACTGGCGAGAGTCGCTCGAGACGAGCCATCAACGAGTCCTGCAAGGTCGCCGGAATCGCCATTGGCGGCAGGGCGCCGGTGAGCACGTAGCGGCCGTCGCGATCCGCGAGCAATCCGGACTCGAGCACCGTCTTGG
>JBCKKZ010000029.1:0-21935 GCA_038904015.1 Burkholderiales bacterium | reverse complement strand
AGAGATGCCGAGATGACATGCGAGTTTGCGGCCTGAAACAGCGTATAGCCATCGGGCGGCGACTTGGCGGCGTAAGCGGCTCCGATCGTCGTTCCTGCACCGGGCTTGTACTCCACGATTACTGGCTGCTTCCATTCCTCGGAGAAAGCCTGGGCGAGTATGCGCGCCTGCACATCCGACGATCCTCCAGGCGGAAATGGGATGACAATCCGAACAGCCTTATTGGGAAAGTCCTCTGCAGCCGAGGTAACGGCTGGCCCGACGAAAATCGCAGAAACAAGGGCTACCGCCAAGCATTTGAGCTGTTTCACGGTCAGTAGTGTCCGGTTAAATGAGCGGTTGAGTTGCTGAAGTCCATGATTGGAGGGAGATTTCGAGTGATGAAGGGTGGTGTCGATTTGAACGACGAATGCTGGTTCGGGCAGTCTTGCGGGTTTTCCCCCGGAGGCCACCATGAACATCGGCAAGACCCTGTTCGCCCAGCTCATGGACTTCTTGCCTTGGACCACGTTCGCCCGGTACGTCCAGTGCTATGGCGGCGACGGTGGCGTTCGCCCAATTGACCTATCGGGAGAGTCTGCGCGACATCGAGGTCTGCCTCTCGGCGCAAGCCGGCAAGCTCTACCACATGGGCTTGCGCGAACCGGTGCGACGCTCCACGCTGGCCGATGCCAACGAGTCCCGCGACTGGCGAATCTACGCCAATTTCGCGCAGCGATCGATCGCTCAAGCAAGGAAGCTCTACGCCCAGGAAGACTTGGGGATGGAGTTGTCGAACACCGTCTACGCCTTGGACTCGACAACCATCGATCTGTGCCTGCCGGTATTTCCGTGGGCGCACTTCCGCTCGACCAAGGCCGCTGTGAAGATGCACACGCTGCTCGATCTGCGGGGCAACATCCCGAGCTTCATCCACGTCTCCGTCGGCAAGCTCCACGATGTTCATGCGCTCGATCTGCCGATCCCGGAGGCCGGGGCCATCTACGTCATGGATCGGGCCTACGTCGATTTCGCGCGGCTGCATGTCCTGCATCTGGCCGGCAGCTTCTTCGTCACGCGCGCCAAGTCGAATCTGGATGCCCATCGGGTCTATTCGTCTGCCACGGACAGAAACACGGGCGTGATCTGCGACCAGGCCATCGCACTCGACGGCTTCTACACCCAGCGCGACTATCCCGAGCATCTGCGCCGCATCCGCTTCAAGGATCCCGAGTCGGGCAAGACGCTCGTCTTCCTCACCAATCAGATGACCTTGCCGACGCTGACCATCTGCGCGCTCTACAAGAGCCGTTGGCAGGTGGAATTGTTTTTCAAGTGGATCAAGCAGCATCTTCGAATCAAGCGTTTCTTCGGTACGTCAGAGAATGCGGTCAAGTCGCAAATCTGGATCGCCGTGTCGGTCTATGTCCTCGTCGCCATCGTCAAGAAGCGCCTCAACCTCGACGCCTCGCTCTACACTTTGCTACAGATTCTGTCGGTCACCCTTTTCGAGAAGATGCCCTTGCAGCAAGCCTTTCCGGGCAGCGACTCCAGTTCCAACAGCGCCATTCTCAACAACCAACTGAATCTATTCGCGGTTTAACCGGACAGTAGTGCCTCATGGTTGCTATTTTCAGACGCCGGTGACGATCATGTCGCGCGCCAGCGTGGACAAATATTACAGCCCGCCTAGCGCTCGAGGACGACCGGATTGCTCAGGGTACCGATGTGCTCGTTTGCGATTTCGACGACATCGCCCGGTTTCAGCGCCGGTTCGCACGCCCCGTCCGTGCCGAGCCAGATCACATCACCCGGGTAAAGTGTTATGTATCGCGTCATGCGCGAGATGTATTGCTGCAGCGTCCAGATCATCTTGTCGGTATCGTACTCATTGACCATGTTGCCGTTGACCCGGACCGCGATGCGTTGTCTTGCCGGATCCAGGTCCGTCGCTATGACCGGCCCCATGGGCTTGAACGAATCGGTATTTTTTGCCCGCCACAGGGTGCGGTCGGACTGTTGCCAGAACCGCTCGCTGACATCGTTGCCGAGCGTATACCCCAGGATGCAGCCGAGCGCCTCCTCCTCCGAGAGGTGCCGCGCCTTTCTGCCTATCACCGCGACCAGCTCGCCTTCGTATTCGACCGGCCCCGCGGAATCCTTCGGAATGACGATGCTCTCGCCGGTCGCAATGAGCGCATTCGGTGACCGGTATCCGATATCGGGTTGCTTCGGAACCGCGATGGCCATCTTGTGGCGCAGCCGCGCCCACTCGATGTGGACTGCGTAATTCACGCCGACCGCGTAGAAATTGGCGGGATGAACCGGCACCAGAAGCTTGGCTGAAGACAGCGCACGGCGCCGGCCCGTCGGCCGGTAGCTGTCAAACGGCGAGCCATCGACCAGCGCAATTTCGTTCCCTTCTACGAGACCGAAGCGCCCCTGATTCTCGTCCAGCAGCCTGCACCAGCGCATATTCGCCCTCAAACCGATATCGCGTTCAATTTGACTTCGAGAAAGTCGTCGAGCTCGGCCCCCATTACGGACACCACCGGCGAATCGTCGTTGAAACGCCGTCGCAGAATCGCGCGCGCTGCATGCGAGAAATAGATGTCCCTGAGGTACAGATCGAGCCGCACGGTGCGCGAGAGCTCCGAACCGGCGCGCCGCAGCGTCGCGTCCAGCAGTGAAAGCGCGCTTTCCAGCTGTGCTTCACGATTTCCGACGAGCCCCTGGTCGATCTGGCCGGTCGCAGTCACGTTTCCGCGGCACTCGCCGACCCACAGAAAGCCCTCCGCACCGACCACGCACGGGAGCCATTTCCCTTCCTTTGGCACCAGTGTCCGCTTGGCGAACCCAGGCGCAAGGGCGAGCGCCGTAATCTCCACTTCCCCGCGCGCTCCCAGCGGAAGCCCCACCACGGTGCTCGCGCACAAGCGATTCCCCAGAAATTCCTCGCGAATCGCGGCCTCCTCGGTTGCCCGGCTGGCGTCACGGATATAGCCATCCAGGCGCAGGATCCGGCCGGCATCGAGGCCGGTGTCGCGCAGGATCGCGCGAATGATGTCGTATGCCATGCGCGTCTGCGCGGAGAACGACTCCGCCGTTTCCTCCGGCAGCGCGGCCCCTGTCCGTGGGTCGATCGTCGCCCGGATACCTGAAATAAACAGGAACGATCCGCCCCGCACCGCGGTGGATATGTTGTGCATGCCATATTTCGCCCCCTCGACCAGCACCTTCTTTTTCGCTGGATCGGCGACGGCGATCGCCGAAGCGGTGAGCATATTGATCCCGTCCATCTTTGCCGCCACACCAGTGCTCGCCAGAGGGGCGGGGCGGCCGAAGACGCGCCCGCGGATGGCTTGCCGGCGCGCCAGCCAGTCCTGGCTGCTGGTTACATGATCCAGTCTGACCACCGCCGAAATGTCCGCGTTGGCATGACCCAGCAAATCGCGGATCCTGCCGTAAGCAATCTCGCACTGCCTCTCGGCATTGCCCGCGAGCTCCGGGACGACGCGGCCGGTTTCAGGATCCCGATGTCCGTCGCATCCGGAGGTGAACAGCAACGGCCCCGCCTGGATCAGGCTCGCCAGCCCAAGATCATCACGTACCAGAATCTGCTTTTGCATCGCGAGGATCACCGTTGTGTACAACCTGCAATTTTTCCGCCGCACTGCACTCAGCCGGGGGCCGGCACGACAACCTCTGCGCTCCTAACCGCGCAGACCGATGAATCGATTGAGGCCAATCAGGCGTTCAACACCCAACATCAGTACGACCGACATGAGTACGAGCAGCGCCGAAATCGCCGAGACGGTCGGATTGACGTTGAATTCCATGTACTGGTAGATCGCGACCGGCAACGTGTGTGTATTTGTTCCGATCAGGAACATCGACACGGTGAAGTCGTCGAACGACAGCACGAACGCAAACAGCGCGCCCGCGAACAGCCCGGGCCGAATGACCGGCAAAGTCACGCGCCAAAACACCTGAACCGGATGGGCGCCGAGGCTTGCGGCGGCCTCGTCAAGCGACCGGTCGTAGCGCGCCAGTGCCACCGACACGGTACGGACCACATATGGGAAGGTGATGATGATGTGGCCGACGGCAATATTCCAGAAGCTGTTGTGAAAGCCGATCCGGCTGAAGAAAAACAGCAGCGCGATACCGGTAACAACCGTAGGAATCGAAATCGGCGAATAAATGGCCGCCTGAAATGCACTTCTACCCGGAAGCGCGTACTTGTCAAGCGCAAAGGCGGCCAGCGTACCGACGGTGAGCGAAACCAACGTGGTAATGAACGCAATCTCGGCGCTCACCCGGAACGCCGCAACGAATTCCTGCGTCTTGAAGACATTCGCGTACCAGCGCAACGAATAGCTCTCGGGCGGCACGACCGTGAACAGGTCGCCACCGAAGGACAGCCAGATGACCAGCGCGATCGGCCCGGCGAGCAGCAGCACGCCGGCCGCCAGGCTCAGCGCAGCGATGCCGCCACCCACGGCACTTGTTGCTCGCGCCACCACCGTTCGCTTCCTAAGCATCCCGGCGTCCCTCCGTAGTGCGCGCCTGGAGGTAGAGAAGCGTAACCGCGATCACCAGGGCGACCACGGCGAGAGCAGAGCCAAACGGCTTGTTGCCGACGAACATGACCTGGTCGTAGATCTTGTTGGCAATCATCGGAACCGTGTTGGAGCCGAGCACCAGCGGCGTTGCAAACGCTGAAACCGAGAGCATGAATGCGAGCATCGACGCACCGATTACGCCAGGTATCGAAAGCGGCAGCGTAACCTTGAGGAAGGCGACGGTCCGGTCAGCCCCGAGGCTCTGCGCGGCCTCCTCAAGCGTGGTATCCAACAGTCCAAGCGAACTGACCAGCGTGAACACGACGAACGGCAGAACGAAGTAGCAAAGGCCGATCGCTACGCCCAGCTCGGTGCGAAGCATCGAAACCAGTTCGTTCTCACTCATGAATCCGATGCGACGCAGCATCGTATTTATGAGGCCGGTATTGCTCATCACCAGCGTCAATGCGTAGAGCCGGACGATGAGGTTGGTCATAAAGGGAATCGCGACCAGCATGATCAGCGCGTTGCGAACGAAGGCCGTACGCGCGCGCACGATCTGGTAAGCGATGGGGTAGCCGATGAAGACCGCACTCACCATCGCATAGAACGAAAGCTTGAAGGTGAGCCACAGACTGCTCAGGTAGAGGCCGTCGGTGAGCGCCTTGATGTAGTGGGCCAGGGTGATACCCGAAGGCGCCGCTTTAGCGCCGGGCGCAAATGGCTCGAAGCTGTGCTGAAAAAGGAGGATGAGCGCGACGGCGAAGAAAGCCAGCAGTGCGAAGGCCGGAAGCATCAGCATGATACCCGTCCACCGATTAACCGAAGCAGTGTCAGTCGTCATCGCGCCCCGGCAAACTCCGCGGGCTGCGCGCTCCGGTTTGCAGACGCTCCCTTGCTCATACGGACTGCACCTGCGTTGCCGGAGCTGCGCGCCCCTGCTCCAGCAGGAACTGCAGCGTCACGCGGTTGAATTCCTCCGTCATGAACGTCGACACGCGGTGGGGTCCGCCGCTGAAAAGCACGAAGCGGGCGCCAGGAATCTTCGCGGCGATCGCCCTTGCATACTCCGGGCGGGTCACCTCGTCCGACGAGCCGACGGTCACAAGCGTCGGAACGGCAATGCGCGCAATGAGCGCGTCGGGCTCTTGCGTCGTCAATGCGCGTATCTGTGCCTTGACACCCTCTTTGTGCTCCGGCGTCATCGCGCGCCATCGCCTGGTTCGCTGTTCCACCTCATTGAGCGCGGTCGCTTCGCGGGCATTGATGAATTCGGCTCCGAAGGCAGTGAAGGCCGAGAAGCTTGCCCATAACTCGGCATCGTCGTACTCGAGGATCTTCAGCGCCAGGCGCTGGCGCCACCGCCAATGCGGATATATGCGATGCGTGGTCGAATGCAACATCAATGACTGCACCCGAACCGGGGCGTCCATTGTTGCGACGTGCATCGCCACGATACCGCCGAGCGAGAACCCCGCGACATGCGCCGCCCCGATGTCGAGGCTCCGAAGCAGGGCCACCGCATCCTGCGCCAGGTCGCGAACGTCGAAGTCATCGGCAGAAGCCTTCGTCTTGCCGACCCCGCGCGGGTCGTAGGTGATGACCCGGAAATGCGATGCGTAGCTAGCGACCTGGGGTGCCCAGGAGGTGCTGTCCAGTCCCCGCCCCGGAATGAGAAGAAGCGGCGGTCCTTCGCCGTGCGAGTCGTACCAGGTTTCGATCCCGTTCGTGTCTGTCCACGGCATCTCAATCCCCTTTGGGAATCGCTACCGAGTCGTCCGCATTCCATCCGACGATCACCGCTTCGCCTCCCCAGCCGCGCTCCGGTGCCGCTGCCATGCGGTCGACCTTCAGCAGCGCCCCGTTCCAGCGTACGTGATGGCGCGTAATCGCACCCATGTAGATTGCGTCTTCGAGAGTTCCGCTGAGGCAGTTCATGTCAGGCAGCACGGTCCTGCTGATGCTCAGCTTTTCCGGCCTGACACACACTTGGATCTCTCCCCTGGGCAACCAACTCGCCTCGGGAACGCGAATCCGCTCGCCTCCCTCCAGAGCAACTTCCAGATACGTTCCATCGCTGGTTACCACCCTGCCCTCCAGGATGTTGGCCTCGCCCATGAACTCCGCGATGAATCGACTTTGCGGTCGCTCATAGAGCTGCCGCGGATCCCCGCTTTGAACTTCCCTGCCCTTGTTCATAACGACAACCGAGTCAGACATGACCTGCGCTTCGACTTGATCGTGCGTGACGTATACAGTCGAAATCCCTAGCTTCCGCTGCAACGCTTTTATTTCGACTCTCATCGACGCTCTCAGGGTCGCATCCAGGTTGCTGAGCGGCTCGTCCAGCAGCAACAGATCCGGCTCTATGATCAGTGCCCGCGCGAGCGCCACGCGCTGCTGCTGTCCGCCGCTCAGCTGGTGCGGGTATCGCTGGTCCAGTCCCTGAAGTTGCGTCAGCGCCAGCGACTGTCGGATCCGCGTTCCGATCGAGGCTTTGTCGAGCCCTCGCATCCGCAGACCAAATGCGACGTTTTGCGCGACAGTCATATGCGGAAACAAGGCGTAATTCTGAAACACCAATCCGATATTCCTGAGATACGGCGGTACTTGCGTAAGGTCCTTGCCGTGGATGAAGATCGTGCCGCTGCTTGGCGCCACAAACCCCGCGATCATTCTCAATGTGGTTGTCTTCCCGCAACCACTCGGGCCAAGCAAGCTCAGAAAATGACCCTTGGGAAGCGCGATCGAAAGATCACGCACCGCATAGTTGTCCGCGTATTGCTTCGACACTCCCCGCGCTTCGAGCGCCAGTTCCTCACCTCCGGGAGACTCGGGCGTCGCTTCGCCAGCGCTCGGACTTGGATAGGCGCCGTCTGTGTTTTGATTTTTCATCGCCGGCCGGTTGGTAACTTAGATCGCCTCTCCGGTCCTGTTACCAGAGGCGCTTGGTTCCCGTCATCGCGCGAGCCTGAACGGTTCGGTCCCCTTCAATGAGAGAACGGATCGTGGCAAGCATGCGGGCGCGGCGTTCAAGAGCTTCTCAGTCGACTCCGTAAACGCTGGCGATGTTGCTGCCAACAATCTTCTCTTGGTCAGCACGCGAGAACTCCTTGAAAAGATCAGCGACGAACCCTTGCGCGTCGGATCCGATTGAACGGCCGTGCGGGAAATCCGAACCCCAGCAAACCTGGCCAGCGCCTACATAGGGGATCGCGTAAGACGCCGAGGGGTCGTCGATGATGCCGTGCCATATGCGGGTCCGCATGTAATCGCTGGCCTTCATCTTGAGAGTGGGCAATTCGAGTCGCGACTTCAGCTGGGTCTGGACCCGATCGACGACCTGCATGAACGCTGGAATCCAGTTCACATCGAACTCGCTGCACACGACCTTGAGCTGGGGGAAGCGGTCGAGAATCTCACCGAAGATAAAATCGTTTGCCAGCGGCCGCTTTACCTCCGCGAAGAGATCCATAAGCGTCGCGGGAGCGTCCGCGTGCTCTTCCTTGGTATGCACGTGGATCGCGTCGCGAACGCGTCCCGTTACGATATGGAGCGTGACAGGAGTATCCGTGTCCTGAGCCGCAGCCCAGATGGGATCGTAGACCCGCGACCGATACGGCGGGCAGTCTACGGGCGGCAACGTGTTGACCATGATGCCGCGGAGGCCCTTGCCTCTGATCCGGACGATCTCCTTCGCGGCCCAATTCGGGTCGTCCGTAGTCACCGCGGCGACGCCGAGCAAGCGCTTAGGACTATACGAGCAAAACTCCGCGATCCAGTCGTTGTACAGCTGGACCGCAGCGCGCGCCATGTCGCGATTTTGCGGGAGATTGGACGCATGAATAATGGTGGATAGTAGGGTCGCATAGATTACCTCGGCCTCTATCCCAGCCTCATCCATGAAAGCGATTCGCTCCTCAGGCGCATAGTTGACCTTGGAATCGACGCCTTTCCCTCTCTGCTTCTCATCGATCTGTAGGATCTTGATGACCTGGTCGCCGCTGAAGAAGAATATGCCCTTCTTGCCGGCGTACTCGTTGATGATGCGCGGCGATTTGTCGCCAAAACGCTTGCTCAATGCGTTTTCATATATCTCGGGCGGCTCCACGACGTGGGAATCCGCTGAGATGATTCGTTTGAACGGTTTTGCCATTCTTCCAGCCATTATAGTGGACCCCTCGTTATGAATTGGTGGGTTTCAATCGTAAGTTAACGCCTGCTGAGCGGCGTGATCTCCTTGGCCCAGGCTTCGAGCCATTCCGACTTCTTGTGGTTGATCAAAGTCTCATCGGGCGCTATCAGCCTGGCGACATCCGCATCGCTGATGATCCTGCCTTGGTTCTTTTCGCTCACCTTTGCGCCCTTTACGACGCAACGCAATACGAGCGCGTTGCAAGCCGCTTCGGCTTGCCTGTTCTCGAGAACGAAGTTGATAAACCTCGCGGCGCCCTCAGGGTTCGGGCCGCCTTTCACCTGGCTGATCACGTCTACCCCGCCCGGCCCTCCTTCAACCGGAATGATGAACTTGATCGGAACTCC
Organism: Burkholderiales bacterium; assembly: GCA_038904015.1. Taxonomy (GTDB): domain Bacteria; phylum Pseudomonadota; class Gammaproteobacteria; order Burkholderiales; family SG8-39; genus RBG-16-66-20. The sequence goes on along the minus strand of JBCKKZ010000029.1, from coordinate 12,849 downwards.
TTGCGCAATCAGCTGGTTGGCCGTCGTGTCGAGCAGTGGGGACGCCCAAATTTCCCCCTGCGCCAGCTTTTGGACCGCCTGGACGGAGGCATCGAATTCCAGGATGAAGTTCTTGGACAAGCCCTTAATCCTGGCAAACCCCCTGTTACTGTCCTCGTGATTGCCCCCCAAGTGGTTCATCCACCACACAAAGTACGAGTTCTGGTACTTGGGCGAGGGCAGCCCGAGCTTGTTCCTGAGCTTGGTGTTCGCAAGATCGTTCCAACTGTTGATTGCGAAGTCGACCTTGTCCGTGCGGTACGCGATGCCGAACGAGGTTACCCAGAGCCCTGCCCCGAAGATATTTCCATTGGCATCCTTCTTTACGCCGAAGTCGATGATGCCGTTCAGGTTCGGGATCTTCTTGGGATCAAGCGCGACGATGAGACCCTTGTTATAGGCGTCGATTGCATCGCCCACCACCATGGTGAGCACGTCGATCCGCGGCTGGTTCCTCTCGGCTTCGATCTTTTGCTTGTTGAACGCCGACCCGCCGAACGTCGTGTTCACTTTTATCCCGGTCGCTAGTTCAAACGGCCTTATGAAGTGCTCTTCGAGGGTTTTGCCGAACAATCCTCCCCAGGTCGCCACAGTGATCTGCTGCTGCGCATGGGCAGAGGATCCCACCGCTCCAAACGCGAGCACCCCAACGCTTGCCGATATTGCGATCATCCACTTTCTGTAAAGCATGATTCCTCCTCGGTTGGTCTTACAGTAACGCAGTTCCGTGCCATTGTCGTAGGTAAGCGGACGGGTCAATCACATCTGGAGCTGGCCGTTCCTTCTGAGCTTTGGTGCCGAGACAGTAGTGTCCGGTTAACGAGCGACTCGTGTCGTGTAAGTCACTGATTGATTGAAGCAATGAGCCAATTTTTGCGTGTCACCGACTTGAACGTCGCATTGAGCGAGTCTAGCGGTTTTTACCGCTGGAGAGCCGCCCATGTACGCAGGCCAGTTGGTGTTCGCGCAGCTGATGGATCACCTTCCGTGGCAGACGTTTCGCCGCATCGTCGAGCGCTACGGCGGCGATCATCGTGTCCGCGATTTCAGTTGCACGAATCAATTGCGCTGCATGGCTTTCGCACAACTCACCTATCGCGAGAGCTTACGCGACATCGCCACCTGCCTTCGGGCACAGTCCGCGAAGCTCTACCATCTGGGTATTCGGGGAGCCGTGGCGAGAAGCACGCTTGCCGACGCCAACGAAGCGCGCGACTGGCGCATCTATGCGGAGTTCGCGCAGCACCTGATCAGGATCGCGCGCGGGCTCTACGTAGACGAGCCCTTCGGGGTAGACCTCAAGGAAACCGTCTACGCGCTCGATTCCACCACCATCGACCTGTGCCTGACGCTGTTCCCCTGGGCACCATTCCGCTCGACCAAGGCAGCGATCAAACTGCACACGTTGATCGACCTGCGCGGCAACATCCCGAGCTTCATCCACATCTCCGATGGCAAGCTGCACGATGTCAACGTCCTCGACCAGTTGCTGCCCGAGGCGGGCGCTTTCTACGTGATGGACAAGGGGCTATCTCGATTTCGAGCGCTTGCACCGATTGCACCTGACAGGGGCCTTCTTCGTGACCCGCGCCAAGTCCAATCTCAAGGCCATGCGCCGCTACTCCCACCCGGTGAATCGCTCCACCGGGCTCATCTGCGATCAGACGATCGCCCTCACGGGGTTCTACTCCAAGGCGGACTACCCCGATGCGCTGCGACGCATTCGGTTCAAGACCGACGAGGGCAAGACGCTGGTGTTCCTGACCAACAACTTCACGCTGCCGGCGCTCACGATCACCGAGCTTTATCGCTGCCGCTGGCAGGTGGAACTGTTCTTCAAGTGGATCAAGCAGCATCTGCGTATCAAAACCTTCTTCGGCACCTCCGAGAACGCGGTCAAGACCCAGGTGTGGATCGCGGTGACATGCCGCAGGATATGACCCCGGTAGTTCGATTCTGCGAAACTTGGACCCGGCGCACATCAGCTTGTTGCGCGCACTCCCCGTCCGGACTGCGAAAAACACTCGCGCCGGGCGGCAGAGTCCGCAAGCAGGTCGGCCTGCTCGCCACGCGTTAATCGACCTTGATCTTCGCGGCGGCGATCACGTTCTGCCACTTCTCGCGTTCGGTCCGCATCAGCGCGGCGAGACCTTCCGGGGTGCTTGTTCGCGGATCCAGGCCCAGGCTCTCAAGCCTGGCGCGCAGTTCGGCGCCGCCGATCGCGGCGGTGAGTACCGCGCTCAACCGATCGAGCGCCGCTTGCGGCGTACCGGCGGGCGTGTAGAGCGCGAACCAGCCGGCGACGTCGTAGTTCCCGAGTCCGGCTTGCGCCGGGGCGGACTCCGCGATCGTCGGCACCTCAGGATAGGAACTCATGCGTTTAGCGGAGGTCATCGCAAGCGCTCGCAGCTTGCCTGACTTCACGAGCGGCATCGCCGACATATCGCTGAACATGAGCGAGATCTGACCGGCCATGAGATCGAGATGGCCCGGAGCGGCGCCCTTGTACGGCACGTGCACCATGTCCACACCGGTCATCGACTTGAACAGCTCGCCCGCGAGGTGGCTGGTGCTTGCGTTGCCGTACGAGCCGAAATTGGCCTGCCCCGGCCGCGCCTTCAACCATGCCAGCAATTCTCCGACGTTCGCCGCCGGCACCTGCGGCCCGATCACGAGTACCAGCGGCGTCACCGCGACCAGGCCGACCGGCGTGAAATCCTTCACAGGGTCGTAGGCTAGCTTGTAGAGCAGCGGATTCAACAGGTGCGTGGTGGAGGTGCCGAACAGGACTGTGTAACCGTCGGCAGCCGATTTCGCGACCGCATCGGCGCCCAGTGCGCCGCTCGCGCCGGAGCGGTTGTCCACCACGATAGTCTGGCCGAGCAATTCCGACATTTTTGGTGCCAGCACGCGCGCCGCCACGTCGCTGCCGCCGCCCGGCGGGAACGGCACCACCAGCCGGATCGGCTTGTTCGGGAACGCCTGCGCGCAGGCATTGGCGCCGATCAGCGCAGCGGCGACGAGCACAACGAGACGAGCGAGCATCGAGAATCTCCTCATGGTCAGTAGTGTCCGGTTAAATGAGCGGTTGAGTTGCTGAAGTCCATGATTGGAGGGAGATTTCGAGTGATGAAGGGTGGTGTCGATTTGAACGACGAATGCTGGTTCGGGCAGTCTTGCGGGTTTTCCCCCGGAGGCCACCATGAACATCGGCAAGACCCTGTTCGCCCAGCTCATGGACTTCTTGCCTTGGACCACGTTCGCCCGGTACGTCCAGTGCTATGGCGGCGACGGTGGCGTTCGCCCAATTGACCTATCGGGAGAGTCTGCGCGACATCGAGGTCTGCCTCTCGGCGCAAGCCGGCAAGCTCTACCACATGGGCTTGCGCGAACCGGTGCGACGCTCCACGCTGGCCGATGCCAACGAGTCCCGCGACTGGCGAATCTACGCCAATTTCGCGCAGCGATCGATCGCTCAAGCAAGGAAGCTCTACGCCCAGGAAGACTTGGGGATGGAGTTGTCGAACACCGTCTACGCCTTGGACTCGACAACCATCGATCTGTGCCTGCCGGTATTTCCGTGGGCGCACTTCCGCTCGACCAAGGCCGCTGTGAAGATGCACACGCTGCTCGATCTGCGGGGCAACATCCCGAGCTTCATCCACGTCTCCGTCGGCAAGCTCCACGATGTTCATGCGCTCGATCTGCCGATCCCGGAGGCCGGGGCCATCTACGTCATGGATCGGGCCTACGTCGATTTCGCGCGGCTGCATGTCCTGCATCTGGCCGGCAGCTTCTTCGTCACGCGCGCCAAGTCGAATCTGGATGCCCATCGGGTCTATTCGTCTGCCACGGACAGAAACACGGGCGTGATCTGCGACCAGGCCATCGCACTCGACGGCTTCTACACCCAGCGCGACTATCCCGAGCATCTGCGCCGCATCCGCTTCAAGGATCCCGAGTCGGGCAAGACGCTCGTCTTCCTCACCAATCAGATGACCTTGCCGACGCTGACCATCTGCGCGCTCTACAAGAGCCGTTGGCAGGTGGAATTGTTTTTCAAGTGGATCAAGCAGCATCTTCGAATCAAGCGTTTCTTCGGTACGTCAGAGAATGCGGTCAAGTCGCAAATCTGGATCGCCGTGTCGGTCTATGTCCTCGTCGCCATCGTCAAGAAGCGCCTCAACCTCGACGCCTCGCTCTACACTTTGCTACAGATTCTGTCGGTCACCCTTTTCGAGAAGATGCCCTTGCAGCAAGCCTTTCCGGGCAGCGACTCCAGTTCCAACAGCGCCATTCTCAACAACCAACTGAATCTATTCGCGGTTTAACCGGACAGTAGTGTTTCATGGTCTCAGCATCCTGGCTAGTTGCTTCACATTCCTGAGGGACTCGAGGTCGTCCAAACAGCTCTCCACTTCGTCAATGCGACGAGCCGGTAAGACTGCCGACGCCAGGCGCAGGAACTTGCCCCTAAGCTCAGTCTCGTCCAAGGGGTTCTCTGGTTCCCCCTTGGGATAGTCAATCTGATGGGTCCAAAACTTGCCGCTCTTGAGTCTGACGCTCACCGCTGCCGGCATCTTTGTTGGCATCCGGTCAAAACGCGGTTCATGCGAAATAGCGACCTTCCTCATCATTGCATGCACTGCTGGCGATCGCATTGCTACGTCATCAAAATGATCGACCTCCAATCCTCCGTGCATCACCGCCCTGGCCACCGTGTATTGCAAATTGAATTTGTTGGATGTCTGACGCTCATACAACGGCGCCGCTGAGGGCGCCTCTGAGTGATCCGCAATCGACCAACCTTCCCTACCGATCCGCACACAGACTTCTGAAACATCCTCTACTTTGAGGTTTCGGGGTAGCCGCAGACCAAGAATTGCCGTTATTGCTGGATGGGTGTATCGACACGAAGGATAGGGTTTGAAGTAAATGGATTGAATCGCGTGGGTCTTCCCCAATCCACGCACAAGTTCCCGCGCGACAAAAGTGCCGGACATGCGGGTGCAGTAGCCATCTCTACCCTCGAATAACAGTCCGGAACCGATCAACGACAAATCATCAGCCATCGTTGGTGCGAGTACCGCAATGCGCGCTGCCGCCCCGATGGTCGCTATGCTGAGTGCACTGATGTTCTTGCTAATTGCCATCGGCATCTGTGCTGCGGCGATAGTCCAAGCCACCCGCATCCGGTCAGACTTCAACCCAAGCAAACGCCCGACAGCTGCCGTGGCTCCCAATGAACCGCAGCTGATGGTCGGGATAACCTTGAGAGGCATTCGCCGACTTACATCCATGGCAGCCCCGAGACGAACTCCGACGTCGTATCCTGCTACGACAGCGTTGATAAGTTCAGCTCCCGACAGTCGAAGCCGTTCTGCGGTGGCCAAACTCGCTGGAACAATCGTTACGCCGAGATGAAACATCGCGAGAGTGCGATGGCCATCTTCCAGCTCAGGTATCTTGCTGAATACGGCATTTGCGTACGCAGCGTCCGGTGCGCACATCTGGTCCCGACTTCCTATTAGGGAAACAGATCCCTTCGCACCGTAACTACCCAGAAACCGGCGAATCTGCTGGGCAAACCCACCAGTGGACCCAAGCAGAGCGACCCCAATTGCATCACGAATGCAGTGTTTTGCCGCTCGAATCGTGACCTTCGATAGCGCCTCGATCTCCGAACCGACGACGTAGTCCGCCAGACGTTGTGTGTAGTTCCCTTGATTCACGCGAGACAGAGTGCCAGGGACGGCCCGTGAGACAACCTTTGGCGCTACTCTGGCCACGGTAATTTACCTTCCTATCCACCTAATCGAGGGCAAGTCCCATTTTCTTTATGATCGCTCCCCACTTGTCGATCTCTTGCTTAATAAACAGGGAAAACTCCTGCGGACCTTTGGCCATAGGAAGGATTCCATTGGCGAGTAAAAGCTTGTTCACTTCCGGTGTGTTCACCGCCTTCACGAAGATGTCACCGAGCTGTGCAACTATTTCCTTCGGCGTGCCCGCCGGCACCAGCGCGCCAAACCAGGAAGACGCATCATAGTTCGGCACTCCGGCTTCATGAATCGACGGAACGTTTGGCAAGGCAGCCAGCCGCTCCTTGCTGGAGACCGCAAGACCGAGCAGCTTGCCGGACTCCAAATGACTTTTGGCCAACGCGGGCGAGAGCATCAACAGGCCGATCTGCCCGCCGAGCAAGTCGGCGAGCGCAGGAGCGGACCCCTTGTACGAGATATTGGTGATTTGAATACCGGCTTGGTTTGCGAGCAATTCAGTCATTACGTGAGCAAGACTTCCCGTACCGAACGAACCATAGTTGATCTTGTTGGGATGCGCCTTGGCATACTGAATGAGCTCCCGCAGGTTCGTAACAGGGAGTACTGATTGATTGACGACGAGAATCTGCGGAGTAATTGCGATAAGGCTGACACCCTGCAGATCCTTCATGGTGTCGTAGGGCAATTTGCGATAGAGACTGGGAAACATGCTTAGCTCACCGACGCCGGCGATCACGACTGTGTAACCATCGGGCGCTGCGCGAGCCGCCGCTTCGACGCCGATCATGCCACCAGCACCAGCGCGGTTCTCGACCACAACTTGTTGGCCAACCAAGACTGAGACTCGTTGTCCGACAGTTCGCCCCACGAGATCTGTGCCGCCTCCCGGGGGAAAAGGCACGATGAAGCGGATTGGCTTGCTTGGAAAGCTCTGTGCGAAGGACGCGCCCGAAAGTATCGACAGAATTACGGCAAATGCGGTAGTTGCAAGACAAAGGCTCTTCTTCATTTTCTTCTCCGATTTCGTCTGTATTCGGTTGGACATCACGTAAATCGCACCTCTCAACTGGAGCCGTTGCCCTGCCACTGATGCAAATAAATGACAGGGTCAATTCCTACCGGAGACGGCGGATTGCCAGCCCGCGTACCCAAATAAATGAAACCTACGATTGCGTCCAAATCGCCCAAACCAAGGGCTGCCTTGATTTCGTGATCGTACGCAGCGTCTCCCGTCTTCCACGCGCTGCCAAAACCGAGGGCGTGCGCCGCGAGCAAAATATTCTGTGCGGCCGCACCGGCCGACAACAATTGCTCGACGGCCGGTATCCTCGACTGAGTCTGGATCCTCGCAGCTACGATGAGGATCATCGGCGCGCGTAGCGGCTTCGCCTTTTCCTGCTGCAGCTGCATCTCGGTCGCCTCCGGCCTCCTGCGTCGTAGCGCCTGGGCCATCAGTTCACCGAGCGCCTCGCGCTCCTTCCCCCGAACCAGAATGAAACGCCACGGTTTCAGGCGACCATGATCAGGTGCGCGCACAGCTACCTCAAGGATCGACTTCAGGGCAACGTCGTCAGGTGCCGGCTCGACCAGCGAGCCGGCAGTGACGCGCGCGTCATCAGGGCTTCGATCGCTTCCATGGAGCGAGTCAGGGAGCTGCTAGAGCCCATACACGTGCGCAACGTTCCCCGCGACCATGCGTTCCTGCTCCGCAAGTGGCACACCATCGAATATCTTCGGCAGCACCTCGTGCACCTCGGTACCAATCGAGCGGCCGTGCGGGTAGTCCGAGCCCCACATGATCTGGTTTACGCCGACGATGTCACGCACCATCGAGGCATACGGATCGGTCACCATGCCGTGCCAGATTCGCGTCTTCATGTAGTCAGGCGCGTCCATCTTCAGCGGCGGGATGCCTCGAACCTTGGAAATGGTCTGAATGCGTGCCAAGCGGAAGTTGTAAAGCGGAATCCACGAAACCTCGAATTCCCCCAGAATCAGTTTGAGCTTCGGAAAGCGATCGAGAATGCCGCCAAAGATGAACTCGCCCGCGACGATCGGCATGATCTCGAACATGAGATCGATGTAGGTTCCGGGAAATTTCCCGAGATCCTTGGGCTCAAAGTGCAGCGGATCCGGTACCCGACCTGTGATGGCGTGGAGAGTGATCGGCATTTCCAGGTCCTGCGCCGTCGCCCAGAAAACATCGTATGCCGGGTCGCGATACGGCGGATACTCGGCTGGCAGCGCGAGTGGAATCGCCGCTCCGCGCAGACCTTTTTTCTTGATCCTCTTCAGTTCGCTGACCGCCCAGGGGATATCAAATGTAGACACCATCCCGACGCCGACGAACCGGCGCTTGTCATGCGAACAGAATTCGGCCGCCCAGTCGTTGTACACAGCGGTGCTCGCCTGCACCACCGGCGCATCCGTGGAATGCATGATGTGCGATGTCGTCGTGGCGTGCAGAACTTCAGCTTCAAGTTGAGCCTCCTGCTGGAACTTCACCCGCTGCACCGGATCGTGGCCCGCAGCCGATGCTATTGCGAGCTTCGCATTGGTTTCAACCGGGGAATCCTTGAGACGATAGACCCGATACACCATGTTGAAAAATCGACCCTTTTCTCCTTTGTGCTCGCTTAGGGGCCGCGGTGTTCGATCGCCGAATTTGTCGCCTAGAGCACGTTCCCAGATATTAGGCGGCTCCATAAGATGCGAATCAGCTGAAATGACGCGGTCATAGGACTTCTTGATTTGCTCTGACATTCCCTTACTCCTTGTTTCATTCATCAGGTTGTTGTTCGGGGCAGCTATGATGCGGCGGGCTGCCAGGGGCGGCCTTCGGGGTAAGTCCACTGCGGGCGGTCGCGGAAAAACGGCCGCCAGTCGGACATTGAGTTTGCGGTCAGTTCCACGAGAAAGCCGTCGGGATCGCGTATGTAGACGCTCTTGGCGATCTCATGATCAAGCGTTGCTTCGGCCTTAAGCCCAGCGGCAAGCAAGCGACGATATCCCGCTTCCAGATCTTCGACGCTCGGCACTTCGAGCGTGAAGTGTCGCAGCCCTGCGCGCTGACCACCTTCAGCGGCAAGCAGCATCAGGTCGCGGTTGATTTTCTTTGCGGAAAAGAGACTGGCTTGACCGTTCTCTGCGCGATAGATTTCCTCGAAACCTGCCACCTCAGTGTAGAACTTGCGCGAACGCGCCAGATCGCCAACATAGAGCGTCGCGCCGGTGATGTGCGTTGGCTGGAAGATTCCGGCCGGGTAGGGCTTGAACTCCGGGTTCGGCGTGTAGTACGACTGCCGGGTCGGGGTTTTCTCCTTTGGATTCCAGCCTCCCGTGATCAGGCGTGGGCCGAGGTTCCAGAAGCCGCGCCAATCAGCCATCGTGTCGGCGTAAAACTGAAGCCCCACGCCATCCGGGTCTCTCAGATAGATGCTCTTCGACAAACCGTCCGAATCAGTGAGGCGATCGATCTTGATGTTCGCGGCGCAGAGCCGGCCGAAGGCTTCGACGAGCTCCGATTCATTCTCCATTTCGATGCCGAAATGGTTGAGCGAGACCGAGGACATTTCTCCCGCAGGCGTCTGCACAAAGCCCCCGCGCCCGATTCGGCCAGTCGCTGAAATTTGCGCACACGCGAGATCGTGACTGGTGTTACCGTTGCTCAGAAATCCCGTACGGATATCGGGCTCCCTGAATACTTCCTGCAACCCGCAAATTTCCTGATAGAACTTGAGAGATCGTTGCCAATCGGTAACGAAAAGATTGGCGTGTGCGAGCCGTCTTGGCTCTAGCATCTTGGTCACAGCAGTGCTGGCTTTCATTGCTTACCTCCGTGGTTCGATCCCCGGCGCTCGACCTCCAACAGAAACGACAGTGTTCTGCGATTGAAGTCTTCCTCCATGTGCACCATTGAGCGGTGCGGCGCCCCCTCGAAAACCATAAGACGAGCACCTGGAATCCGGCTCGCCATGTGCCTAGAGTAGTCGGGGTGCGCAACGTCATCGGATGAGCCAACGGTGATGAGCGTTGGCGCGACGATCTCACCCAAACGCGCGCTCATGTCATAGTCAAGCCCGGCCCGAAGATGGTTCACCTGCGCTTCGACCTGCTCCGCCGAGGGATCGCTCCATTGCGCGACCCTGCGCTCAACCTCCGTCTTCACGACATCCTCGTGCGCATTGAGGAACTCCGCACCGAACGCGGTGAAAGCCGTGAAGGAAGCCCATAGACGGCTACGCAATCCGGGGTCCGGGATCTCGAGAATCCTGAGGCAGATCTCCCTGCGCCAGCGCACGTGCGGGTAGGCGCGATCCGACGTCGAATGCAGCGACAGCGAGCGAAGGCGCACGCGCTTGCGAAGCGCCAGTGCCAGCGCGATCGTGCCTCCGATTGAGTATCCGGCAATGTGTGCGTCCTCGATTCCCAGCCCGAGCAGCAGCGCCTCGGCATCCTGTGCCATGTCGTCCATCGAGTATCCAGGCGGCGTCTTCGTGCTCTGACCGACGGAACGCAGGTCGTAGACGATCGTCCGGAAATGTGGCGCATATACCTTGACCTGTGGGGCCCAAGAGGTGTGGTCCAGGGCGCGACCAGCGATGAGCAGGAGCGGGGTGCCCTTGCCGTGGCTCTCGTAGTACGTCCGTACCCCGTTCCCTTCCAGTATTGGCATGCGCGCCGCTTCACCAGGCCCCTGCGGCGCTCTCGCGCCGAGGATCGGCTCCTGCATGCAGGAATCCGTTCACCGGGTCGTTGCGGATGGCGCACACCGCAGCGGCAATTGGGGCGCATTCGGGCCAAACCTCAAGATCGTGCCCCAGCTTGCGCAGTGCCTCACCAAAGGGCTCCGCGAGTGGCTGTTCGATACACAGGCGACCCGGGAGGTACTCGTGCGGTGCAAACGAATTCGGAAAGCTGAACGTCCCAAACCGCGGTTTTTCGATTGCCGTTTGAACATCCATCCCAAACTCGCGGATGTTGAGCAATACCTGCAGCATTGCCTGCTTTTGCATATCGCCACCTGGCGCGCCAAAGGTCATGTAGAGCTTGCCATTACGCAGCACCATGCCCGGCGAGGGTGTCAACCGCGGCCGCTTGCCGGGTTTCACTTCATTCGGGTGCCCTTTCACGAGACGCGATTGGTTGCCACGCGAGGAGATCGCAAGCCCGGTGCCAGGGATGATGGGGGTGTCGTTTGCGTTGTCGCTGATCGTTGCAGAGTAACCATTGCCGAAACGGTCCACGGCGCAGGCGTATGCCGTGTCCTGCGGTGTCGGTACTCTGGCGGAGGAGCGAGCGCCCATAGGCGAGCGCGCCGAGGGCACTGGGCCACCCGGCGGAGGCATTGCGCCAAAGGCATGATCTGGGCGGATGCGAGCAAGCTGCTTTGCGCCATAGGCGTTCGAGAGCAGCAATGCGGTGGGAACATCGACGAATTTCGGGTCGCCGACATAGGCTTCGCGGTCCGCGCAGGCGAGGGCAAGTGCTTCGGAGACGGTATGGATGTAGGCGAGCGAGTTATGTCCGAGCCCGACGAGGTCTGCCCCTTCGAGGATTTTCAGAGCCTCCAGCAGCAGGATGCCTTGGCACCAGACATCGCAGGTATGGACGACCAGATCCTTGTAACTGGCGGAGATGCCTGGCGTGACCGGAACCTCGAAACCTGCGAGGTCGGCCTCAGTAACGAAGCCGCCGTTTTCTGCGTGGTAGCGCGCCACGGCCTTCGCGATCGGACCTCGATAGAAATAGTCATGCACCGCTCGCAGCTTGGCGTCCCGATCGCCCCGTGCATTGCGCTCAGCCTCGATCATTGCGGCGATCGTCCGACCCAGGTCCTCTTGGCGGAAACAGCTGCCAACCGCCGGGGTTTTGCCCCCCGGGCGGATAATGCGGGCATTCTCTGGATAGCGATCAAAGCCATCCTTGACCGCCTCGATGTTGTAGGCGAGCAGCGGATACATGGCGAAGCCCTCGCGTGCGAGCTCCATCGCCGGTGTTGCGACCTCTTCAAAACTCCGCGTACCGTACAGGCGGAGCGCCAGCACATGGGTGGCGGGTGCCGCCGGCATGACTGTTCGCAGCAGGCCCTCGGGAATGATGTCGCCACCCTCTTCTACTAGCCGGGCGACATTCGTGGCCGCAGGCCAGTAGCCGAGCCCTTCCAGACTCACGACTTTGCCCTGCTCCGGGAGATAGATCAGTGTGGGCGCTACGCCCGCAAAGCTCACAATGTTCGGAGTCAACACTGCGAGCGCCATTGCCATCGCCGCCCCCGCGTCCACGGCGTTGCCACCGCGGTCGAGGATACGCATTGCCGCCTCGGTGGCGAGAGGATGGCCTGACGAGGCAGCGTGCGAGCGTCCTATCGCTGTGGGCCGCCAGCTGTCGCGCGGCTGGCCCGGCTCGATCATCAGGTTGCTCCAAATGTTCTTTGCCATGCCGTTCCCCTATTGGCTACGATTCTTGCGGAAGGTATCTTTCCTCGCGATCAGGCCGCCGCGGAACACGAACAAATCGACGCCTCGAACTTCAACCTTCACGCCATTGCGATCAGTACCTCTGAAGGTCCACTCGCTTAATCCCCGGTCCCCGCAGACAACGTGCCTAGCCTCGTTCCAACTAGCGTTTGGAAAAGCAGCCCACACCGCAGCGAACGCCTTGCCCACGGCGTCGCGGCCAACGTGGCGGGTGCCGTAGGCCTCGGGACCCGCAGCGGTTTCAAACACACAGTCTTCGGTGATCAATGCAAGCAGCGCCGCACCGTCGTGGCGATTGAACGCCTGTGCGAGATCGTCCATTAGCTTGATCCTGGCCGCATCGTTCATGGTGTTTCCGCGCTCCAGAGGAAATTTTTCTATTTATACAGATAAAGTTTCCAGCATGCAACGACGCGCCCGCATGACAACACCCATTTGATCTGCGAAACTCGTCTCAAATGAAGAAAAAGACTGCAACTCACTACTGTCCGGAGATTTCCGTGAATAGATCCAGTTGCTTAGGCATATCGGAGTCGTCTGGTTTTTGT
>JBCKKZ010000028.1:0-22299 GCA_038904015.1 Burkholderiales bacterium | reverse complement strand
GATGTCGGTGGCGCTGTTGCTGAAAACCGCGGTCGAATACCGCGGGCGCATGATGGGCGTGCGCATGCTGGCGGTCTACGGCCTGCCGATCGGTTTGTTGGCGGCTGGTGCATTGGTGGTTCAAATCGGGTTTGCCGCTCAGACCACGCTCTACGCGCTCATCGGACTCGCCGCCGCGACGGCGATCGTGTATCGCTGGCGCGCAGTCCTGTGATGCGAATGGCGGGCCAGAGGCGGCTCGGCTAAGCTCGTGCAGACGCGACTATCGGGAGGCAGTTAACGATGACGGGCAAGGACATCAGGATCCGCGCGAGCGGCGGTGGAGAATTCGACTGCTATCTCGCGGTTCCCGGCGGCACGGCGAAGGTTCCCGCGGTCGTGCTTGCTTCGGCGATCCATGGCGTGGACGGCGACATTCGCGCCCTCGCCGATGAATTCGCCGCGCTGGGATTCATCGCCGCGGCGCCCGACCTGTTCTGGCGCTCCGTGCCGGGACCGCTGGTGCGCGACGATCCGCGTTCGAGGCCGCGCGGGCAGCCGCGCCTGGAAAAGATCAAGATGGGCGAAGCGGACATGGCCGACGCATTGGCGGAGGTGCGGCGCCAACCGCAATCGAACGGCCGCGCGATGACGATGGGTTTTTGCTACGGCGGGCCCTACGCGATCCTCGGCCCTGCGCGCCTGGGGTACGACGCCGGCATGGGCTGCCACTCGACGCAGATGATGGACTACATCGGCGAGCTGGAAGGCGTGAAGAAACCCGTCTGCCTCATCTGGGGCGACAAGGACGTGATGGCGCCGGCAGAGCTGCTCGATGCCTACCGCGCGATTCCGGCGCGCATGAGGAACTTCGAGCTGCACGTCTTTCCCGGCATCCTGCACGGCTACATGATGCGCAACCACAAGGATGTCTACGACGCCGCGTCACGCGAGTTCTCGATGGCGCGGGCGCGCGCAATCCTCGAAGGCCTGGCGAAGTGAACACCGCGCTGCCGACCCTGTTCCTGTCGCACGGCTCGCCGATGCACGCGCTCGAGCCGGGTGCGGTGCGTGCGGTGTGGGAGGCCATCGCGCGCGACCTGCCGCGCCCGAAGGCGATCCTCATCGCTTCGGCGCACTGGGAGACGAACATCCCGGCGCTGACGGCGGCAGCGAAGCCGGAGACCATCCACGATTTCTACGGCTTTCCGAAGCCACTGTACGAGATCCAGTATCCAGCGAGGGGAAGCCCTGAACTAGCTTCTCGTTCCGTTGATTTGCTTAAAAAATTAGGAATGAACGCAATAGAAGACCCAGTTCGCGGCCTGGACCACGGCGCATGGTCGCCTCTGCTCTACATGTATCCGAAAGCGGAGGTGCCGGTGGTACAGGTCGCGGTGCAGACGCCACTCGGGCCGCGGCACCACGTCGAGCTCGGCCGGGCGCTTGCGCCGCTGGCGCGGGAAGGCGTGCTGATCATCGGCTCTGGCCACATGACGCACAACCTGCGCGAGCGCAACAACGACGCACCCGCGCCCTATGCGAAGGCTTTCCAGGACTGGGTGAAGGAGAAGATCGAGGCGCGGGATTTCGATTCGCTGGTGAACTATCGCGCGCTCAACCCGCACGGCGCGCGCGCGCATCCGACCGACGAACATTTTCTGCCGCTGTTCGTCGCACTCGGCGCGGCGGGCAAGGACTACAAGGCCGAACGCCTCTACGACGGCATCGAGATGGGCTCCCTCGCGATGGACGCCTACCTGTTCACCTAGCGGTAGCGGTACACCACCAGCTTGCCGGAACGATGACAAGAAGAACAAGAAGAGCCTCCCGGGAGACGCTCGGCCTGAGCCGCGGCGAATTCGCTGCACTGCAGCGCCTGCGCACACCGGAACGGATCCAGACATTCCTCTACGGACTGAAGCAGAACTTCGAGCGCGAGGGCGAGACCTGCAATTCGGTGCGCACGGTACTGAAAGAGCGCCGCGCGCACTGCATCGAGGGCGCGATCGTCGCCGCCTGCGCGCTCTGGATCCACGGCGAAGCGCCGCTGCTGCTCGATTTCCAGGCGGTGCACGATTTCGACCACGTGGTCGCGCTGTTCCGGCGCAACGGCCGCTGGGGCGCGATCTCCAAAACCAACGGCATCGGCCTCAGATGGCGCGACCCGGTGTACCGCAGCCCGCGGGAGCTGGCGATGTCCTACCTGCACGAGTACACCAACAAGCGCGACCGCAAGACGCTGCGCACCTACTCCGTGCCCTACGACCTGCGGCGCATGGCGCCCGCCGACTGGGTCACACCCGAGGACGGCGCCTGGGACCTGATCGACAACCTGGAAGCGACGCGCCACTACAAGCTGATGACGCCCGCTCAGTCGCGCAGTCTTTTGCGCCGGGATCCGTTTGAACGGGAAGTCGGAAATCTACTTCAATACAGAAGACCCCGGAAATAAAAAAGGGGGTCAGAGCAACATTTCCGGAACCGCTGCGTAATCTTTCTGGTAGCGGAGAAATGTTGCTCTGACCCCCTTTTTTACTCCGCGATCTTGCCGATTTTCTCCACGGCCACCTTGAGGCGGGCGGCGTCCGTGGCGAGGAAGCCGCGGAATTCCGGCGCATCGAGGTAGCTGATCGGCGTCTGCACTTTTTCCATCGCCCCGGTGAACAGAGGATCGGCGACGGCGGCGCGCACGGCCGCGCGCAGGCGCGCGATCACCGGCGCCGGCGTCGCCGCGGGCGCGAAAACACCCGACCAGATATAGAACTCGACATCCTTGAAGCCCAGCTCCTTGAAGGTCGGCAGCTCGGGCATTATCGGCAGGCGCTTGTCGCCCCAGCCCGCGAGCGCGCGCATCTTGCCCCCCTTGATCTGGCCGATCGCGGCCGCCGGACCGGAGGCGAGCGCATGCACCTGGCCACCGAGCAGCGCCGCGACCGCCGGCCCGCCGCCCTGATAGGGGATGTGAAACATCCTGATGCCGGCCGCGTTGGCGAACATTTCCATCGCCACATGCAGGGTGCCGTACACGCCGGAGGAGGAGTAATTCATCTGGTTCGGGTAGGCCCTCGCCGCGGCGATGAATTCCTGGATCGTCTTGTAGGGGCTGTCGCCCGCCACCACCAGCACGGTGGGGTCCGAGGTGACCAGCGCGATGGGCGCGAAATCCGAGAGCAGGTAGGGCACCGGCCGTCCGTTGATCGGATCGGACACCGGGAAGATCGAGATCGACGACAGCGACATGAGGATCGTATAGCCATCGGGGGCCGCCTTCGCCGCCGCCGTGGTGCCCACCGCGCCGCCCGCGCCGGAGCGATTGACCACCAGCACCGGCTGCTTGAGCGTCTTCTCCATCGCCGCGGCGAGCGGCCGGCCGACGATATCGGCGACGCCGCCCGGCGGGAATGGGGCGATCATGGTGACCGGCTTGGTCGGCCAGGCCTCCTGTGCGTGCAGCAAGTACGGGAACAGGATCAGGAACAGGACGGCAGCAGGTTTGTACATTTCTTCAATCCTCCTGAGCGCGATGATACCCGGCATGCGTAAGGATGTGTGCCTTGCGCCGACCAATCGGTAATAATTGGCCAAAGGAGGAAGGGTTATGAAGGAAAAAAGCATGACGCGCCGCAGCCTGCTCGCGCTCCTTGCATTGGGACCTTTCTTCACCCACTTGCACGCCCAGACCAAGACCACAAGAGGAATCAAGGAAATGCAAGAGACTTGGAAAAGTTTCCTCGCCCCCGGCACCCAGGTACCGAGCGCCTCCGAGCCGCTCAAGCTCGCCAAGGACGAGTGGAAGAAGCGCCTTTCGCCCGCCGCCTACGACGTGCTGCGCGACGAAGGCACCGAGCGAGCCGGCAGCAGCCCGCTCGACCGCGAAAAGCGCGCGGGCGTGTTCGTCTGCGCCGGCTGCGGCCTGCCGGTCTTCACTTCGGAAATGAAATTCGACAGCGGCACCGGCTGGCCGTCATTCTTCACCTTCATCCCGGGCGCGTTCCAGACCAAGACCGATTTCAAGATCATCTACCCGCGCACCGAATACCACTGCGTGCGCTGCGGCGGCCACCACGGCCATCTGTTCGACGACGGCCCTGCGCCCACCGGCAAGCGCTACTGCAACAACGGCGTGGCGCTGAAATTCATTCCGAAGGACGGCAAGGCCTAGGCAAGGGAACGGTCCGTCGCCGCCGTCAAGCGCAGTTCCTCGGCGAGCGGCTTGGCGGGGAAATGGAAGCGCACCGGGCCATCGGGCAGCGCGTGCAGAAACTGCTTGAGGTAAGGATCTTCCGAAGCGAGCAGTTCGTCCGGCGTGCCCTCGCCCATCAGCTTGCCCTCGGCGATGACGTAGATGTAGTCCACCAGCTTGAGCGACTCTGACACGTCGTAGGTGACGATGATCGAGGTCAGGCCCAGCGCGTCATTCAGCTTGCGGATCAGCTGCGCGATCACGTTGAGCGAGATCGGATCGAGGCCGGCGAAGGGTTCGTCGTACATCACCAGCAGCGGATCGGTGGCGATGGCGCGCGCCAGCGCCACGCGCCGCGTCATGCCGCCGGAAAGGTCGCCGGGCATCATGCCGTGCGCGCCGCGCAGGCCGACCGCATCCAGCTTCATCAACACCAGCGCGCGAATCAGTTCCTCGGGCAGGTCGTAGTGCTCGCGGATCGCGAACGCAAGGTTCTCAAACACCGACAGATCCGTGAATAGGCCACTCGACTGGAACATCATGCCCATCTTGCGGCGCAGCGCGTAGAGCTCATCGGTGGAGAGCTTGTGCACCAGCTTGCCGTCCACCCGGATCCAGCCGCGCGAAGGGGCTAGCTGGCCGCCGATGAGTTTCAGCAGGGTCGATTTGCCAGTGCCGCTGCCGCCGAGGATCGCCACCACCTTGCCGCGCGGGATCTTTAGCGACAGCCCGCGCAGGACCGGCAGCTCGCCGTAGCTGAAGTGCAGCTCGGAAATTTCGACGAGGTCGGCAGCGCTTTCGGTCATTTGAACGCGCAGTTTAACCCGGGAGCGCGCCCGCTCAGGCTGCCGCCCGCCCCCAGCTATTAAGCGCCCTAGAATGAAGCCGTGGCAAGAGACAATGCAAAGCCCTACGCGGAACTGACGCCGGACGCAGTCCTGGATGCGCTCGAAAGCGTCGGCTTGCGCGGCGACGGGCGCATGCTCGCCCTGAACAGCTACGAGAACCGCGTCTACCAGGTCAGTCTTGAGGATGACTCGTACGTTGTCGCCAAGTTCTACCGCCCGGAACGCTGGAGCGACACGCAGATCCTCGAGGATCATGCGTTTTCATTGGAGCTGTTCGGCAGGGAAATTCCCGTCGTCGCGCCACTGGAAATAAAAGGCCATACCCTTCATCAGTTCAAAGAATTCCGCTTCGCGGTGTTTCCGCGCCGCGGCGGCCGCGCGCCGGAGCTGGAAGACGAGAAAGTACTGGAGTGGATCGGGCGCTTCCTCGGGCGCATCCACGCCGTAGGCGCGACGCGGCCGTTCAAGGTGCGCCCGGCGCTGACCGTGGATACTTTCGGCACCGAGCCGCGCGACTGGCTGCTCGCTTCGGGCATGATCCCCAGGGACCTGGAAGATGCATGGTTATCGACGGTGGACCTTGCGTTGCAGGGGGTGAAGGGGCATTTCGACATCAGGCAACCCCCTTCGATCAGGCTGCACGGCGATTGCCATGCCGGCAACATCCTGTGGACGCATGATGGCCCGCATTTCGTCGATCTGGACGACGCGCGGATGGGCCCGGCGGTGCAGGACCTGTGGATGCTGCTGGCCGGCGACCGGGAGACGGCCGCAAGGCAGTTGCGCGCCCTGCTCGAAGGCTATGAACAGTTTCACGGCTTCAACCGGGAAGAATTGGGCCTGATCGAACCGCTGCGCACGCTGCGCCTCGTCCACTACTCGGCCTGGCTCGCGCGCCGCTGGGACGATCCCGCGTTCCCAGCCGCGTTTCCGTGGTTCGGCACCACCCGCTACTGGCAGGATCGCATCCTGGAACTGCGCGAACAGACTTCCGACATGGACGAAGCGCCGCTCTCCGTATAGATTCACGCCTTTTTCACGCGCCTCAGGGATTCCGCAGCACATGGTTCTCTTCGCAGCCACCGTATTCACGAGCGCATTTCTGCTCTTTCTGGTGCAGCCCATCATCGCCAAGCAGATCCTGCCCTGGTTTGGCGGCAACGCCTCGGTCTGGACCGTGTGCCTGGTGTTCTTCCAGCTGGTGCTGCTCGGCGGCTACGCCTACGCCGATGCGCTGGTGCGCCGCTGCGCGCCGCGCACGCAGGCAATCGTGCACACCGGGCTGCTCGCCGCGAGCCTCGCCTTCCTGCCGATCCTTGCCTCGGAGAACTGGAAGCCGGCACCGGACACCGAGCCGACGGCGCGCATCCTGCTGCTGCTCGCGATGACCATCGGCCTGCCCTACTTCCTGCTCTCGACCACCGGCCCCCTAGTGCAGGCCTGGTTCGCGCGCCGCTTTCCGACTGGCACGGTGTACCGCCTGTTCGCGCTCTCCAACCTCGCGTCGCTGGCCGCGCTCATCGCCTATCCGCCGCTGATCGAGCCGGCGACCTCCCTTCAGACGCAGTCCTACGCCTGGAGCGCCCTCTACATCCTGTTTGCGGTGCTGTGCGCGTGCTCGGCATGGGCGGCGACGGGGAAATCCGTGTCTTTTTCTCAAGATTTAAAACCTGAATCAGAGGAGAAAACCCAAACGCCAAAACCCTCGGACTACGCGCTCTGGCTGGCGCTGTCGGCCCTCGGCTCGCTGATGCTGCTCGCGGTGACCAGCCACATCACGCAGAACGTGGCCTCGGTGCCCTTCGTCTGGATCGTGCCGCTGGTGCTGTACCTGCTGTCGTTCATCCTCGTCTTCGACGTGGGCGGCGCGCGCGCGAAAAGCGGCTGGTACGCGCGCACCTGGGGCCTGCCGGCGCTGTTCGCGCTGATGCTCGGCATGTCCTGGTTCCTGTACGAGAACCTAGGCGTGATGGACGTCCGCTACTCGATCGCGCTCTACAGCGCGGGGCTGTTCGCCGCCTGCATGTTCTGCCACGGCGAACTCGCCGCGATGCGCCCGGCGCCGAGGTATCTCACGCGCTTCTACCTGATGATATCCATCGGCGGCGCCGCCGGCGGCCTGTTCGTCGGCCTGGTCGCGCCGCGCATCTTCACAATCTTCGTCGAACTGCCGATCGCGCTGGTTGCCTGCGGCGCGCTCGCCGCGCTCCTCACCTGGCGCTCGGCGCGGAACAAGATTCAATTTTTGGCGCCGGTCGCGGCGCTCGCGGTCACCGCGACCGTGGCCTGGCACGGCTACAAGTACGTGGAATACATCCACGGCAACGCGATCGTGATGACGCGCAATTTCTACGGCACGCTGCGCGTCAAGGAGCACGAGCGCAGCGGCGACGAACACACGACGCGCGCCCTGGTGCACGGCGTCATCAACCACGGCTGGCAGTACACCGACCCTGCCCTGCGCACGCAGCCGATCAGCTATTTCGGCCCGTCCTCGGGCATCGCGCGCGCTCTGGACTACTACCACCAGGGGCCGCGGCGCGTCGGCGTGATCGGCCTGGGCGTGGGCGTATTCACGGCCTGGGGCAAGCAGGGCGACAGCTTCCGCATCTACGAGCTCGACCCCGACGTGGTGACGATCGCGCGCGAGCAGTTCTGGTACCTGTCCGATTCCAAAGCGAAGATCGAGGTCATCACCGGCGACGGGCGCCTGAACATGGAACGCGACGCGCCGCAGGCTTTCAACCTGATCTCGGTGGATGCCTTCTCCAGCGGCTCGATCCCGATCCACCTGCTCACCCGCGAGGCGCTGCAGGCCTACCGGCGCCATCTCGCGCCCGGCGGCGTGGTGGTCTACAACGTCACCAACCGCTTCGTGAATCTCGCGCCCGTGCTCAAGCTCGTTGCCGAAGCCGAGGGCATGAAAGCCCTCCTCATCAACGACTCCCCCTCGGAAGAGAAGTATTCCGGCACCGCCTACGTGCTGGTGACCGACAACGCAAAACTGCTCGCCGACAAGCGCTTCGAGGATGCCGACGAGATCGTTCCCATTGCCGGCCTCACCGCCTGGACCGACGGCTTCAACAACCTGTTCAAGGTCGTTCGATAGCAGTCGTTCAACCAGCGCCCGGCGTCCTCGCTGACCTCAAACTTCACTTGGTAATAGTCACCGTCTTCTGAAGCCGACACGTGGTTTGCGTGGAATTGCACGGGCTTTCCCTCGCGCTCAACGTTCGCGTCAGCCGCGCCCGCTTGCGGGCGTTGGCTGCACGCGGGTGTTGGGCTTCACCTGGCCTGCCGCGGGACCAGCTTGATTTCGATTTTGCACCCGACGGCCTCGGCATATTTCTTTAGCGAGGTGAGCGACGGTGCATGCTTGCCAGCCGATTCAAGGCGCGAAACCGTGCTTTTTGTCGTGCCCATACGGGAAGCTACTGCTTCCTGCGTAAGACCAGCCCGAGCACGTGCGGCGAGCATTTGGTTCGCAACGGCGTACTCAACCGCGAGAGCTTGATATGCGGCCTGAAAGCCCCGGCGCTTTCGCGCTTTTTTGAGAAAAGCGTCGTGGTTGTGTGAAACGGGTTGGTACTTGATTTCAGCCATGGAGCACCTCCTTCATGCGTTTGCGAGCCAGCTTTAGTTCTCGATCTGGCGTCTGCTGTGATTTTTTGACAAAAGCGTGCAGGACCACCGCGCGCCGGCCTATGAGAAAGCAATAAAACGCCCGCCCAATACCCGACTTACCTCTTGGCCTGAGCTCGAACAGGCCCTCTCCGAATGCCCGCGAATGCGGAAGCCTCAAATTCGGGCCGTGCTCCATGAGAAGCTCTGCAATGCGCGCGTAGTCCGCAAGGATGTCCACGGGCCAGGACTCAATCTCAGCGAGCACCTTCGGATGAAAGTATTCGATGGAATACGGCATGTTGTGATGTTCTCATATTTGAGAACATTGGTCAACCTCGCTTTGAAGCCCAACGTGGCGCTCAGCGGCGGCGATTAGCCGCCCGCTGGAGTGCGCTGTTGGGCTTCCATCCATCGTTCATCGGCAAGTACAACCGACGTTTCGACCTGTCTCGCCGGGATTGACCAGTATCTCCGGAGCAGGGAGTCCTTGTACCTGTTCGGAATGACTGTGAATCCGTTCCGCCGATAGAACTCGATGGCCCACGACGCATCCGCCCAGGTACCAATCAAAACGGGCTTGTCCGTGAGGCCCTCCACATGGCGCAGGAGCCTTGTCCCCACGCCCTTCCTTTGCATGCTTGGCGCGACGTAGGCGTGGCGCACCAAAGCGACTTCCCCCTTGTCCTGAATCCCCATCATCCCTAACAGACGTCCGTCTTCCTCCGCGACCCAGAATATGACGCCGTCCGCAATCTCTTTTTCCAGTTCGTCCGGCGGCATATAGGGTTCGCGCCACCGGTCGGCCGGTATCACTCCTCGATATGCCTGGGCAGCCTCGTTGACAATTGCCAACGTCGCACCCAAATCCTCTTCCCGAATTTTTCGGATCAGTACCATGCGTTTCGAGGAGCCCAACGTGCTTGGTGAGCCGCGCGCGGCTTCATGCGCGTCGGCTGCACCAAGGGGTTAGGCCACTCGACCATGGCGTGCGAACGGGTGCCAGTGGATGAGTTGGGTGTTAATAAGGTTGAGACGTTGTATGAACTCTCCGTTCTCGCGCAACTTGGCATAGATAACCTCTGCGGAGAAGTCTTCCTGGTCATATATGAGCTCTCCCGTTTCGGCATCGACGCCCACCTCGGGGTTTGACCGAATGTACCCGTGCACATCGCCGCCGCCCTTTAGTTCTAAATACGTCGAATGGAGCAGTCGATTCCGGTACTTGCGAAGAGCATGAAACTTCGTCCGCAATTCCTCCATGTCTTTTGCCACTTCAGCTCCGTTTGCAAAGGCATAGGTCTTTGTCAGTTCAATGAACAGTTCGGTGACCTTGTTGATGAGGACGTGATTAGTCTCGGTCCGAAGTTGCTTCGGGGGCCATTCTTTCCGGTCTGGATCAAGGATGAACCATCCGATCTGGCGGTAGAGGTTCTCGACCCACTGAAAAATTATGATGAACTCGCCAAGTGCCTTGTGCGTCTCATTGGCCGCCGCATCTGCGCTCATTGGAGTGGCCGAACGCCGTGGTTCAGCGGCGGGCCGAGCGCTCAGCGCGAGGACCGTTCGCTGGAACCACTGGTTGGGGCTTTCTTGGGTAATGCTGAATTGCATTGATACATCCTCTCACGACGAGTGCTCGAAACTCCTGAAGCGTTAAGGACATTACGACGTCGGGTTCCAAATTGAGCATCGCAGTATCGCCGTCGTAGAAATGAAAACCCCAGTATTTTCCTTCGTGCACCACGTCGCATCGCACGTCATAGAGTGCATCAGCGGCCTGTTGCAGCGACGACGGCCGACTGTCGTGTTGGGCTATTCCTGCGCATAGCTGCCGCTGCTGATCAGGCGAAAGAAACCAACTAAAGAAGTTACGCACATATGCCCGCGACTGGCCCTCTCCATCGTATTTGTTGGCGAGCTTCGCAATGTTCTCTGCACAGATCAGAAGGAACAGAAGCCGAAGCCCTTCGTTTCCTTTTCTTATCTTTGGTAAATCGTCCGAGAGCGACACCAGTCGTTGAGTCTGATGCATCATGATCTTTGCTTGATGCCGAGGGTCGCCAAGGCAAAGCACTTCCAACGGCTCAATGAACGAACGAGCCTCTGCCTGGGACGCGAAGGAGGGCTCGAAGAAGGGGAGCCACCTCTCTACGTCACCTGTGCCCATTTCTAAAAGCCCCAACGTAATGTCGACCCCATATCTGGGGCGTTGTAAAACCCCACTATTGGGGTCTAGTCTGGGCAGAGTACGCCCAAGTCCCTGATCGATCAATCGGATCAACCGCGTCAACCGGGATAGGCACCTTGAGGGAGTCCCGCATGCCTGCGCCAAAGCTACTCGATCAGATTCGCTAGGGGGATGCTAGGACGATCCACATGTAGACGTAATGATCTACGAATAGGCCAGATGGGTTCTCGTTTTCGCGGGGACGACGGCTGCCGTGTCCATCTCTACTCCGGCAGATCGTCTAGCGCGGATTCGAGATGAGCGACATCGGCCCAACTGCGAATCTGCCAGCCCGTCGCCGTTCGTTCGATTCGGTTCAGGCCGGCATTGGGTATGCCGAAGTCGCGCTGCGCGCTGAGTGGCAGGCCGGTGATGAATCGGTACAGCTTATCCAGCACGCCGCCGTGCGTGAACACGAGAATGTTCTGGCCTTCATGTTTATTCGCAATCTTTGAAATAACGGAAACACTTCTTTCGGAAAAGTCCTTCAAGCTCTCCCCGGTACGGAATGCGTACTCTGGATCGCGCGCCTCGAAGCGGGCGTAATCCTCGGGGTAGCGGACTTTCACCTCGGCGTAGGTCAGGCGCTCAAAGATCCCGTAGTGCCTTTCCCTGAGGTCTTTCTCGAAAAGAATCTTCAATGAAAGCAAACCCGCGGTCGGCTCCGCCGTTTGGCGCGCGCGCGAAAGGTCGCTCGAATAGATCGCGTCGAACTTTTCCAGCGACAGGACTTTCGAAACCGCCAGCGCCTGCGCCTGCCCAATGGCGTTCAGAGGCACGTCCAGCTGCCCCTGCACGCGATGCTCCGCGTTCCAGGCGGTCTCGCCATGGCGCACGATGCATAGCCTGGTGGTCATGCGCGCGTCGTCATCGCCTGGCCGCGCCCATCCAGGCGATGGCGCCGACGACGACGAAAGCGCCCACGATCTGCAGCGGCGCCACCGCCTGGCCGAGGATCAGCCAGGCCAGCCCCAGCACCGCGATCGGCTCGAAATTGAGCACCGCCGCATTGTTCACCGTGCCCAAGCGCGGCAGCAGCACGAACGTCGAGGTGATCGCGGTGCCGTAAAACACGGTCAGCAGCACGAGCGCGATCCAGCCGGTGCCGTCCGCAGGCAGAGCGAAACCGTTCGTCACGCTGCCGCCCACCAGCGTCACCACCGCCACCACGCTCATGAAGAGAAAGCTGCGCAGCCGCCCATCCATGTTTCCCAGCCACCGGGTAGTGAGGAACAATGCCAGGGCAAACGAGACCGAGGCGCCGGTCGCCCAGAGCACGCCGGCGCCGACTTCGGTCCAGCGCCCCGCAATGTCTCCGCTCTTTCCCCAGACGTCCAGCGCGAGCGCAAGGCCGGCCAGGGCCACCGGCATCGCGAGCAGCACACGCCGCGTGGGCCGCTCGCCGCCCCCGGCCCATGAGATCAGCGCGAGCAGCATCGGGAAGGTCTGGAACGCGAGCAGCGCCAGCGCCACCGGAATCAGCGCCACCGCCGAGTACAGGCAGTAGCTCTGCACCGCGATCAGCAGGCCGATCAGGATCGATTGGCCAAGGGTTTTGCGCTCTACTTTTAATGAAGTTCTGGACCACAGCAAGAGCAACAACACAATCAGTGCCGTCACTGTCGAACGGACCGCCACCGCGGTGGTGACGTTGGTGCCGTGGTCGAAGGCGATGCGCGCGGCGATGTGGTTGGCGCCGAAAATGGCGGCGATCGCAAGCAGCAACGCGATCCCGGCCCAGCGGGGAATCGCCCGGTCGGTCAACGCTGGCTCAGCGACTCTGGATTCAGGACCCGGATTGGTTTGCCGTCCAGCCAGGCTTCGACGTTGTCGATGGACTGGCCCCAGAACGTGGCGTAGACGTCCTCGCTCACGTAACCGAGGTGCGGCAGGAGCGTGACGTTGTCCATGCCGCGCAGCGGATGATCCGCGGGCAGCGGCTCGCGGTCGTAGACGTCGAGCGCCGCATGCGCGAGCCGCCCGTTTCGTAATGCGTCGAGCATCGCCTTTTCGTCCACGATCGGTCCGCGCGACGTATTCACCAGCGTGGCGCCGGGTTTCACGAGCGCCAGGTCGGCGGCGCCGACCAGGCCCCTGGTGCGATCCGACAGGACGAGATGGATGGTGATGAAATCCGAGGTCTGCAGCAGCTCTTCCTTGGTCACTTTCAGCGCGCCAACCTCGGCGGCACGCTCGGCGCTCAGGTTCTGGCTCCAGGCCACGACGTCCATGCCGAACGCCTTCGCATAGCCGGCAACGCGCCCGCCGAGCTTGCCCAAACCGATCACGCCCAGCCGCTTGCCTTCGAGGACCGTGCCGCCTCGCAACCCTTCATGCCAGCGCCCGGTGCGCATGTTGCGCTCGGCGCGCGCGAAATCGCGCGCCGCGGCGAGGATCAGGCCAAACGCGAGTTCGGCGGTCACGGCCGAGGTACGGCCGGCCGCGGTGGTGCTGACCGGAATGCGCCGTGCGCTGCAGGCCTGGGAATCCAGGCTGGTCGCGCGCAGCCCGGTCAGCGCGATGAATTTAAGATTCGGCAGCCGCTCGATCAGTTCGCGCGGAAACGCCGTGCGCTCGCGCATCAGAACCAGAATATCGAACGGCGCGAGCTTCGCCGCCGCGTCCTCGCGCGAGGCGAAGGCGTCGTGGAAAACCGCAATCTCGACGCCGCGCCTGCGCAACCGCTCCCAGTCGGCCGACTTGAGCGCCAGCCGCTGGTAGTCGTCGAGAACCGCGAGCTTCAATATTTCAATCCGTCTTGATGCCGTGGTCCTTCACGACCTTGCCCCAGCGCGCCAGCTGCTCGAGGGTCCACTTCTGCAGCTCCTCGGGGCTGCTCACCACCAGGTCCATGCCGAGGCCCTCGGAGAGCGTCTTGCGCACGTCAGGCAGGGCGAGCACCTTGACCAGTTCAGCGTGGAACTTGTCGATGATGGGCTTGGGCGTGCCGGCCGGTGCGTAAATGCCCCACCAGGCGTGCGCCGTCAGCCCCGGGAAGCCCTGCTCGATGAGCGTCGGCACATCGGGCAACACCGCCGCGCGCTTCTCGCCCGTGGTGGCGATGGCGCGCATCTTGCCGCCCCGCACCTGCGGCGAGAGCAAGGCCACCGATCCGATGCCCATGTCGATCTGGCCGCCGAGGATGTTCTGGTTCATCGGCCCACCGCCGGCAAAAGGCGCGTGCGTTATCTTGAAACCACCCATCTGCTGCGCCTGCACCAGCACCAGGTGGGCGAGCGTGCCGTTGCCGATCGAGCCGATGCTGACCGAATCCGGCTTGGCCTTGGAAGCCGCCACCACCTCCGCGAAGGTTTTCCAGGGCTTGCCGGCCTGCGTCGCGATCGCATAGGGCGCGGTGCCGACCAGCATCACCGGCGCGAAATCCTTCGCCGTGTCATACGGCAGGTTGGCGATCAGCGCCTGGTTCACCGCGTGCGAATCGAAGACGAAGACGAACGTGTAGCCGTCGGCCGGCGCCTTGGCCGCCGCCGCGGTGCCGATGGTACCGCCCGCCCCCGGCCGGTTCTCGATGATGAATTGTTGCTTGAGCGCGTCGCCCAAGTTGGCGCCCAGCAGGCGCGCCAGCGGGTCGACCGAACCGCCCGGCGGGAACGGCACGATGAAGCGGACCGGCTTCGAGGGCCAGTCCTGTGCGACTGCCGGCAATGCGGCAAGGACGGATATCAGCGAGAACAGCGCGAGTCGGATCATGGCTTGCCTTTCCTCCGGGCCCGCGAGGCAGCGGGCGTTTCCGTCCATATGATAGCGGCAAACTGTCTCCCGGTTCGCGCCAGAGGGTAATGTTTCCAGCTGCCGCGCGACCAAGACTTGGTTCTGGTTTCCGCGACGCCCGATGATCTCTTCCGATTTCCTCAAACCGCTCTTGTTTTCTGCTGCGGCGCTCACGTCTGCGGCGCAGGTTTGCGCCCAGGCGCCCGCCGCCGGCGCGCAGGTGCCCCTGCAAGCGTTCCTCGGCGTCCTGAATACCAATCCGGTGGCGGCAAGGGCATCGCTCGCCAGGATTCGCGACGGCTGGCGCGACGCTTACACCGCCCCAATGCTCGAGCTGATGGGTTTCGTGCCGGTACTCTCCGTACAGGGCGAAGTGCTGGCTCATCTCGAGCGCGTTACCGGCCAGCGCTCCGGCGGCGACCTTAACGCACTGTACGAATGGCTCTGGGCGCGCTCACCCGGTGAGCACCCGGACTACGCCGAATTCAAGGCCGCGCTCTACGAACAGGTCGACCCGCGCTTTCGCGAATACTTCGGCAAGGCGCGCAAAACCATCATCCGCCTCGACGAAATCCGCTGGGGCGGGGTCTGGCGCGACGGCATCCCGCCGCTCAAGAACCCGAAGATGATCCCGGCGCGGCAGGCAAGCTATCTCGCTGATGACAACATCGTGTTCGGCGTCGCCATCGACGGCGACGTGCGCGCCTATCCCAAGCGCATCCTGGCCTGGCACGAAATGGTCAAGGACCGGATCGCTGGGCGCGAGTTGAACGGCGTGTACTGCACGTTGTGCGGGTCGGTGATCCTCTATGACGCCACCGTGGACGGCGTGCACCACGAGCTGGGCACCAGTGGCTTTTTGTACCGTTCCAACAAGCTGATGTACGACCACGCCACCAAGTCGTTGTGGTCGACGTTCACCGGCACGCCGGTGGTGGGCCCGCTGGTGGGCAAAGGCATCGAGCTGCAGAGGCTGCATGTCGTGACCAGCACCTGGGGCGAGTGGCGCAAGCGCCACCCCGGCACCATCGTGCTGTCCCTGGACACCGGGCACCAGCGCGATTACGCCGAGGGTGCGGCCTACCGTGATTATTTCGCCAGCGACCGGCTGATGTTCGGCGTGCCGAAGCTCGACGCGCGCCTACCGAACAAAGCCGAGGTGCTGGCGCTGCGCTCTTCGGGCACGCCGGCCGATCAGTTAGCCATCGCCGCGGACTTCCTTGCCGCCAACCGCGTCTACCATGACCGCGTAGGGTCGCAGGCCTTCGTGGTCCTGACCGACCCCTCCGGCGCGAACCGCGTCTACGAGAGCGGCAACCTGCGGTTCGCGGCCTGGGACGGGGAGTCAACGGTGCGTGACAGCATCGGCAGGACCTGGAAATTGACCGAGGATCGGCTGGCCGGTCCCGCGGGCGCCTCGCTCAAGCGCCTGCCGGCGCACCGTGCCTTCTGGTTCGGCTGGTACGCCGCCTACCCCGCGACCAGGTTGGTGAAATGACCGCGACCCCATCCCTGATTCCCGGACGTTCTTGCCCCGTGGAATACCGCTATGGCGCCGGTGCGCTTGCCGCGCCGGCCACACTTCGCGCCGACAGCCTGTGGATTGCGGGCGGTTTATACGGCAATACCTTCGCCCTGCGGCGGCTGGAGGAGATGTTCGCCGCCGAGCGCGGAGAATCGGCGCTGGTTTTCAACGGCGACTTCCATTGGTTCGATGTCGCCGACGAGGCGTTCGCCGAAATCGAGCACGGCGTATCGCGCTACGCCGCCACGCGGGGCAACGTGGAGACCGAAATCGCGCAGCCTCGGGCCGGCGCGGGTTGCGGCTGCGCCTACCCGGACTGGGTGGACGACGAAGACGTGGCGCGCTCCAACCGCATCATCGAGCGGCTCAAAGCCACGGCGCAACGCGCTCCGGGTGCCGGCGTGCGCCTCGCCGCGCTGCCCATGTATCGCATCGCGGAGGTCGGCGGGCAGCGCATCGCGATCGTGCACGGCGACGCGGACTCACTCGCGGGCTGGGGATTCGCGCAAGAAACGCTGGCGACCCGGCAAGGTCGCGACGCGGCTGCCGGCGCGTTCGACACGGCCGGCGTGCGCGTGTTCGCCTCCAGCCATACTTGCCTGCCGGTGCTGCGGGAGTTTGAGGGCGCCGGCGTCATCGCCAACAACGGCGCGGCGGGAATGCCGAATTTCGCCGATACCGCCTTCGGCCTTGCGACGCGCATAGCCCTGACGCCGCATCCGCTGGCCCTCTACCAGATGCGCACCGGCCCGCTACTCGTGGAAGCGATTCCGATCCACTACGATGCTCCAGCCTGGCGCGATGCGTTCCTCGCGCAATGGCCTGAGGGCAGCGATGCGCATGCGTCGTATTTTTCGAGAATCGTCGCTGGGCCAGGCTACCTGCGAGAGGACGCCCTGCGCTGAGCCGCGCTTGCAATTCCCTGTTATGGACTGTACAGTCCATAATATGGCACGCCCCCGCGAATTCGATATCGATGCCGCCCTGGAGAGCGCGACGCGTGTGTTCTGGGCCAAGGGCTTCGAGCACAGTTCGCTTGACGATCTGTGCGAAGCGACCGGGCTCAATCGCTCAAGCTTCTACGCCGCGTTTGGCGCCAAGCGAGACCTCTACCTGCGCGCGCTGGCGCGCTATGAGGACGGCTCGGCGGCGCGCATCGCGGCGGCGCTCGAAGGCAGGCCGGTGCGCGAAGGCGTGAAGCTCTTCCTCGACGGACTGATCGACGCCATCGTCGCCGGGCCGGGGCGCCGCGGCTGCTTCATCGGCAACTGCGCGGCCGAGATGGCGCGGCTCGACCGGGGCGCGGCCGCCCGTGTGCGCCGCAGCCTCGCGCGCATCGAGGCGGCCTTCAGAGAAGCCCTTGAGAGTGCGCGCGCGCGCGGGGAGCTGCCACGCCAGGCCAACCCCGAAGCGCTCGCGCGTTTCCTGACCGCCGGCTCGAAATCGCCGGAGGATTTTGCCGCGTTCCTCGCCGAGGATGCTAAAATGTGGGCGCGGCTGGTGAAGGATGTCGGCGTAAAGGTGGACTGACATGCACAGGATCATTCTTGCAATTGTGGCGATGGTGTTTGCGGTGCCCGGGCTTGCGCAGGCGCCGTTTCCCAGCCGCCAGATCACGACGCTGGTGGGTTTTGCCCCGGGCGGGGGCACCGACACCGCGGCGCGCATCATCGCCAAGCGGCTGAGCGAGACCATGGGCCAGTCGGTCATCGTGGATAACAAGCCCGGCGCCGGCGGCAACATCGCGCTGGAAATCGGCGCCAGGGCGACCCCCGACGGCCACACCATCCTGCTCGTTTCTCCCGGGCCGCTGACCGTGACGCCGCACATGATCGCGAAGCTGCCCTACGATCCGCTGCGCGACTTCGCACCGATCACCATGGCGGTGACCTTCCCGAACGTGCTGGTGGTCAATGCCTCGGTGCCGGCGAACAGCCTCGCCGAGTTCGTGAAGCTCGCGAATGCCCGGCCGGGCACGGTCACCTACGGCAGTTCGGGCATCGGCGGCATCGGCCACCTGGCGGGGGAACTGCTGCGCATGGTGGCGAACGTGAACATCGTCCATGTGCCGTACAAGGGCGGCGCGCCGGCCATGGCCGACATGCTCGGCGGTCAGATCTCGGCCATATTCGCCACGCCGATCACGGCCGGGCCGCACATCAAGAGCGGCAAGATCCGGGCGCTTGCCACCACGGGGGCGACGCGCGGCGGCGGCATGCCGGAGGTGCCCACGGTCGCGGAGTCGGGCTATCCGGGCTATGAGGCGGTCAACTGGTATTGCTACGTCGTGCCGGCGAAGACGCCCAGGGACATCCAGGAGCGCTGGCATCGAGAAATCACGGCCGCGCTCAACGATGCCGGGGTGCGCGAGCAACTGCTGTTGCAAGGCATGGATTCGGTGCCGGGAACCAGCCAGGCCCTGCAGCGCTACATCGAGCGCGAATACGTCACCTGGGGCCGCGTGGTGAAGGAAGCGAAAATCACCGCGAACTGAGTCGCAGGGCGCGCCAGATGCGCTCCGGCGTGGTGGGCATTTCGATCTGTTCCGTGCCGATCGCATCCACGATCGCGTTCATTGCCGCAGCAAGCGCGCCCACGGTGCCGGCTTCGCCCGCCCCCTTGGCGCCCAGGGGATTGAGCTTGGTCGGCACCGGGTTGTGCCCGACCTCGAAATCGCACAGGTCGCCGGCGCGCGGCATGGCGTAGTCCATGAACGAGCCGGTGAGCAGCTGTCCCTCGGCGTCGTAGACGATTTGTTCCATCAGGATCTGCCCCAGGCCCTGCACGATGCCGCCGATCACCTGGCCTTCCAGCGTCAGCGGATTGATCGCGTTGCCGACATCGTCCACCACGATGTAGCCGAGCAGCTCGATCGCGCCCGTGTCGGGGTCTACCTCGAGTTCGCAGACGTGCGTGCCATTCGGAAAGGTTTCCTGCACCGGCGAAAAGGTGGCGTGCTCGACCAGTCCGGGCTCGATGCCGGCGGGCAGCGGCGCCATGCCGTAGGCGGCGCGCGCGATGTCCTTCCACCCGAGGCCGCGGTCGGTGCCGGCGATGGCGAAGCGCCCGGCGGCGAACGAAATGTCGGCGTCCGCCGCTTCCAGCAGGTGCGCGGCGATGCGCTTGCCCTTGGCGATCGCCTTGTCGGCCGCGAGCCACAGCGCGGTGCCCCCGATCGCGGCGGAACGCGAGCCAAAACTGCCCGCGCCGAAGGCCACCGCATCGGTGTCGCCTTCGATCACGCGAAGATCGGTCTGCGCGAGGCCCAAGCGCTCACCCGCGATCTGCCGGTACATGGTTTCGTGGCCCTGGCCCTGGCTTGTGGTGCCCACCAGCAGCGTCGCCGTGCCGCTGGGGTCGAAGCGCACTTCGGCGTATTCCATGCCGGGCGGTGCGGCGCGCTCGATCGCGTTGGCGAGGCCGATGCCGCGAAGTTTTCCCCGGGATTTGGATTGTTTTTTTCTTTCCGGAAAGTTTTTCCAATCCGAAAGCGCAAGAGCCTTGTCCAAACCACGCTCGAACTCCCCACAATCGTAAGTGAAGGTGATCGCCGTCTTGTAGGGCATCGCCGCCGCCGGAATCAGGTTCTTCCTGCGCAGCTCGACGCGATCCACGCCCAGTTCGCGCGCGGCGTCATCGATCAGCCGCTCGAGGATGTAGATCGCCTCGGGCCGGCCGTTGCCGCGATACGGCGCGAGCGGGCTGGTGTGGCTGAGCATCCCGGTGACGCTGATGTGCGCCGCGGGCAGCAGGTACATGCCGGCCATCGAACCGAGATTGGCGAAGCTGGGCAGCAGGTTGCGGTCGGTGGAGACATACGCGCCCAGCGCGCTCGCGTTGCGCACGCGCAGGGCGAGGAAGCGATGATTCGCATCAAGCGCGAGTTCGGCCTCGCTCACGACCTCGCGCGCGTGATCGTCCGCGAGCGGCGCTTCGCTGCGCTCGCAGCTCCATTTCACCGGGCGCCCGAGCTTGCGCGCGAGCCACAGCACGATGCGGTGCTCCAGGTGCGCCCAGCCCTTGGCGCCGAACGCGCCGCCGACGTCGTTGGTGACGACGCGCAGCCGATGTTCCGGCACTTTCAGAACGCCGGCCAGCACCTCCCGCACGCGGTGCGGATACTGCACGTCGCAATGCAGCGTGTAGCGGCCTTCGCCCGCGTCCCAGGCGCCCAGCGCGCCACGCGGCTCGAGAAATTGCGCGTGCACCCGCGATACCGTATGCCGGCGCTTGACGACATGCGCCGCGCGCGCGAACGCGGCTTCGGTCGCCGCCTTGTCGCCCACTTCGAACACGTTGCTGACGTTATCCGGGCATTCGTCCCAGACCGCGCCGTTCACCGGCAGGGCGTCGTAGTCGACCTCGACCAGTTCCGCGGCGTCCTTCGCCTGCGCCACGCTCTCGGCCACCACCGCCGCGACGGGCTCGCCGACATGGCGCACTTTGTCCTTCGCGAGACCCGGATGCGCCCGCCAGAACATGGGCGAACCGTCCGGGCGGCTGCGCTTGAAGGTGGGCGCGGTGGTGCCGACACCGTCGCGCTCCAGGTCCGCGACGGTGAAGACGCCCAGCACACCGGGCGCGGCGAGCGCCGCGCCGGCGTCTATCGAGACGATCCTCGCGTGCGCGTGCGGCGAGCGCAGCAGCACCAGGTGGACCTGTCCCGGCACCACGATGTCGTTGATATAGCGCCCCTCGCCGCGCAGCAGGCGCGGGTCCTCGAAACGCGAAACGGGTTGACCGATGCCGAATTGTTCGTTCATAGGAAGAAAAATGGGGTCGCAAAAATCGGGGTCAGAGCCCGATTTATTTTCCGCGCACGCCGACCGCCACCGGCCTGATCGCCGAGCCCGCGCTGCCTTTCTCGAGCAGTGGCAGGATCATGGTGCAGGAGGTCCAAACCTTGTCGTTCGCCAGCTCGTCGAGCTTTGCGTTCTCGACGTGGTGGATGCCCATCTGCGTGAGCATGTGGTGGTGCAGTGCGAACGGCAGGCCGTCCGGCACGCCCGGCGCAGGCCCGGCCTTGCCCGCGAGCATGCCCTCGGGCACCGGATCGACGAAGGGCGTATCGAGGCCGATCGCGACGATGCGCCGCTCGCCGAGATATTTCGCGGCATCGTACGAGAGGCCGGGCGCCTTGGTGTAGTAGAACTTCTCGGTATCCGGATCCTTCCAGTGATCGCCCCAGCCGGTGCGCACGTAGACCACGTCGCCCGGCAGGATGCCGCGCCTGGCAAGCCCCTGCGCCTTCAGCATCGCCTCGATGTGCTTCGCGGTCACGAGTTCGCCCGCCTTCATCGGCTGGCCGCCGCCGACCAGCGTTTTCGCGTCGAGCAGCACGGCGGAGGTGACGATCGGCGGCGCTTTTTCCATGCCGAGTTTAAGCAGGCCCGAGTCGGGCGTGGGCTTGACGTCTTTCTGCGTGTAGCCGCCGTAGTAGGTCGCCCCGTCGACCGGGATCGGCCCCTTGCCGTCCCAGGGCTGCTTCAGGTAGCCGAAGTGCCCGAGCGCGTCGATCTGCGTCGCCTGCTGGCCGGGCTCGGCGCCTTCGCCGAAACTCTCCAGGTTGAATGCGTGCGCAGTACCCGGAATGCTCGCCGTGGGTTTTGGCTTTGTCACGTAGGGACCGCTGAACGCGGACAGCGGCATGGTGCTGGAGCGGACGTACGACAGCTCATAGCTCTTCGCTTTCGGCTGCGCCATGTGCCAGGCGCAGCGCGCCATGGTGCCGGCGCCCAGGGTGTTAGCCATGCCACGCTCGTCGCCCGCCGGCCAGGGCGGCGCGGGGGTGTGCTTCTTCGATTTCGCGATCAGCGACGAGGGCTCCGCGGCGTTCACCGGCAGCGTGGCGAAACAGGTGGCGACAGCGGTGGCAACTGCGGCAATGCGTTTCACGTTGGTCATGGACTCCTCCCTTTGCGGCCAATGATACAGTCGCCCGGATGAAATCAACTGTCGTCAGGTTGAGAAGCCCGCGACCGGGAGACTATGGGCGCGTTGTTGCGCTGCACGGGGAGCTTTGCGCGAAGGAATTCGGCTACGACGCGACCTTCGAGGCGCTGGTGGCGGAGATCGTCGCCGGTTTCGTGCGCAACTTCGACCCGAAGTGCGAGCGCTGCTGGATCGCGGATATGGACGGCGAGGTCGTCGGTTCGGTCTTCCTCGTCAATTATTCCCG
>JBCKKZ010000027.1:0-25907 GCA_038904015.1 Burkholderiales bacterium | reverse complement strand
TAGCCCGAGTCGTGCAGCAGTGCGATCACCACGCCGAGTACCGCGCGGCGGGCGCCCAGCGCCTCGCTAGCGGGGTGGATGCGGTCGTGGCCTTCGACCAGGCGCGCCATCGCAAGCGTCATGTCCAGCGTGTGGCGTGCATCGTGGTACAGCGTGTCGCAAGGCAGGTAACCGGGGTAGTTGCCCTCGAACAGCGCTTTCACGTCCTTGAAAGCACGGGCCAGCGGAACCAGATCGATCCCGGGGTAGCGGGCGCTGTAGATCGCAATGATGGCATCCCGAACCTGGTCAGCGTCTTCCACATTGACCAAGTTAGTGACATCGTTCTGATTGAGGCGCGAGTGCATCGGCAAATTCTTGAAACGATTATCCATGTTTGCCCAGCCCGGGAGCAAGTGCGCAAGTGCATTTATCCCGTTGTCCCACACAAATTGACGCCGTACAGCGGGAGCCGGCCGATAAGCCGGGTTCTGTGGCGGGGAACCCCCCGAAGGAGATGCCCCCGACAGCCATTCCTCTGGTCCGGGAGTCACCCCCCGGATCGTCGGGCCCGGGTGCTTGCGCCCCCGGAACCCTGTTGCCACCTACCCGCAAGCTCGACCGAGCCGGCCTCCAGTGCCGAAGTTGCCTTCGGCACCCTGCTTGCCTATTTGGTGTTGCTCCGGATGGAGGTTGCCGCGTTTCACCCGCGCAGTCCGAGCACCCTTGCGAGTCCTACGTTCCGCGCGACTCGTCTCTGTGGCCCTGTTCGTCGTGTCGCCACGCCGGGTGGTTATCCCGCATCCCGCTCTATGGAGCCCGGACTTTCCTCTGCCCCGCATTGACTGCCAACGGATACAGCGGCTGTCTGGCCGACTCCCGCAGCCATTTTAGCGCGCTGCAGCGGGCGAAAGTACCGCTCGTCCGAGTAAAAGCCGGGCTGGCCGCTGCCCTCGTACCAACCCGGGTAGCCGAACACCGGCAACGGAGGCAGGTCGCGGGGCGTCCTGCCTTCGCTGGCGAGCCACGCCGCGGCCTGGACGTCGAGATCGCGCGAGGGGTCCGCAAAGATGACCTTGCAGGTGATGCCCGGATGCGGTACCAGCGCCTGTTCCAGCACCGCGTGCCCGACAACCACGATGCGCAGATCCCGGTGGCGCTCGAGAAACAACTCGGACCACCGCGCCTGGCGCACCAGATCCGCCACTTCGCTGCCGCAGGCGACGATCGCGCCGCCTTCATCGAAGATCGTCAGCATGTCGCGCAGGCGCCCGCGCTTGCCGCCGCATTTCTCCCGCTCGTGCGGAATTTCCGCCGCGTGCATCGCATTGATGCGCGCTTTGGTATTCGGAAATGCAAGCCAGGCGAGCGCGTTGAACAGGTCATGCTTGCTGTCGGGGCGGGTCTGCACGCGGCCCGTCTCGAACACCTGCACTTCGTAGTACGGATCGGAAGCGGCGGGCGGCACGAACCGGACGGCTTTGCCGCTTTCGGTCTGGATCTTTTTTTCTTCCGCCAGGGAATTCAATTCCTCAAGGGAAATTCCCTTCAGTCTCCCGTAGAAGGGCCGGACAGAATCAAAGATCGGATGCGCTAGGCCAATTGCCACGGAATCGTTTCGCCGGCACGCAATGGAACCAGTTCCTCGCCCGCAAAACGCAGTGTTTTCGGCACGGTCCATTCCTTGCGGATCAGGGTGATGGTGTCCTGGTTGCGCGGCAGGCCGTAGAAGTCGGCGCCGAAGTGGCTCGCGAAACCCTCCAGCTTGTCGAGCGCGCCGGCTTCCTCGAATGCGGTCGCGTACAACTCGATCGCCGCGTGCGCGTTGTAGACGCCGGCGCAGCCGCAGGCTGCTTCCTTGCTGGCGCGCGAATGTGGCGCGCTGTCGGTACCGAGGAAGAACTTGGGGTTGCCCGAAGTCGCCGCCGCCACCAGCGCCTCGCGGTGTGCCTCGCGCTTGAGCACCGGCAGGCAGAAATGGTGCGGGCGGATGCCGCCGAGGAACAGCGCATTGCGGTTCAGCAGCAGGTGATGCGGCGTGATGGTCGCGGCTACATTGGACCCGGTGACCTCGACGTATTGGACGGCATCGCGCGTGGTGACGTGCTCGAGCACGATTTTCAGATTGCTGAAGCGCTCGACGATCGGGCCGAGCACCTCGTCCACGAACGCTTTTTCCCGGTCGAATACGTCCACCATCGGATCGGTCACCTCGCCGTGGATCAGCAGCGGCAGGCCGAGCTGCTCCATTTTCTCCAGTGTCTGGAAGCAGCGCGAAAGGCGCGTCACGCCCGCATCCGAATTCGTGGTCGCGCCCGCCGGATAGAGCTTTATCCCATGTACGCGCCCCGAGAGCTTGGCGCGCGCGATTTCCTCGGGCGGCGTGTCATCCGTCAGATAGAGCGTCATCAGCGGATCGAAAGACGAGCCCTCCGGCAGTTCGCCGAGGATGCGTTCGCGGTAATCGAGCGCCTGCTGCGTGGTGCGCACCGGCGGTGTGAGGTTCGGCATCACAATCGCGCGGCCGAAGCGCCGCGCCGTGTCCTCCAGCACCGAGGCCATCATCTGCCCGTCGCGCAGGTGCAGGTGCCAGTCGTCCGGGCGCGCAATGGTGAGCCGGTCCATGCGGCGGATTTTACGTGCCTTTACTTTACTTCGATCGCTTGAGCGCCGACGCATAAAGCGCTTT
The DNA here is from genome assembly GCA_038904015.1 of Burkholderiales bacterium. Classification (GTDB taxonomy): domain Bacteria; phylum Pseudomonadota; class Gammaproteobacteria; order Burkholderiales; family SG8-39; genus RBG-16-66-20. The sequence continues at coordinate 23,239 of JBCKKZ010000027.1, read as the reverse complement.
CCTCGGCACCCCGGTGATCCGCGAGGCGAGGCCGGCCGCTTCGCTGAGGGGCAATTTCCGCAACAGAATGCCCAGAACCCGCTCGGCGTCCGCGGCATCCGGGCTCTTTGCTTCGCCCGGACCGAGAACCAGCACGAATTCTCCCTGCTGCCGGTGCGGTCCGTCGGCAAGCCATGCCGGGGCATCGGCGAGTCGCATGCGCGCCACCTCCTCGAATTTCTTGCTGATTTCGCGCGCAATCGCCAATTCACGCGCCGGCCCGAAGCGCTCAAGCAGCGCCGTGACGGTTTCGAGCACGCGGTGCGGCGCTTCGTAGAGGATCACCGGCCAAGGAACGTCCAGGTCATCGAGTGATTTCTTCTTTTGTGCGGAAAGAAATCCCACGAACTGGAAGCTCTCGGCGGCAAAGCCGGAGGCCGAGTAGGCGGCGATGGCGGCGTTCGGCCCCGGCACCGGGATCACGCGCAGGCCCGCGCGGTGCGCCGCGGCCACCAGCAATGCGCCGGGGTCCGATATCGCCGGTGTCCCGGCATCGCTCACCAGCGCCACATTGCTCCCCTCGCGCAGGGCGCTGAGCAGCTTCTCGCCCGCTGCGCGCTCGTTGTGCGCGTGGAGTGCCACGGTGCGCGCGGCGCCGATGCCATGGTGGGCGAGCAGCGTGCGAGAGGTGCGGGTGTCCTCGCAGGCGATGATGTCGGCCGAGCGCAGGATCTCGATGGAGCGAGGGCTCGAATCGGCTAGATTGCCGATCGGGGTGGCAACGACGTAGAGCGTTCCGGATGTGGGGGTCAAAGGCGGGGTCAACCTTGCGCGGCCGAGGAACGTTAAGACTGCCATGAACCGGGCCGGCGCGCGAGCCGAGGAGTTGTGCGCGGAATTGCTGCGCAAGGCGGGCCTGCGGGTACTGGCGCGCAACTGGCGCTGCCGGCACGGCGAAATCGACCTTGTGGCCGAGGAGGGCATCACGCTGGTGTTTGCCGAAGTGCGCTACCGCCGCGATCCGCGCTTTGGCGGCGCCGCCGAGAGCGTCACCGCGGCCAAGCAGGCGCGCCTGATCGCCGCCGCGCGGCTCTACCTGATGCGGCGGCCGGACGCCGAATGCAGGTTCGATGTGCTGCTGCTCGATGCGCTGGAAACGGGTGCAATCCAGTGGATTCGCAATGCGTTTACCGCCTAGCTTGCTGCTTTTCCTGGCGTTCTCTGCCCAGGGCCAGAGCGTGCAATTGCTGGTGCAGAGTTCACCGCTCGCGGGATTCCGCTACGGCGAAGCGGCGGCGGTGATGCCGCTGCTGCAGCCAGGCGACGCACTTGAACTGGTGCGCGAGAAGGACAACCCGCACGATCCGGACGCGGTGCGCGTGGATTGGCGCGGCCGCAAGCTCGGCTACGTGCCGCGGCGCCAGAACGCGGCGCTTGCCTGGGGACTGGAGCGTGGCACGCCGCTGCGCGCGCGCGTGAGCCGCCTTGCGGTGCATCCGAATCCGGCCAAGCGGATCGAGTTCGAGATTTACATCGAGTAAAATCACGCGATGGAAAACGCTGCGGCCCACGCCGCGCAAGGCGTATCGCTGGAAGCGCGGGTCGCGTCGCATTTTGCCGACAGCGCGAAGCTGAAACTCGATGCCGCCAAGCTGCTTGCGGCGCCGATCGCGCGCGGCATCGAACTCATGGCGGGCTCGCTCATGGCGGGCGGCAAGATCCTTGCCTGCGGCAATGGCGGTTCCGCGGCCGACGCGCAGCACTTCGCCGCCGAACTGGTCAACCGGTTCGAGCGCGAACGGGCGCCGCTGGCGGGGCTTGCGCTCACCACCGATTCTTCGGCGCTCACATCGATCGCGAATGATTACAGCTACGAGAAGGTGTTCGAGAAGCAGCTGCGCGCGCTGGGCCGCAAGGGCGATCTGCTGCTCGCGATCTCGACCTCGGGCAACTCGGCGAACGTGGTCGCGGCAATGCGCGCGGCGCGGGACATCGGCCTGCGGATCGTGGCTCTGACCGGCAACGGCGGGGGCAGGATGGCAGCGGAGCTCGCGGCCGAGGACGTCCATGTGTGCGTGCCGCACCAGCGCACCATGCGCATCCAGGAAGTGCACCTGCTGGTGCTGCATTGCTTGTGCGATGGCATTGATTCACAGCTTTTCGGAGAAAAGAAATGAAAAAAATACCCTTTCCGGCGCTCCTGGTCCTGCCCTTGCTCGCCGTTTCGCTGCAGGGCTGCGTCGGGGTGGCGGTGGTGGGCGCAGGCAGCGCGGCGATTTCCGCGCTGGACCGGCGCACGACCGGGATCCAGGTTGATGACGAGGGCATCGAGCTGCGCGCGTCCAATCGCGTGAGCGAGCGCTTCGGCGACAAGGTCCACGTCAACATCACTTCGTACAACCGCAGCGTGCTGCTGACCGGCGAAGTACCCAATGCGAATGCCAAGGCCGAGATCGAGAAGCTGGTCCAGGGCGTGCCCGGCGCGCGCAGTGTCACCAACGACCTGCGGGTCGCCGACGCCACCCCGTTCACCTCGAGGGCGGGCGATGCGACGATTACCGGCAAGGTGAAGGCGCGCCTGTTCGATTCCGGCAAGCTGAACCCGATCCACGTCAAGGTGGTCACCGAGGCCTCGGTCGTCTACCTGCTTGGCATCGTCACCGAGGCGGAGGCCAACGATGCGGTCGAAGTCGCGCGCACCACCGGCGGCGTGCGCAAAGTGGTGAAGGTGTTCGAATACTGCAAGCCGGCCGACGCGGTCTGCGCGCCGCGCGACAAGCCCAAGGCCGAGGAACCGAAGAAGAAGTAGAGCGGGAATTCGTCTGCGCTTCGAAGAGAAAATAAGACCCCCCGCCGAGGCCGCACGCTGGTCCGCCGCACTGGCACGGCCGCTGGTGTTCACCAACGGCGTGTTCGACCTCCTGCATCGCGGTCATGTGACCTACCTCGCGCAGGCGCGCGCGCTCGGCGCCGCGCTCGTCGTCGCGCTGAACGGCGATGCTTCGGCACGCCGGCTCGGCAAGGGCGACGGCCGCCCGGTCAACGCGCTGGAGGACCGCATGGCGCTGGTGGCGGCGCTGGAATCTGTGGACGCGGTCACCTGGTTCGACGAAGACACGCCGGCGGCGCTGATCGAATCCATGCGGCCGGATGTACTGGCCAAGGGTGGCGACTGGCCGGCGGAGAAAATCGTCGGCGCGGTCCAGACGCTCGCCCGCGGCGGGCGCGTGATCTCGATCCCCTTCGCGCATCAGCGCTCGAGCACGGCGCTGCTCGAAAAAATCAGAAAGCAGTAACGGGAGACGCGTCTCCCGTACCCTAGATCCTGAGTTCGAAGCAGATCGCGCCTGGTGTCGGCGACGCCAGGTAAGGGCCGGTTTCCCGGAAGCCGAGATCGCGATAGAGCGCAATCGCGGGCGCCAGCTTTGGCAGCGTGTCGAGCACCACGCGGGCGCACTTTCTCTTTCTCGCCTCTTCGATGACAGCGAGCGCTAGGCGCCGGCCCAGGCCGCTGCCCCGGTACGCCTCGCGCACATACATCCGCTTCATCTCGCCGGTGCCTGCATCGAGTTGACGGAGCGCCACGCAGCCAGCGGCTGCGTCCTTGTCCCGGGCGATCAGCAGGGCGCCCCCGGGCGGTGCATACTCGCCCGGCAGCGCCTCGAGTTCCTGGTCGAAGTTCTGGAAACACAGCGCCTCGGCGACCAGGCTAGAGTATTCGCCAAACAGGATGCGCACCTCTTCCAGGTCCTGCGCGGTGGTCGCCGGGACGATTTTCAGCACCAAAGCATTCTACAATTCAGGCTCCCGCAAGGTTTAATCCCTACATGCGCCTGCACCAGCTCAAGATCGACTTTGCCGCCGAGCAGGACCGGATGCTGATGCTGATCGCCGCCAGCGAGCAGGTCGAAGTGCGCATGTGGCTGACGCGGCGTTTCGTGAAGCTGCTCTGGCCGCTGCTGGTCAAGCTCGCCGAGGAGGCGAGCCCGCGCATCCGCACCCAGCCCAATCCCGAGGCGCGCAAGGCTCTGCTCAGCATCGAGCACGAGCAGGCGGTCTCGAAAGCGAACTTCTCGCAGCCCTACGACGACAGCATTCGCGCCACGCCACTAGGCGCCGAGCCGCTGCTGCTCGCGCGCATCCAGACCGGCCACGATCCGAACGGCCATCCGGTCGTCGCGATGCACCCCTCCGAAGGCCAGGGCGTCACCCTCACGCTCGATCCGGTGCTGCTGCACTCCGTGTGCCGCCTGCTGCAGGCGGCGGTGAAGAAAAGCGACTGGGACATGGACCTCCAACTCCCCGGCGTCGCCGCCGAGCAAGTCCCCGAGCACGAGCGGCGCACCATCAACTAGCGAATCGCCGAGCGATGTCGTCCCGCGAAAGCGGAGCCCCATCAGGACCCGTGAGCATCTGCCGGCATATGCCAGCATCCACCTCTATATCCTTGCATCCAGATATGGATGCTTCTAGCATGCGGCGCATGCTGGATAAACATTAAGTTAGCCGCCCCGGCATCAAGGTCAACGCAGAATTCGTCGGACAGCCAATTCATGCGGAGTACTTCATGACGCGTAAACGCCGTACGGGGAAAGAGTCTGCCGAGGGGTGGCGGCTATTTGAAGCCGAAGCGGCTTACGCCGAGAGTATCTTTCGCGATACCATCGGTGATACGGAAGCCTCTATTGCTGCTGCCGAGCGCGCACTGGAGATAAGGCCGGACTATGCCCCTGCGGTTCTTACCATGGGATCGATCGAATACCAACGCGGCAGAGATGAGGACGGATCCCGTCTGTTCAGGACCTTACTTTCTCTGCCAGACGAATCTGGAGATCTCTGGGAGGTCATAGACAAGGCCGGAGACTTCCTCATTCAGGAGGAGAGGTATGCGGAGGGGCTTGAGCTTTACGAAGCAGGGGTTCGCAGGTTTCCGGATAAGGCGGCTCTTTACCAGGGGCTGGGTTGTTGCGCCGGCCACGAGGCGTTGTTTGATAAGGCGGTAGAGGTGTCGCAGAGAGCGTTGGGCCTTGAACCTAATCGTCAAGATCTGACGAATGATCTGGGATGGAGCTTGTTCCAAGCAGGACAGATTGAGGAGGCTGAAGAAGTACTATCAAGAGCAGTTGCTCTGGATCCGTCAGACGAGCGTGCGCTCGAGAATCTGCGTCTATGCCAAGCTGCGCGCTCGATCAGCGGCTAACAACACGATGCAACCGACAAATTTAAGTGTCACGCCTTTTGCATTCGCAAAAGCCGCGCCACTCAAATTTGCGGCTGATCGTGGACGTTATGTGGCAAGGACGAAAGAGAATAGTTGGGTGACGACGCGAATTAAAGTTCCTGGCCCTTGATAGCCAGTGACAGACCTGTAGGCGAACTAAACATTGCCCTTAAAAGTCCTAGATGTATTCAAGTCGTAATGACCTCAATAGTGGAGATTATTCTTATGACCCGTAATGAACATATTGTTAATGTAAACGATCTGGACTGGGTAACTGACGGCAATGGAGACCAGTTCGTTTTCCAGCGAAAGTGGTTCACCCATCGGACAGGCGCTAAAAAGCTGGGTTGCTCACTGTACCGGGTTCCGCCCGGGAAGACGGCCTTCCCACACCACAAGCACTTCACTAACGAAGAAGCGATTTACGTGTTGGCAGGGGAAGGAACGATTCGCCTCGATGACAAAGAGTTTCCTGTAGGGCCGGGGGATTTCATCTCGCTGCCGCCGGAGGGACCGAACCATCAACTGATCAACAGTGGCAGCGGCGACCTGGATTATCTGTGCATGTCGACCATGATTCACCCGGATATCACTCTGTTTCCAGATTCGAATAAAGTGATCGCGTTTGCCGGCTCGGGGCCGGGCGGAGACAAGTCCATTCGCACCTTCTTCGGAATATACAAAGTCGATTCGGCGGTCAATTATTATGAGGGTGAGTAACCAAAATAATTGCTACTAACGAAGACGAGAGCAGAATGCGATGACAACTTGTCTGGTTTCAGCTTTCAAACGAAAAGGGATGCGTCGGTGAACGCATATGCGTCCATGCAACACAACAATCGCATGAACGGCGACGCGGTAATCCGCTTTAGGCCACCAAGGAACCTATCGGAGGGTTCTCCTCGGCCGCGCCGTAGCGATTTCATGACGGAATGTTCCTTTCCTTCCGGTGTTGGGACGGAATTTAAACCGGGATCAGCTAAGGAAACAATATTGAGGAGCGAACGATATGGCGGCGAGTGAAAGAGCCGACGAGAAGGAGGCAATTCGAGCGCTCATTGCTGCCCATTTCGAGGGGCTGCGGTGGAGCCCTACAACTCAGATTGATTGGTCGAAGTTTTCTGCCGACTTCCTCCCGTGCGCCTTACTCTTTCCGGCAGCGCGGCCTGTTCAGCCGAGAACTCTAGAACAATTCATAGAGCGCATGAACGGCGTTGCTTCGGGCGATTTGCGGTATTTTGAAGAACGCACGCTGGGTATGCGGATACTGGTGTTCGGCAATGTTGCCGTCGTCTTAGCTGCGTCCGAATTGCTAGAGAACGAGAAAAAGACGAACCACGATGTGAGTGCCTACCTTTTGGTCAAAAACGAAGGGGAGTGGCGTATATCGGCCCATGCATGGGACCAAGCGACGGCACGAAACCCAGTCCCCGATAATCTCCGTTGAACGGCAGCAGATTGGCACCTGATGTACTTTGAAATCATTAGGGACATCACGCATGTCAAAACATTTGCGAGAGGCACTTCCATTCACGAGATTGCGCGTTTGCGAAGGCTTCATGGCCGGGGCAACTGGCGAAAGCGAGGGCATTGCCCGCGTCCGGCTAGAAGACGGCGCCATCCTTCTGGCCGAGGTACACTGGTACGAAGCCCACGGCATCGGCCGCAGAGATTTAAAAATCAAGCGCTACATTGAATCAAGCCCATGAGATCAACCGCCAAACAGTTCGTTGTGTGCCTGAAGAACAAAGGCTACGAGGTCTCCCTGGAACGTCGGAAGATTTATCAGGTGCTGCCCGATCCTGGAGCGCAAAAGCACCGGCAGGTTCGAGTCATCGACGAGTCTGGGGAAGACTACCTTTATCCGCGGAGCTTTTTTGCACCGATTGAACTTCCCCAACCAATCCGCCGAGCCGTTCTGGCTGCCGTTTAACAGCGCGTCCCACTCCGGCTCGCCGGCAACGCAGCGCAACCAAAGCTCGATGATCAGCGCCCGATCGCACCGCTCAAGATAATTGACGCTGACCGCTCAGGATAGTTGACGCCGGGCCCGGAACGCATTCACGTGATCTCGTTCAGACGGTTCACTCAAAATGAAGAAATCTTCCTCCTCAAGAATCTCTAAGACCGACTGGAAGCGCGTCAAGGCGATGAAAGATAGAGACATCAGGCTCACGCCTGAGCATCCCGAACTGGATCTCAAGCACATCGCCCGGGTGATTGTGCGCAAGGGGCTTAAGCCCGTAGCTTCCAAGAGATCCATATCCTTGCGGGTGGACGCGGACGTTCTGGCCTGGTTTCAGGCTCAGGGCGCCGGTTATCAGACGCGCATCAACGCAGTTCTAAAAGCCTTTAAGGATGCTTCGCTTTAACGTGACGCCGCACGCTGACGTGCGCCATAGGACCGGTGCACGCAGGTGGGTTCCACGTCAATGGCGGCATGCTTTCCGTTCCTGCGCGGTCGGTCGATCATCGCAGGCGCGCGCGCGGGTGGGGGTGGACGTTACGCACCCTAGAGGCCTTCCCGTAGAATTGCTCGTGTGCCACGACTTTCGATCACCCGAATACGCGACTTGGTTCGCGCGCTAAACTACGTCGTATCCGTCCACGCCGCCGAAGAACTGGAAGATGACAACCTCACGATCCTCGATCTCGAAAACATCGTCCTCATTGGCCGTATCGTTGAGCGCCAGAAGGATCGCGAAACGCGCGAACCCAAGATCGCTATCCGGGGGCGCACCCTCGATGGCGGCGAGGCCGAGGCGATCGTCAAGGTCAGTCTCACTGGCATCCTCTACTTCATCACGGTCTACCTCGTCTAGGTCTCTGTGCGCTGCGTGCGGTCGCGCCGGTGTACACCTTCGGCGAGTCGCGCGGACTTTTGGCAGCGGCAAGAACCTTCTGGTGATTGAGGAAATTCCCATGTGGTCGTGTCCGCACTGCGGGGAGTCTTACTTCACGGCGCAGACGATGCACGAACTCGAACGCATCAAAGCCCTGCGGAATTCGGTGGCAGTGGCGCGGCCCGTTTCGGTTGCGGCGTTTCATCGAGCAGGTGCATAACCGCGCGATCGACAGCGACACTCGGCAAGCGCCGCTTCACTCGCTCGTGTGCGCATCGCGGACCTACGCCGTAAGACGTAAAAAAGGCATCTACAGTGAATCTTGCCGCTTCCATCCAGGAGCGCGTCAAAGGCCTGCTGCCGGACCTGATGGGGATCGAATTCACGGACGTAACGCCGGACAAGGTGGTGGCGAAGCTTGAAGTGCGCAAGGATCTCTGCACCATCCGCAGCGAGACAGGGAAGCTGGTGGCTTTGGTGACACAAACACAGTTCGTGATCGCCCCCGAAGAGGTATAATTCGCCCCCTTTAGTTTCAAGGCCTTACGTCATCAGTTCCGGTTTCGAAAAATTAGGTTTGATCCCGCCGCTGCTGCAAGCGGTGAAGGACCTTGGCTACGAGCAGCCGACTCCGATCCAGGAACAAGCCATCCCCCTCGTCCTCGCGGGCCGCGATCTCATGGCGGGTGCCCAGACCGGCACCGGCAAGACCGCGGCATTCGCGTTGCCCACGCTGCAGCTCCTCGCGCCGCTGGCGAGCACCTCGGCGTCGCCCGCCCGCCACCCGATACGCGTATTGGTCCTCGCGCCGACACGCGAGCTCGCGATCCAGGTCGAGGAAAGTTTCCGCGGCTACGCCAAGCACTTGCCGCTGCGCACCGCGATTGTCTACGGCGGCACCGACATGAACGCGCAGATCGCGCAGCTGCGGCTCGGCGTGGAAATCCTGGTCGCGACGCCCGGCCGGCTGCTGGATCACGTGCACAACAAGACGGTGATGTTCAATCAGGTCTCGGTGCTGATCCTGGACGAGGCGGACCGCATGCTGGACATGGGCTTCATGCCCGACATCAAGCGCATCATCGCGCTGCTGCCGCCGGTGCGGCAGAACCTGCTGTTTTCGGCCACCTTTCCGGACGAGATCCGCAAGCTGGTCAAGTCGCTGCTCAAGAATCCGGCGGAGGTGCAGATCGCGGCGCGAAATGCCGTGGCGGACCTCGTCACCCACGTGGTGCATCCCTGCGCGCGCGAGAAGAAGCGCGAACTGCTGTGCCACCTGATCAAGTCGAGGGGTCTCAAGCAGGTGCTCGTCTTCACCGGCACGCGCATCGGCGCCAACCGCCTCGCGCATCAACTGCGCGCCAACCATATCCAGGTGGACGCCATCCACGGCGACAAGACGCAGGGCGAGCGCGAAGCCGCGCTGGAAGCGTTCAAGAACGGCAAGACCACGGTGCTGGTCGCCACCGACGTCGCTTCCCGCGGGCTCGACATCGAGAGCCTGCCGCAGGTGATCAATTTCGACATTCCGCACTCGCCCGAAGACTACATTCACCGCATCGGCCGCACCGGCCGCGCCGGCCTGACCGGCGAGGCGATCTCGCTGGTGGCGCCGGAGGACCTGGAAGCGCTTGCCGCGATCGAGAAACTGATCAACAAGAAGTTGGAGCGCGTCCTGGTGCCGGGCTTCGCGAACGCGGGCACCGTGGCGACGATGGTGAGCGGCAACGGGGGCGGCAACGCCGCGCGTTCACGGCAGGGATCGCAACGCAGGCCGGAGTACCGGCCGCAACAGCAGAATTCCCAGCACGGCAATACGCAGCACGCCACTGCGCCGCACAGCACCCCTCGTCAAATCGGCGGTTCCCAGCCCAGAGCAGCCCAGAAACCCAGTGACCCGATCTTCTCCAGGCCCTACGAGCCCGGCACCGGTCCGGTCGCGGCCAAGCCGCAGGAGGAGCCGGCCGGCGCCCTTGCGAAGCGGCGCGAGCGGCCGGTCGCGTCTCTGCTCGGCGGCCTGAAGCGCGCCTAAAAAGGTAGCGCGGCCGCAGGACCGTTGCCCTAGAAGGGCAACGGTGAATGCGGCTTCAGCGGTTGCAGGACGCGCCGGAATTCTTCCTGGATGCGCGCCAGGGCCTGCGTCGTATCACCCTCGAAGCGCAGCACGATCACCGGCGAAGTATTCGAAGCGCGCGCGAGGCCGAAACCGTCCTCGAATTCCGCCCGCACGCCGTCGATCGTCAGCACACGGGGCGCCTGAGAAAATGGCTTGAGCGCCTGCAGCTTCGCCATGATCGCGTGCGGCTCGCCCTCCGCGAGTTTCCAGTTCAGCTCCGGCGTCGATGGTGCGTCGGGGAGTCCTTCCAATGTTTCGTTCGGGTTTTTTTCCCTGGAAAGGATCTCGAGCAACCTCGCGCCGCAGTAGAGTCCGTCGTCGAAGCCGTACCAGCGTTCCTTGAAGAAGATGTGGCCCGACATCTCGCCGGCGAGCGGCGCGCCGGTTTCCTTGAGCTTCGCCTTCACCAGCGAGTGCCCGGTCTTCCAGATCGTGGGGCGCCCGCCGTGGCGCTCGATCCAGGGCGCCAGCAGCCGGGTGCACTTCACGTCGTAGATGATCTCGGCGCCCGGGTTGCGCGAGAGCACATCCTTCGCGTACAGCATCAGCTGGCGGTCGGGAAAGATGATCTTGCCGCTCTTGGTGACCACGCCGAGGCGGTCGGCGTCGCCGTCGAAGGCCAGGCCGATTTCAGCGTTTGTCGTTTTCAATATATTCATCAAATCTTTTAAATTTTCAGGCCGCGAAGGATCCGGGTGGTGATTCGGGAAATTCCCGTCCACTTCCGTAAACAGTTCCGTCACCTCGCATCCCAGGCGCCGGTAGAGGCGCGGCGCGATCACGCCGCCGACGCCGTTGCCGCAGTCGAGCGCCACCTTGAACGGCCGCGCGAGCTTCACGCCGCCAGCGATGCGATCCACGTAGGCATCCAGCACGTTTTCGCTTTTACGTGTGCCGCCGCCGACGGGCGCCGGTAATCCGGCTTCGATGCGCCGCCGCAGTCCCTGGATCTCTTCGCCGGACAGGGTATCGCCGGCGATCACCATCTTCAGGCCGTTGTATTCGCCGGGATTGTGGCTGCCGGTCACCATCACCGCGCTGCCGCAGCCGAGGTGGTGGGCGGCGAAATAGGTGACCGGCGTTGGCACCATGCCGATGTCGATCACGCCTGCGCCCGCGGCGTTCAGCCCGTCCATCAGCGCTGCGCACAGTTCGGGGCCGGAGAGCCTGCCGTCCCTGCCCACGGCAAAGGTGGGGGCGCCACGCTCGCGGCCAAGAGCGCCCCGCTCGCGAGCGAGCGTCCCTAACGCACGGCCGATGTCGCGCACCAAGGCCGCCGACAGCGCCTTGCCGGCGATGCCGCGGATGTCGTAGGCGCGGAAAATCTCGGCGGGTACGTTCACGGGGCGGAGAGGAAATCCAGGACGCGTCTTGCCAGCCAGCGGTCGCGGCCGGGAAATCCGGCGTGGCCGCCGCCGCGCGGAAACTCCAGTATCACGCAAGAAGGCATTTTGTGAAGTTGTTCTGTAAGAGAAGACAGCACTGATTCTGGCATGAACGGATCGTTGCGCGCGTTTATGACCAGCGTGGGAACACGGATCTTCGCCAGCCACGGACCGCTCGAGGAACGCGCCCAGTAGTCATCCGCTCCCTGGAAGCCGTGCAGCGGCGCGGTGACTGTGTCGTCGAACTCCCAGAACGTACGGGCATTTTTCAGCCGCAGGGCGTCAACGGCGATCCTTTTTTGCCGCAGTTTTGCAAACGTCTTTTTCTTCAGCGACCGGAGAAATATCCGCGTGTAGATTTCCCGGCTCAGGCCCGCATCGAGCGAACGGCCGGCCGCGGCGAGGTCCAGAGGGGCCGAGATGGCAACGGCTCTTTGCAGGTTCATCGCGGCGCCTTGTTCCCCCAGCAGCTTGAGCAGCGCGTTTCCCCCCAGGGAAACTCCCACGGCGTAAAGGACGCCGCCCGCGGCGTGGCGCGCCTCCAGCCGGCCCAGGATCCAGTGGATCTCCGCGCTGTCGCCGGAGTGATAGGCGCGCGGCAGGCGGTTCAGTTCTCCCGAGCAGCCGCGAAAGTGCGGTACCACGCAGCGCCAGCCCATCGAGAGCGCCTGCGCGGTGATGGCGCGTGCGTAAGGACTGGCGGAACTGCCCTCCAGGCCATGGAACAGGGCCAGCAACGGACCTGCGGGATTCGTGCTCCCGCCGGCCCAGTCAAGATCGATGAAATCGCCGTCTGGCGTTTCCCACCGCTCGCGACGCCAGGCGATGCGCGGCGCCGGAGCGAGGGCCGCGAAAATCGTTTGCAGGTGGCCGCCGGGCAGCCACCAAGGGGCCTCATAGGAAGAAAATGGGGTCAGAGCAACATTTCCCGAAGAAATATCGTTCGACACCGGTCGTGCCGGAAATGTTGCTCTGACCCCATTTTCTCAATGCAGGATCTTTGGCGGTGCGGATGCGGGTTCCGCGGGCGGCTCGCCCGGCGCGGGCGAGGCGTGGTGCGCGATCATGCGCCATCCTGCGGCGGTGCGCAGGTAGACGTTGGTCGCCACCATCGGCGGCCGGGGACGCGCTTCGCCCGCGACGGTTATGTTTTCGTGCACGCTGTGCACCTCGAGCATCACGCCCGAGATCACCACCTGCTGCGTGATGCGTACGCGCATATTGGGACCGCCGGCGAACATCCGGCGCCACACTTCGCGCACCTGCGCCTGGCCGGCGAGCCGCTGCCCCGCCGGGTGCACGCAGACGATATCCTCGTCTTCGGACCAGACCGCCATCATCGCCTCGAGGTCGGAGCGCTCGAGCGCCTCGTAGAAGGCGTTCTGCGCGTCCTGGGCGGTGGGGAAGATCTTCGTGCTCATGAAGAATAATTGGGGTCAGAGCCCGATTATTTCATCGCTGCAAGAACCCGCTCTACCGACAGCTCGTTCATGCACTTGAAATGGCCGAGCGGGCAGACGCGCGCGAAACAGGGGCTGCATTCGACCTTCAGCCAGACCACCCGTGCCAGAGGCGACAGCGGTGGCGTGTGCTCGGGGCTGGAAGAGCCGAAGAGCGCCACCAGCGGCGTGCCGGTCGCCGCGGCGACGTGCATCAGCCCGGAATCGTTGCTCACCACCATTGCCGCGCCCGCGATCAGGTCGATGGCTTCATCCAGAGTCGTTTGTCCGATGAGGTTTTTGCCCGGAATTTGTTCTGCGTCCTTCCTGTCCGATGCAGCACCGAGCAGGACAACCTGGGAATCCAGCTTCGATGCCAGTTCGTGGAAGAACGGCCAGCGCTTGGCCGGGCCGTATTCGGCGCCGGGGCAAAGGACGGTGTACGGCCCGACGAGGCCAAAACGCGCGGCAGTTTCTCTTACCTTTTCCTTATTGGAAAGCAAAGAGGGAAAAGGCAATGGAAGATTCGGCTCGGTTCCGCGCATCTCGGACAGCCGGGCGTAGTGCAGCGTCATCGATTCGCGGGCCTTTGGGTCCCCGTAAACCATGTTCAGCAGCCCGTACCGCAGCTCCCCTGCGTAGCCGGCGCGCACCGGAATGCCCGCGAAAAAGGGGATCAGCGCGGATTTCCACGAATTCGGCAGGACGACGGCATGGTCGTAGGCGCGTTGCTTGAGCTTGCGGCCGAGACGCCAGCGCTCGCCCAGCTGCAGCGCGCCATGGCGCAGGTCCGCTTCGATCACCTCATCCACTTCGGACATGCGCCTTGCGACCGGCGCCACCCAGGGCGGGGCGAGCACATCGATGCGCACGCCGGCGGTTCCCGCGCTCAGGCGCGCGCGCAGTTTCGCCATCAACGGCTGCGCCATCAGCGCGTCGCCGATCCAGTTGGGCGCAACGACGAGGATGCGCGCCAGGCTAATGGCCTTTCGGCGCCGCGCCTTTGTAGAGGTACCTGGTGCCGCAATACGGGCACAGCGCCTCGCCGTGCTTGACCACGTCGAGGAACACGCGCGGATGGCGAGACCAGAGCGGCGCGCCCGGCAGCGGGCAATGCAATGGCAGGTCTTTCTCGCTGAGTTCGACCTGCCGGGAAGTGTCGGAGTTGCTCACGGCCGGGTCTTTCCCTTCGAAGCCTTCTTCATCGGTACCGGCGTGAGCCAGTGCTTGTGCCTGCGGTCCTTGCCGGTAACCACGTCGAAGAAGGCCTTTTGCAGCGCCTTGGTGATCGGGCCGGCCTTGCCGGCGCCGATCTGGCGCCGGTCGAGTTCCCGGATCGGGGTGACTTCGGCGGCGGTGCCGGTGAAGAAGCACTCGTCGGCGATGTAGATGTCGTCGCGCGTCAGGCGCTTGGCCTTCACCGTGTAGCCGAGCCCTTCGGCCAGTTCGATGATAGAGGAGCGCGTGATGCCGGTCAGCGCCGAGGTGAGTTCCGGCTCGATGATGACGCCGTCCTTGACGATGAAGATGTTCTCGCCCGCGCCTTCGGCGACGAAGCCGTCGACGTCGAGCAGCAGGCCTTCGTCGTAGCCGTGCTGGGTCGCCTCCAGCGTCGCCAGCACCGAGTTCGGGTAGGTGCCCGACATCTTGGCGCGCGCCATCGTCACGTTGACGTGGTGGCGCGCGACCGAGGCGGTCTTCACGCGGATGCCCTTGTTGAGCGCCTCCGGGCCGAGATAGGCGCCCCAGGGCCAGGCCGCGATCGCGACGTGCACCTTCGCGCCCACCGGCGACACGCCCATCTTCTCCGAGCCGTAGAACGCAATCGGGCGGATGTAGCAGGCCTCGTGGCCGTTGGCGGCAACGACGTCGATCTGCGCCTGCATCAGGCGCTCGACCGTGTAGGGGATCTTCATCATGTAGATGTGCCCCGAGTTGATCAGCCGCTGCGTGTGCTCGCGCAGCCGGTAGATCTGCGTGCCGCTCACCGTCTTGTAGGCGCGCACGCCCTCGAAGACTGCGAGGCCGTAGTGCAGCGAATGCGTCAGCACGTGCGTGGTCGCCGAGCGCCACGGCACCAGCTTGCCGTCGTACCAGATCCAGCCGTCGCGGTCGGCCATCGAGAGCGACGCGGTGCTTGCCTGCTTTGCCTTCGCCATTCCTGCTCCTTGGACGTGAGCGGTTATTCTAGCCAAAAAACGCGCTAGACTATTAGCAATATGGTTAATAGTTAATCCAGTCGTTAACCTTCATGGATCTCGACGATATTTTCAGCGCGCTGTCTTCCGTTCCGCGGCGGCAGATCATCTCCTTCCTGTCGCAGACGGCGCTTTCCACGAGCGATCTTGCCGGGCGCTTTTCGCTCAGCCCGCCGGCCATTTCGCGGCACCTCGCCGTCCTGCAGCGCGCCGGACTGGTGGTGAGCGAACGCCAGGGCCAGCGCGTCCTGTACCGCCTCAACCGCGACGTGCTGCTCGATGCATTGGCGCGCTTCGCCTCCGAAGTCGATGGCCCGCTGCGGCGCGAGGTGCAGGCACCCAGGACGCCACGCGAAGCGATATAGTTACCAAGGACGCCATGACCAACGAGAAGATCACGGTACGCATCACCGAAACCGGCAAGACGATGGAGGTCGTGCTGTTCAGCCGCCGCGCGGAGGTGATCGAGGTGGTGATCGGCGAAGGCATGCACAGCATGAAGTGCGCGCTGACGCCGACGCGCAACGGCATGGCCTACGCGGGCAGCATTATGGGACGCGAAATCGTCTACGAGCGCAGCCGGGACAAAGTGAAGGCGGACGTGGAAAAGCTGAACCCGCACGTGCGCGGGCCGAGGGCGCGCTGATTTAGAGGTAGATGGAGAAGATCGCGTTCCAGAGGTTGCGCACCGCCTCGGATTTTGCCGCCACCTGCCCGAGCGGCACGCGCGCGTACTGCGCGCCGTTCAGGCGCAGCGCGTGCTGCAGGCGGCGGAAGTCGCGGTAGGCGTTGCGGCAATTTTCCGCAAGTTCCTTGTCGATAAGATTTTTATCCGAAAGAATTTTGAGTAACGCAATGTTGCCGGGGTTTTGCGTCAATTCGGCGTGCCGGTGCGCGTGCGATAGCACCAGGAACTGCACCGTGAACTCGATGTCGATCATGCCGCCCCGGTCGTGTTTCAGGTCGAAAAGCCCCGATCTGTTTGGATGCGCCGCGTGCAGCTTCTCGCGCATCGCGAGAACCTCGCGCGCCAGCGCGGCAGAGTCCCGTTCGCGTTGCAGGATTCTTGTCCTTATGTTTTCAAATTCAAGGCCGACGGTTCTGTCCCCCGCGCAGTAGCGTGCCCGGGTAAGGGCCTGGTGTTCCCAGGGCCAGGCGGCGTTTTCCTGGTATTGCGCGAACGCGGCGAGCGACGAGACCAGCAGGCCGCTCGAGCCCGAGGGCCGCAACTGCAGGTCGGTGTCGAACAGCGTGCCGGCCGGGGTGCGCAGGGTGAGCCAGTTGTTGTAGCGCTGCGCAAGCCGTGCGTAGTTTTCGGCCGCGCGCTCGTCCGCGTCGTCGTACAGGAAGATGATGTCGAGGTCGGAGGCGTAGCCTAGTTCCTTGCCGCCCAGCTTGCCGTAGGCGATCACCGCGAACCGTGGTTGCTCGCAATGTTTGCTTTGAATTTGATTCCAGCAAACAGACAGGGAACAATCCAGCACAATGTCGGCGAGCCGCGAAAGGTGGTCGGCGAGCACCTCCACCGTGAGCAGCCCGGCCAGGTCCTGCGCCAGCAGCCGGAACTGCTGCGACTGGTGCTGCTCGCGCACCGCGTTCATCTGGCGCTCGAGCTCGCCGCCCGCGGCTGCCAGCGAGGCGCGCAGGTCGAATTCGAACCCGTGCCAGTCGGGCGGCGCGTAGAGCAACCGGTCGTCGAGCAGCTCATCCAACAGCAGCGGGTGCAGGGTGATGAACTCCGCCGCCCAGCTCGAAGCGCCGATCATGCGCGTCACGCGCTGCAGCGCCTCGGGCCGTTCCGCGAGCAGGGCGAGATAGGCGGCGCGGCGCGCGATCGCTTCCATCAGGTCCACGCCGCGCGCGAGCGTCGTTTCCGGATCGGGCGTGGCGGCCGCGGCGCGCACCAGCGCGGGAATCAGCGCATCGAAGCGGCGCCTGGAGTCCTCGGGCAGCTGCAGGTAGCGCTGGCTTGAGCGCAGCGTGGCGAGGCGCGGATGGTCGGGCCACGGCCCGGGGTCAGCCTCGGCGCCCGGTTCGGTGAATACCTCCTGGAAAACACGCGTCACCGCGCGCCGGTGCGCATCCAGCTGCGCGCAGAACGGGTCCCAGCTATCGAAGCCCGCCATTTGCGCGATCCGCGCGCGGTCCTCGGCGCCGGTCGGCAATTCGTGCGTCTGCGCATCGTCGAGATACTGAAGCCGGTGCTCGACATTGCGCAGGAAGACGTATGCGGCCGCGAGATCCTGCGCTGCTTTTTCCGGCAGAGCCCGCTTTCTCGCGAGCAGCTCGAGCACCGCCAGCGTCGGCCGTGCCGTGAGCTCCGGATCGCGGCCGCCGCGGATCAGCTGCAGCGCCTGGGCGATGAACTCGACCTCGCGGATGCCGCCCGGCCCGAGCTTGACGTGCCCGGCGAGCTCGCGGCGCGCCACGTCGCGCCGCACTTCCACATGCAGCCGGCGCATCGCCGCCAGCGTCGCGTAGTCGAGGTATTTGCGGAATACGAACGGCCGGACAATTTTTTCAAGGTTTCTTATATCTGAATCAAGACCTGAAACAGCGTGGGCCTTGATCCAGGCATAGCGCTCCCACTCGCGGCCCTGCGCGACGAAATAGGCTTCCAGCGCATCGAAACTGCTCACCAGCGCGCCCGAGTCGCCGTAGGGCCGCAACCGCATGTCGACGCGGAAGGCGAAGCCGTCTTCGGTGACCTCGCTCAGCAGCGCGATCAGCTTGCGGCCGGTGCGCTCGATTTTCTGCGCATCGGCCGACGCCGCGTCCAGGCTGGGATGGACGAAGACGAGGTCGATGTCGGAGGAGACGTTGAGTTCGCCCCCGCCCAGCTTGCCCATCGCGACGACGATGAACGCCTCGTCCCGCAGCCAGCGCAGCGCGGCGCGCAGGGTGAGTTCGGCCAGTTCGCTGGTCGTGGCGCAGACTTCGGCAAGGTCGGCAAGCCCCTCCAGGTCGCGCGCCATCGTGCGCAACAGCACGCGCTGGCGCAGCCGCCGCACGCGTCGCTTGAACGCGGCCTCGTCGTCGTTGTCCGACCCGGAGAGGGCACGCGCCATTTCCTCGCCGCTAAATGGCTGGCCCGCCGCCTGCGCCGGATCCATCTCATGAGCGAGTTCGGGACGCGCGGCGAGCGCCTGCGCGGCGTAGCGCGAAAGGTCGATTTTCAGAATCGGATCCGGCATTTACGGCTAAAATGTTGGTTGCGGTTGTGAAAGAAGGATATAGGAGTCGCGGCAGGCGCGATGCGAACCTCATTTAAAGCCCCGTTGCGCAGACTCCTGCGCGTGATCGAAGTGCTCGCCTGGGCGGGTTTTTTCGCCTTCGCGGTGATCTTCCTCGCGCTGCGCTACTGGCTGCTGCCCAACGTGGAGCACTACCGCGGCGACATCGTCGCCGCGATCTCGCGGTCCATCGGCCTGCCGGTAAAGATCGGCGCGCTCGCCACCGACTGGCAGGGACTGCGGCCGCGGCTTTCGATCTCCGATGTGCGGGTCTACGACAGCAATGGCCGCGAAGCGCTGGTGTTGCCGGTGGTGGAGAACGTGATTGCCTGGCGCTCGCTCGCGGCGCGCGAGCTGCGGCTGCACTCGTTCCTCATCGACGGGCCCAAGCTCGCGGTGCGGCGCGACGCGAACGGCGAGATTTTCGTCGCCGGCATCCGCATCTCGGGCGACAAGGGCGACGGCAAGTTGAGCGACTGGATCCTCAGCCAGGACCGGATCATCATCCGCGGCGCCGAGATCGAGTGGCTCGACGAGGCCCGCAAAGCGCCCCCGCTGACGCTGTCGGCGCTCAATCTGCACCTTGAGAACGACGGCGACACGCACCTGGTCGGGCTCTCGGCGCGTCCGCCGCGCGAGCTGGGGCCGGGCCTGGATGTGCGTGCGGCGCTGGAGGGCAGCAGCGTCAGGCGTCCGGCGCAGTGGAACGGACGGCTGTATGCCGAGTTCGGCTACACCAATCTCGCCGGCTGGCGCGCCTGGGTCGATTACCCGCTCGACGTGCGCCGCGGCGAGGGCGCGCTTCGGCTATGGGCGACGCTCTCCGGCGGCAGGATCACGCAGGGCACGGCGGATGTGGAGCTCTCAAACGTCTCGGTGCGCCTCGCCAAGGACCTGCCGGTGCTGGAAGTGTCCACGGTGAAGGGCCGGGTGTACGGACGGGAGACGCCGCGAGGCTACGATTTCGGCGTGCGCAATCTCGCGCTCGCCAGCCCCGGCGCCCCGGCCATGAACGCCACCAGTTTTCGCGCCACGTGGGAGCCGGCATCCATAGGGGCCGCGCCAGGCGCGGCGGGCACCACGCTGACGCAGCGTGGCTCGGTCAGCGCCAACCTGATCGAACTCGCGCCGTTGGCCCATGTGGCGGAGTACATGCCCTTTCCAGCCGACCTTAGGAAAGTGCTCGCCGAGCTCGCGCCGCAGGGCAACCTGCTCGATGCGCAGTTCGACTGGACGGGCGAATTGCCGGACCGGGCGATTTTCACCGCGAAGACCCGCTTTGCCGGCCTGACCATGAACGCCTGGCGCAGCATCCCGGGATTCGCCGGCCTATCCGGCAGCGTCGAGGCCACGCAGGGCAAGGGTGTGGTCTATCTCGCCTCGCGCAACAGCGAGCTCGATCTGCCGGAGATTTTCACAGAGCCGCGCATTCACCTGGATTCGCTCAACGGCGAAGTCCGGTGGGAACGTACCGGGATTACCGGGAGCGAGCCACCGGGCGGCGCGGGCGTGAGCGGCCTGGCGTTGCGCCTGGCCAACCTGAGCTTCGCCAACGAGGACCTTGCCGGCACCGCTTACGGCACCTATGCCTGGACCGGGGAAGGGCCCGGCGTGGTGGACCTCACGGCGCAGCTGTCGCGCGCCGATGGCAAAAGAACCGCCAAATACCTGCCGCTATCCGCGCTCATGGGCGCGCGCACGCGCGAATGGGTCGCGACCGCGGTCCTCGGCGCCCAGGCGAGCAATGTGCAGCTGCGCCTGAAGGGCGATTTGCGCGATTTCCCGTTTATCGATCCTGCGAAAGGCCAGTTCCAGGTCGCGGCCAAGGTTTCGGGCGGGGTGCTCGAATACACCAGCGGCTGGCCGCGCATCGACGATATTGAAGGCGATCTGATATTCGATCGCGACAGGATCGACATCGTCGGCCGCAGCGGCAGCATCCTCGGCGTCAAGCTCGCCAATGTGCGCGTGACCCTGCTGAGCATGCTCGACCCGGACCCGCAGCTGCATGTCGCCGGCAACGCCGAAGGTCCTACCTCGTTGTTCCTGGATTACATCCGCGAAAGTCCGGTCAAGCGCATGGTGGATGGCGTCACCGATGGCATGAGTTCGCTGGGCCGCGGCAAGCTGCGCCTGCACCTCGAACTGGCGCTGCGCGAAATGGCGAAGAGCAAGGTCGCCGGCGATTACCAGTTCGCGGGCAACGCCATCACCCTGAACCCGCAGCTGCCGCCGATCGAGCACGCGAGCGGGCGCGTCAGCTTCACCGATTCCTCGATCGCGATTCAGGACGTGCGCGGCCAGCTGTTCGGCGGCGAAATCCGGATCTCGGGGGGCTCGAAGCCCGGCTCCGGCGTCGTGGTGACCGCGGAGGGCAGGGCAACGGTCGAGGGCATGCGCCCGGTGTTCGATCATCCCTGGCGCCGCCGGTTGGCCGGCGGCGCGCGCTACACCGCCACGGTTTCGGCCAAGGACGGGCGCACGCATGTAAGCTTCGAATCGCCACTCGAGGGCGTGTCCAGTTCCTTGCCGGCACCGCTGTCGAAAACCGCCGGCGAAACCCTGCCGCTGCGGTTCGAAGTGTTTCCAGGCGAGGGGCGCGACCGCATCTCGATCGCGCTCGGGCCGCCAGCGGGGCGCATCGCGGCGGCGGAGTTCCTGCGCGCGGCGTCAACGGCAGGGCCGATGCAGGTTCAGCGCTCGGTGATCACGTTTTATCCGGCGGCGGGCGAGGCACCGAGAATTCCGGAACGGCGCGGCATGACGCTGCGCGGCGCGCTGCCCGCGCTTGACCTCGACCGCTGGCTGCCGCTGTTCGCCGAGGGCGGCGCCGCAGGTGGAAATGCGGGCGAGGGCACAAGCTACGAACTCAAGATCGGCGTGCTGGATGCGCTCGGCAAGCGCATGCGCGCGGTGACGATGCAGGGCGCCACCGACGCCGCGGGCTGGTCGGCCAGCATGACCACCGCCGAGTTCGCCGGCGACCTGGTTTACCGCACTGAAGGCAGCGGCAGGCTGGTGGCGCGCATGGCGCGCTTTTCCCTGCCCGAGGACTCGCCGGGAGCCAAGCCCGGGGAGGGCATGAAAGATCTCCCGGCGCTGGACGTCGTGGCCGACGATTTCACGCATCGTGGCCGCAAGCTGGGGCGCGTCGAGGTTCAGGCACGGCACGAGGGCGCGGACTGGCGCATAGACAAGCTCGCCGTAACCAATCCGGATGCCGCGCTCTCGGGCACCGGCCTGTGGAAGCAGGGCGTGGCGGCGCGTACCTCGCTCAACTTCAAGCTCGAGGTAAGCGATGTCGGCAATTTTCTCGAGCGCTTCGGCTACCCGGAGCACTTGAAGGGCGGGCGCGGCAAGCTGGAGGGCCCGATCTCCTGGAACGGCGACCCGCTGACCATCGACTACGCGACGCTCAGCGGCAACCTGCAGATGCAGGCCGAGGACGGGCGGTTCCTCGAAATCGAGCCCGGCATCGGCAAACTCGTCTCGCTGTTGAGCCTGCAGATGCTGCCGCGGCGCCTCGGGGGCGATTTCCGCGACGTGTTCTCCAAGGGCTTCCAGTTCGACCGGATCGCGAGTTCCATGACCATCGAGCGCGGCGTGATGGCGATGAAGGAATTCCACATGCGCGGTCCGGCGGCCGACGTCAACATGACGGGCCAGATCGACCTGTCTCTCGAAACCCAGAACCTGAGCGTCAAGGTGATCCCGCAGCTGGGCGACACCGCCTCGACGGTGGTGGGCTTGCTCAACCCGGTCATGGGCGTAGCGACGCTGATCGCCGGGCGCCTTTTCAAGAATCCGCTCGGCAAACTGTTCGCCTTCGACTACACCATCACCGGTACCTGGACGGACCCGAAAGTCGAGAAGCTGCAACCGCCACCACCGCCGCCTGATACGCTGGACGGCTCCGGAATCCTCAATCGCTAGCGAAAATCAGGGACAATGCGCTGATGGACACTGACATTCTTCTTGCCACCGCCGACGCCTGCCTGCTGGCGCCCTTCGACCTGGAGAGCCGCAAGCTCGATGCGGTGTTCGGCTCGCTTTCGGCGCGCAAGCTCGACTACGCCGATCTCTACTTCCAGTACACGCGCTCCGAGGGCTGGAGCCTGGAGGAGGGGATCGTAAAATCAGGCAGCTTTTCGATCGAGCAGGGCGTCGGCGTGCGCGCCATCTCCGGCGAGAAGACCGCGTTCGCCTACTCCGATGAAATCAGCTTCGACGCGCTGCAGGATGCGGCGAAGGCGGCGCGGGCCATCGGCAACGCCGGCAGCACCCGGGCGGGAAAGATCGCGCGCCGGAACAAGGCGCCTCAGCGCTACGCACCGCTGGATCCACTTGCTTCCCTGGATGCGGACAAGAAAATAAAACTTCTTGAAACGCTCGAGAAAATGTGCCGCGCGCTCGATCCGCGTGTCGACCAGGTGATGGCGCACCTCGGCGGCGAATACGAAGTGATCCTCGTTACGCGCTCCGACGGCGTACTGGCGGCCGATGTGCGCCCGCTGGTGCGCCTCTCGGTGCAGGTGATCGCGGCAAGCGGCGGCCGGCGCGAGATGGGCGTCGCCGGCGGTGGCGGGCGCACCGATTATTCCCATTTCACCGATGCGGTGCTCAACGACTATGCGCAGCAGGCAGTGGCACAGGCGCTGGTCAACCTGGAATCGAAGCCCGCACCCGCAGGCACCATGACCGTGGTGCTGGGGCCGGGCTGGCCAGGCATCCTGCTGCACGAGGCGATCGGCCACGGCCTGGAGGGGGACTTCAACCGCAAGGGAAGTTCCGCGTTCTCCGGCAGGCTCGGCGAGCGCGTCGCTTC
>JBCKKZ010000026.1:0-26923 GCA_038904015.1 Burkholderiales bacterium | reverse complement strand
AGCGCCTATAATCGCGGCCACCATGAGCCGCCGTCCCGTCATCCTCGTCGCCGACGACTCCGAGGACATCCGCAGGCTTTTCGGCGTCATGCTGAAGAAGAACTACGACGTCAAGTTCGCGGTTAACAGCGATGAAACGCTGGCCGGCGCCGACACCGATCCCCTGCCCGACCTGATCCTGCTTGACGTCGAGATGCCGGAGCTGGACGGCTACGAGGTGTGCACGCGCCTGAAGGCCAACCCTTCGCTCGCGCACATCCCGGTGATCTTCGTCACCGCGCGCTCGGACCCCAAGGACCAGGCCAGGGGGCTGCTTGCCGGCGGGGTGGACTACATCACCAAGCCGATCAGCGCGCCTATCACGCTGCTGCGCGTGCGCACCCAGCTCGCGCTGGTGGACCAGCGGCGCGCGCTCGAGGACCAGATCGCCGCCCGCACCGAGGAACTGCACGACACGCGCCTGGAGCTGATCAGGCGCCTCGCGCGCGCGATGGAGTTCCGCGAAGGCGGCCTCACCAACCGCGTACTGCGCGTCGGCGAGTACGTCGCGCTGCTCTGCGAAGCCATCGGCTTGAAGAGCAAGGTGGTGGAAATCCTCTCGCAGGCGGCGCCGCTCTACGACATCGGCAAGATGGGCGTGCCGGAGCACATTCTCAAGAAGTCCGATGCGCTCAACGACCAGGAATGGGCGGAAGTGCGCAAGCACCCCGAGATCGGCGCCGGCATCATCGGCGAGCACAAGGACCCGCTGCTCGAGCAGGCGCGCGTCATGGCGCTCACCCACCACGAGCGCTGGGACGGTACCGGCTACCCGAAGAAGCTCAAGGGCAACGCGATCCCGGTGCCCGGCCGCATCATGGCGGTGGCCGACGCCTTCGAGGCGATGACCTCGACGCAGCGCCACCGCAGCCCGATTTCCTCGATGGAGGCGGCGAAGAAAATCAGCGCCGAATCCGGCAAGCAGTTCGATCCCAGCGTGGTCGCCGCCTTCATGAAGGTGGTGAAGGAACTCGACGCGGTGCGCGCGAAGTACAAGGACGAACTCGAGGGCATCCACGACCTCAACTTCGCACCGGCTAGCGCGAAGAAGAAGTAAGTCAGGCGGCGCGATTGGCGGCCCGGCGCCGGCGCCCGGTGCTACCAGTCGGTCGGTTGGTAGTCCTTCAGGAATTTCCCCCACAGGTGTTCGCCGGTATTGAATCCCGCGATGATCGGATCGACGATGCGCGCGGCGCCGTCGACGATGTCCAGCGGCGGGTGGAAGCGGTGCTCGGCGGTCTTCTTCGCGGCGATCTCGACGGGATCCTCGTCGGTCACCCAGCCGGTGTCGACGCTGTTCATGTGGATGCCGTCGCCGTGGTAATCGGTGGCCGAGGTGCGCGTCATCATGTTGAGCGCCGCCTTGGCCATGTTGGTGTGCGGATGGCGGGTGGTCTTGAAGTTGCGGTAGAACTGGCCTTCGACCGCGGACACGTTGACGATGTGCTTGTCGCGCTCCGGCGAGCGCAGCATCAGCGGCTTCAAGCGCGCATTCAGGATGAACGGCGCGACGGCATTGACGAGCTGCACCTCCAGCAATTCCACCGCCGACACCTCCGCCAGGAGCAGGCGCCAGGAATTCCGCCCGCGCAAGTCCACCTGCTGCAGGTCCTGGTCCAGACGTCCTTCCGGAAACAGGTGCTTCTGCACCGTGAACTCCTCGGGCAGGAGCGGCAGCTGCGACAGCTCGGCCGAGCGCGCGACTCCTTTCATTGTTTTTACAGGAAGAGCAAGTAATTCCCGCGCCGGTTTCGGTAACTCCGCGCGCTCGCCCGCCATCATGTGGGCATAGAAATCCGGCGGGCGGCGCACGGTCTGGCAGGCATTGTTGATGATGAAATCCAGCCGGGAGTGCGTCTCGAGCAGCTGCCGGCAGAACGCCTCCACGCTGGGCGTGTGGCGCAGGTCGAGCCCGAAAATCTCCAGGCGCTGTCCCCATGCGCCGAAATCCGCCTCCCGCGCATAGCGCGCGGCCGAGTCGCGTGGAAAACGGGTGGTGACGATGAGCCGCGCGCCAGCACGCAGCAGTTTGAGGCCGGCCTGAAAGCCGATTTTCACGCGGCCGCCGGTGAGCAGCGCCACGCGGCCGCCCAGGTCGGCCAGCTCTGTGCGTTTGCTGAAATTCAGCTCCGCGCAGGGCGGGCACAGCTGGTCGTAGAAATGGTGGAGAACCGAGTATTTCCGCTTGCAGACGTAGCAATGCCGCGGCTCTACCGATTCGCGGCGCTCCGGCTCCTCCGCGTGCACATCGCGCGGCAGGAATCCCCCGGGCGGATAGACGTTTGGCGTGGTGAACACCGGCTTGCGGCGCAGTTCCCGGATACCGGTTTTCTGCAGGACTGTCTCTTCGCGCCGGGTGCCGGCGGCCTTGCGCGCGCGTTCCTCGGCCTTCATCCTCCTGCGGCGCACCACCGGGTCGGGATCGTACAGCCGGGCCACCGCCTCGTGCAGGCGCCGACGGTCCTGCGCGGGCAGCTTGTCCAGCAGCCGCCAGTCGCCGGCGATCAGCTCTAGCAGCTCGACGGTCGCGCGCAAGCGCTCCTCAAGCGAGGCCGGCATGGCGTCAGTCGACCTTGATGTTCGCGGCTGCGGCGATCCTGGAGAACGCGGCCACCTCCTCGCGGATCAGGCGATCGAACGCCTCGGGCGTTGTGGGGCGCGGCTCGATGCCGATGGGCGCCCAGCGCTGCTTCAGTTCCGGCTCGGAAATAATGCGCACGATTTCGCGATTGAGCTTGGCAAGAATCGGGCGGGGGACTTCGGACGAAGCGAGCAGGCCGAACCAGAGCGAGGTCTGGTAGCCCGGCACGCCGGCCTCCGCGACGGTGGGCACATCGGGCAGCAGCGCATCGCGTTCCGGCGAGGAGACACCGAGCGCCATGAGCCTGCCCTCCTTCATCGGCTTGCCCGGGTAATCGGCGGCCGCGTCCGCCTTGAGCGGCTGGCCGAGTCCCGGCGCCGGCAACAGGAACAGCAGGACGGCCAGGCATTTCAGCGTGTTCATTTTATTCTCGGGCCTTGCAAAATTTCGATCCGCTTGTTTGCAGGATCGACGCGTACCCAGTCGCCGGTCTTCACGGCCTCGCGCGGATGCGGGTCCCAGCCTTCGGTGATCGGGATGCCGGCGAAGATGGCGCCCTGCACCATGACCGGATTGGTGACGCCGAAGATGAACGCCTTGGGCGCGATCTTCTTCCACTTGATGTCGTAGAACGCCCAGCCGGCGGCGATGCCGCCTTTGGCGGTGGGGAAAAAGCAGATCTTGTCGACGATGCTGGTGCCCTCCAGCTTGTGGCCGGGCTTGGTGATGACGCCGGTCCAGCGGTCGAGGTCGTAGCGCGGCGAGAAGCCCTCTTCCGAGACCACTGCCTCGCCTTCGACGACGGGGCCGAAAGCCCGAGTTACCCTGATGATCAATTTCGTCGCAACCGCAGCCGGGCGTTAGTTCCAGTCGTTCCGCCCATCCCGCTTCATTTCGTCCTCAGGGTCGATCATGTCCATCACCTCGCGCACCACGCCGTCATCGGAGAACTGGACATAGATGATGCGCCGCTCGTGGTCGGGATAGTACCGGTAGCTCCAGATTTCTCGCTGCAGGCGCGCGAAGCGCACGGAATCGCCGGGCGCGGGCGGGCCGAACAGCTCGCGCACCTCCTTCTTCGTCCAGGTCCCGGCGACGACCTTGGCGAGGTTCTGCCGCGTGAGCCGCTGCTCGATGGATTTCATGACCCCGTCCGGCCCGACCGTGACCACGAACACGGCGCGGCCGTAGGGCAGGCGCGAGAAGTAAAGCGCCCTGTCGCCGTTCGGCAGCGAGAGCTGCTGCGCGGGCGGACCCATCAGCGCCTCGGCCTGCGCCGCCGTAGATACGCCCGGCACAAGGCTGCTGCCGTTGAAGGAGGCGCACCCCGCAAGCAGCACGACGCCCGCCAAAGCCAGTATTCGTTTCATGCCGCACCTCCTCGGATCAAGCTTGACCACCCGGATGCTAACGCTTCAGGGGCGCTTCTTGTTCCACCTGATGTCATTGCAAGCCTGGCGATCATTTGAGAACGCCGCTGCAGGCGATCTCGACGCAATCGGCCGTGCGCCGCAGGATGCTATTGAAGCAATGCGCCCCGATGATGTTCACGATCTTGGCCGAGTTCGAAACCATGTTGGTCCAGCGGTTGGCGATGCGCATCTGCGAAAGGTTCTGCAGGATATAGAAGCAAACGCCCTGCAGGATCGTCACCCCGGCGTCTTCGAGCATCTTGGCGTAGCCAAGATCCCGCGACTGGGCGAGGATCGCGGAATTGGTCGTGACGACGCAGGTGGACCCCGTCTTGATTTTGCGCCCTGAGAAGAGGTCCGCGAGGTGCTTCATTTCGAACAGGGACTGTTGCGGCCCGGAGAACACCACGAGGCGTGCATCTCCGTCTCCCAAACTGTATTTTTTATAGACTTCCATTAGATCTTCATCGCCTATTGAAAGCGATTCGGACGAAACCCTTCCCCCCAAGGCAACTTCAACGGAAGGCGCCTCCGGCGTCACGCCGACGAAATGGAACATGCCCATTGAACCGTAGCTCGCGAGCGCGGCGCCGAGGTGCTTGAGTTCGTCGGCGATAGGCGCGCGGTGGTAGCCGTGGAACACCGGCACCGCGTAGTAGTTCTGGTGCGACTCGCCGACCAGTTTCCCCACGGCGCCCCAATCGGCAAGGTCATGCAGGGGCGCCTTGAGCTCCACCGTGAAACTGCCTTTCCTGTGCTCCGGTAAATGAAAACCATATTCCGGCGTACGCCCGGTCAATGCCGCGGCGAGCGCGGCAGGGCCGGCTTCGAAGTTGGAGCGCGCGCCGAACACCGAGTTGGCGTAGATCACGGTGCCGGTATCGCCCCAGGCGACGTGCTCGCCCAGGTGCGGCTGGTAGACGGTCTGGTAATTGATGCAGGTGTCGGTGGTGACCACGTCCATGCGCCGCAACGTCGCGATCAGCTCGCGTTCCTTGATTGCTTCCCTGGGGTCCTGCCCCATGCGCTCGCAGTGCGCGAAATCCATGCAGCGCGCATTGGTGGTGGTGCCGACGACGCAGCGCGCGCCGCTTGCAGCCTCAGCGCGCAGGTATGCGAGGCCCCCGTCGCCCATCACCTCGATGTCGCCCATCATGTGGACGTTGGTGACCGGCACGAAGCGCTTCGCGCCCCAGAATTTGCCGACTTCGATCTGGTAGTCGAGCGCGCGCTTTGCGGCCTCTCCCCGCCCGCCGCCGAGGATCGCCTGCTCCTCGGGGGTCAGGTCCACTACGCCTACTCCCCTTTACCGGGTTTCGGCGAGAAAAACTTGGCGTACTTGTCCTTGACTCCCCTCCAGTCGGAATCGTCGGGCGGCGGCGTGCCCTTGCGCGTGATGTTCGGCCACTTCAGCGAGAAATCGGTGTTGAGCTTGAGCCACTTGTCGGCCTGGGCGTCGGAGTCGGGCACGATGGCCTTCGGCGGACACTCCGGCTCGCACACGCCGCAGTCGATGCACTCATCCGGGTGGATCACCAGCATGTTCTCGCCCTCGTAGAAGCAGTCCACGGGGCAGACTTCGACGCAGTCCATGGTCTTGCACTTGATGCAGTCTTCAGTGACGACGTAGGTCATTCCTGTATTCCTGTGTTTGCTCTTCGCGATCGTAAAGGCGCGATTATCGCATTCACACGAGCCGATGTAAGGTGTCGATGACCCTGCCGGCCAAAGGTGTATGAAAATAGTCCAAGAACGCCCTGCGCGGCCGCCTCGCCCGCAATCCGACCTTGGCAGGTGCGCGGGATCGGCGCAAGATATAATTCAGCTAGTTCATCCAGATTTCCGGAGCTCCCCATGGCGATCGTCTGGCCCCTGCAGGAAGCGAAAAACAAGCTGAGCGAGGTCATCGATCGCGCGGACAAGGCAGGACCGCAGACCGTGACGCGCCATGGCAAACGCGTCGCGGTCATCGTTTCGGCGCGCGAGTTCGACCGGCTGAGCGGCGCATCGTTGTGGGACTACCTGCGCGCGGCCCCGACGAAGGGGGTACGGCTGCGTTTGGAGCGCGATCGATCGCCCGGCCGCCTCGTCAAGCTGTGAACCTCCTGCTCGACACCTGCGTCATCTCCGAACTGATCAAACCTGCTCCCGACGCGCACGTCCTCGCCTGGACAGGGAACACGCCCGAAGGCGGCTGCTTCCTCTCCGCCATTACGCTGGGTGAGGTGATCGGCGACGTCTCGCGTCTGCCGCCAGGCAAGCGGCGCGCGCGGCTCGAGGCCTGGTTCGAAGGTCTTCTCGTCCGCTACGAGTCTCGCATTCTTGCGGTCGACGCGGCTGTCGCGCGTCAATGGGGGCGCCTCGCGGGCGAGCTCGCGCGCCGTGGCGCTCCGACCTCGATGGCGGACGGCCTGATCGCCGCCACCGCGATCCGGCACGGTTTGAGGCTCGCGACACGCAACCTCGCCGACTTCAAGCCATTCGGCGTGGAACTCGTGGACCCGTGGAAAGGGTGATGCGCTTCGCGTTTGACGGCATGGTGATCGATGCACCGCCCGCCCGCAATCCGGGGCTCGACGACTAGTGGACGCCATGATCCGCATCGACTACTCCTCGGGCGGCAACGGCAGCCCCCATCTTGGGCTTGAGCCGATCGGCTCGCCGCCCGAGCAGGTGACGCAGCGCACTCTGGCCGGGTTGAAACGCATGGGCGAGGTCGTCAAGCGCGCCGGCATCCAGGCGGAGTAGGCGCGCGTGCTCACGCGTATCGATCACGTCATGATCTGCGTCCCGGACCTGGACCGGGGCATGGAGGCCTATCGGCGCATCGGGTTCGACGTGCATGCGGGCGGCGTCCATACCGGCAAGGGAACGCACAACGCGATCGCATTCTTCGAGGACGATTACCTGGAGCTGTTGAGCATCCGCGACAAGGGCGAGTACCTGTCCCACAGTGCGTTTGGCGGGCTGGTCGAGTGCATCGAGCAAGGCGGCGGCTTGCGCTACATCATCCTGCAAAGCGACGACCTGGCGGCCGACGTGGCGGCGATGCGCGCGCGCGGCGTCGAGGTGAGCGACCCGGCCGAAGGCGCACGGCGCACGCCGGCCGGATTGGAACTTCGCTGGCGGGCCGCGATGCTGGGCGAGCGCGATCCCTTACCCCTCTTCTTCATCCAGCACCTCACGCCGGTGCAGGAGCGGCGCCGGCAGGTTCCTGCAGCGGGCCGCCACCCCAATGGCGTGTTGCGCCTGGACCGCGTGTACATCGCCGTGACTGACGTAGCGGCGGCGGCCGAAACCTACAGCCGCGTGCTCGGCATGCCGGCGCCCAAAGTCGAGCGCGGCAACGTGATCAAGGCCGACATGGCCGTGTTCAACCTCGGCCCGACCGGGCTGACGGTGGCGCAGCCCGCCGAGCCGGGCCCCGCCGCCGATGCGCTCGCGCGGCGCGGCGCGGGCCCGTTCCAGGTTCTGTACCGCACCAGCAGCATGGACGCCGCCGCGCGCTGGATGATGGAGCACGGCGTCCCGCCGCCTGCGCGCGGCATCCGCAACACCGGCGAGCAAGCGATGCTCGTCCCGCCGGAACACGCCTGCGGCGCCTACATCGGCTTCGTCGGACCGGCGTAACCTCGGGCAAACCCGGTAGAGGGAGAAGTCGATGGCGGATACGGTGCTCGTTTCAGGCGGCAGCGGCTACATCGCGGGATTCCTCATCCGCCAGCTCGTGGCCGAAGGGTGGGAGGTGCACACCACGATCCGAGATCTCGCCAGGGAACAGACCGTCAGGAAGCTGCTGGCGGTCGACGATTCGAAACTCAGGTTCTTCGCCGCCGACCTCCTCGACGACGCAGGCTGGAGCGATGCCATGGCCGGATGCAGCCATGTCGCGCATGTAGCCTCTCCGGTTCCCCTGCGTGGAGTCAAGAATGCGAATGAGCTGATCGTTCCCGCGCGCGACGGCGCGCTGCGGGCGTTGCGCGCGGCGAAAGCGGCGGGGGCGAAGCGCTTTGTCATGACTTCGTCGGTCGCAGCAATCGCCTACGGCCGCGGCAGGGGCGTGCATCATTTCACCGAGGCCGACTGGACGCCGCCGGACTATCCGGGCGCGCAGCCCTACGTCCGCTCGAAGGCGATCGCCGAGCGCGCCGCGCGCGACTGGGTCGCGAAGGAAGGCGGCGGCATCGAGTATTGCAGCGTGAATCCGTCGGTGGTCTTCGGGCCGGTGTGGAGCCGCGACTACTCCCCGTCCGTCGCGGTCCTGAAGCGACTGCTCGACGGGTCGCTGCGCGCCTGCCCGGACATCGGCTTCGGCGTCGTCGACGTGCGCGATGTCGCCGACCTGCACGTGCGCGCGCTCAAGGCGCCCAACATGGCGGGCGAGCGCTTCATCGCCTCGGGGCCGTTCCTGAAGGTGATGGAAGTCGCGGACATCCTGAGGGCGCAATTGGGCAAGGAAGCGCGCAAGGTGACGACGCGCACGATGCCGGATTTCCTGGTGCGCATCGCAGCCCTGTTCAATCCCATGGCGAAGATGGTTGTCGGTGAGCTGGGTTCAGTACGCAACATGGATGCTTCCCACGCGAGGGCGGTGCTCGGCTGGGTCCCGCGGCCGGCGGAGCAAAGCATCGTCGATGCCGCGCGCAGCCTGATCGACCTGGGGATCGTGAAACCCTGAAGCGGTCCCTAGAAGAGGACGAAATCGAAGGTTGCGCTCAGGTCGCTCTGGCGGCGCTCCACCTTCACCACCAGGTCGCGGTCGGCGCCGCGTGACTCGCCGGGAAAGTAAAGCTGGGTGGTCAGGATTTTGCCGCCGGGACGCTGCAGCTTGACGTGGAGGTGGCGCGGCCGCCCCATGTACGGCGGCGGCAGGTTAGTTTCCAGCCGGTAACGTCCCTGCGCGTCGGTGGTCACGATGCCACGGTAGCGGTAGCCGCGGTTGTCGTATTCGCCGCTCGTGTCGGCCTGCCAGAAATCGAGCGTCGCGCCGGCGAGCGGCTTGCAATCGGCCGAGCGCACCACGCCACTCAGCACGAGCTTTTCCGCCTTGGGCCCCGGCTCAGCCAGGCTCGCGCGCGCCGGAGCGCCCGATTTGTAGAACGGCCCTTCGATGTCGGCGGGCGTTGGCGCGCCGCATTGGGGCTGGCCCAGAGCGGCAACAGGCAAAAACCCGAGAACTAGAACGAAAGCATTCATCGTCAGCCCTTCACGCAAAGCACTTGCTTCAAAGTATGCACCACCTCGACCAGATCGCTCTGGTTCGCCATCACTTCGTCGATGTCCTTGTAGGCGCCTGGAATTTCGTCGAGCACACCCTTGTCCTTGCGGCAAATCACGCCTTCGGTCTGGGATTCAAGGTCGCGCACAGAAAACTGTTTCTCCGCCTGAGTTCTGCTCATGCGGCGCCCAGCGCCATGAGCACAGGAATGAAAACTCTCCGCCGAGCCCTTGCCGCGCACGATGTAGCTGCGCGCGCCCATGCTGCCCGGAATGATGCCGAGGTCGCCTTTGCGCGCGCGGATCGCGCCCTTGCGCGTGAGCCAGACCCGCTCGCCGTAGTGCATCTCGCGCTCGACGTAGTTGTGGTGGCAGTTCACCGCCTCTCCGGTAACCCCGAACGCCGGCAGATGGCGGCGCAGCGCAGCCAGCACGAGTTCCATCATCTGCACGCGGTTGGCGCACGCATAGTTCTGCGCCCAAGTTACCGCCTCGACGTAGTCATCGAAATGCCGCGCGCCCTCGGGAAAATAGGCGAGATTGCGGTCGGGAACCTGAAGTTGATTTCTTTCAAGATCCCTTTTGGCCAATTCAATGAAATACGTGCCGATCGCATTGCCGATGCCGCGGCTGCCCGAGTGCAGCATCACCCACACCCTGCCCGCCTCGTCGACGCAGACCTCGATGAAATGATTGCCGCCGCCGAGCGTGCCCATCTGGCGCACCCAGCTCGAGTTCTTGCCCACGCGTTTTGCGACGCCGGGATGCCGCTGCATGATTTTCTTGAGTTTTTTCTCAAAAGGCGCAAAGGCAAAACCCGTTGCATCCGCCTCGTCGTGCTGCTTGAACCCGACCGGAACATCCCGGGAAATTCGATCGAAGATCTTTCTCAATATCTTTTCATCAAGAGAATTTTCCGAAAGAGACAATCGCGCCGCCATCATCCCGCAGCCGATGTCGACACCGACCGCGGCGGGAATGATCGCGCGCAGGGTCGGGATGACGGCACCGACGCTCGCGCCGATGCCGAAGTGCACGTCCGGCATGGCCGCGACGTGGTGATGGATGATGGGCAATCGTGAAATGTTGACCAACTGCTGGCGCGCGCTCGCCTCCACCTCGCCGGTGTAAATCTTGACCGGAACGCCACCTTCGCGTATTTCCTGCAGGACGGGCATGCTGCGATAATAGACTCACGCAACCCCCTGGAGGAGGAATCATGGGCCTCCGGCAATTCAACTACAGCTACAGCGCCGTCAGCGTGCCATTCACCAGCTTGACGCGCGAACCCTGGTGCCAGGACGGATGCGAATCCTGCATGAAGGAGCGCGAAGTGCCGTTGTCGAAAAGCACGCCGATCTCGAAGGTCTTGTTCTCGCCGGCCCTGTTCTCGTATACGTTGCCCGCGACCGCGCCGCCCGCCGCGCCGACCACGGTGCCGGCCGTGCGGTTGCCGCGACCACCGACGGCGTAGCCGAGCAAGCCGCCGATCACCGCGCCGGTGGCCGTTCCGGTACCGACTTTCCTGGGCTTGTCGATTTCGCGGATACCGGTGACCGTGCCGCATTCCGGGCAGGCCGGGGCCTTGGCCGCCAGCGCGCCGCTCTTTTTCGCCATGATGCGCTGGATCACCGCTTCGCCCACACCGCCCTGTTTCAGATTCACCAGGCCGTCGGGGCTGGTGTCGAAGCCCGGTTCGGCGGCATCGATCGCCTGCAGCACGGTGGTGTCGCTCAATCCGCCCTTGACCATCTTGATCACGTCGTCATTGGTCATGGGCGCGGCGATCGCCGCGAGCGGAACGGCAAGCAGGAAGGAAAGAAGCAGATTTCGCATGGCTGGGACTCCAATGGTCATGGCAGGGATTCTATCTGTTCACAGCACCGATCAGTCCTTGCGCGCGCCGGGTCCGCCGCCGAAGGAGTTGCCGCCGCTCTCGGGCCGCTTGAGCGAGAACACGCGCTCGACCACCGCGTACTCGTCGTAGCCGCAGCGCGCGATCGGCTGCACCGCGGCGAGGTCGAAGCGCCCGTTCTTCATGCAGCGCTCGTCGATGTGAAAGCCGACCACCTGGCCGAAGACCACCGTGCCCCCGGTCTCCGTGCCTTCGGTGTTGAGCAGCTTGAGAACCTGCGTCACCTTGCATTCGAGCGCCGCGGGAGACTCCACGACGCGCGGCGCTCGCACCAGAGTCGAGGGCGCGGTGGCGAGACAGGCATGCTCGAACTCGCTCTGGCCGCGCGGCAAGCCTTCGGAGGTGGCGTTCATCTTGTCGCGCAGGGCGTATGTCGCCATGCTCCAGACGAATTCGCCGGTCTCGATGGCGAAGCTGGCCGAGTCCTTCACGGATTCACTGGAGAAACCGACGATCTGCGGCCAGCTATTGAAGCCGTTGAAATAGCTGTAGGGCGCGAGGTTCACCTGTCCCGTCCGGCTCATGGTGGAGATCCAGCCGATCGGCCGCGGCACGATCACGCCCTTGAACGGGTCGTGCGGAAACAGCGTGCGGTCGCGCTTCTGCGGCTCGAAGAAGATCAAAGCGATTCGGGAATACGAACGGTCACCGTGGTCACCACGCTCTCCTTTGAGCCGTGTGATTGTAGCGCCGAACATGCGTGCGCGTAAGGATGTGTATTGTAGGCGACGACGAAAAGCACCCGCTCGCCGATCTGCTCGAGATCGTCGGCAACCTGGTGTCGAGTTACGAGGAACGCGAGGTGCCGGTTCCGGATGCGCATTTGGGCTCATGCGCAAGCCACCACCATGTCGTGAATGGCCTTTCGCAACGCCTCGCAGATCGCCGGATCGGATGCTGTGTGGGTGCCCTTGACGACCCAGCGTACCTCGGCCTGCCGCATGAATCTCTTCAATCGCAGCACATTTTCCGGCGGACAGACCCAGTCATGGGTGCCGTGGACAATGATGGTCGGCACCCGTGCGGCCTGGCGCGCCCAACGGAAAAGCGCTCGTTCGCTTACAAAGCAGCCCTGCGAAAGATAGTGCGATTGCAGCGTGTATTTGGCAATCCATGCATCAGGACATTCGATTGACGGCGACGCAGGCAGCCCCAGCATCGCTTGCAGCACCGCTTCCTCATACCGCCCCCAGCGCTTCGCTGCGTCTTGCCGCTCTTCCTGAGTTCCATGGTGCAACAAGTGCGTCAAATATTGAAGCACCGTTTTTTGCTGTAAGGGTGCCCATCCAGCGGTCAATTGCGCCCATGCTTGCGGTGCCAATGCCCGCAGCGATTGGAAAAACCAGTCCATCTCCCGCTGGCTTGCCAGAAAAATGCCGCGCAATAGCAAACCAGACACTGCGCCCGGGTACCGGCCCGCATATGAAATGCCCAGCGTGCTGCCCCATGACCCCCCCACCACCAGCCATTGCGGTATCCGCAATCCCGCGCGCAAGCGCTCGATATCCTCCACCAAATCCGGCGTTGTGTTATGCGCCAGCATGCCCCTCGGCATGCTCCTGCCAGCACCTCGCTGGTCAAACAGGACGACCCGATGGCGTGACAGGTCGAACCAGTCGAGCATCGAAGCATTGCAGCCGCTGCCCGGCCCGCCATGCAATACAACGGCGGCGGGTGCATCAGCATGCCCATATTCGGCGAAATACAAGTCATGCCCATGGCCGACGGGTAAATAGCCTTCATGGAATGGACTAGGGTTAATCTTTAGTTGCGGCATGAAAAAATTGCTAGAATATAAATGGCTATGCGAGTCGTGCGGCTTGAGGCTCGATGATGGCCGCAACAACAGATGCATTCACAAATCGTACTCACTATTTTTTATTGGAGAAAATCATGAAGTGGAACAAACCGGAATTTTCAGACCTGCGTTTTGGCTTTGAGATCACGATGTACATTGCCCATCGCTGATAGTACTTGGTACCAGTACCCATACTCTGGGTAGCGCGGCGATGGTGAAAACGATCGCCGCGTTTTATTTTCAGTTCAGGACAATGCAGAACAAGGCTCACGACCCGCGAGAGCGAAGCGTTATCTGACGATGAAACGGCAAACCCTGGCCATGAAAGCCATCGTGCCGTGGACGGCACTGGCCAACATCTACCTGGGCCGACAAAGGGGCTGACGACAGGTGCGCCCAATGAGCGCAGAAAACAGGCCTGATGGGCCACGTGAGGGGTTCATGCCACGCCTGTTGGCTCAAAAATCGAACTGTCCCGCATCCATGCGGGCGCCTTGACGGTACTTATTCAGCATTGCCTTAATTCAAGTTTCCCATGAAAATTATCGTTTTAGGTTCTGCTGCGGGTGGAGGATTTCCGCAATGGAACTGTAATTGCCGCAACTGCGACGGCGTCCGCAACGGCACCATGACCGCCACGGCGCGCACCCAATCATCAATTGCCGTTTCTGCCAATGGCAGCGATTGGGTATTGATTAATGCCTCACCCGACATCCTGACGCAAATCCGCGCCACCCCGGCACTGCAGCCGGCCCGCGCCAAGCGCGATAGCGGCATTGCAGCAGTCATGCTGATGGATGCGCAAATCGACCACGTCACCGGGTTGCTGATGCTGCGGGAAGGCAAGCCGTTGCCACTCTACTGCACGGCCTCGGTCTGGGACGATCTGACCACGGGCTTGCCGCTGGTACATGTGCTTTCACATTATTGCGGCGTGCAATGGCATCCATTGGCTGCCAACACCAGCCACGACCACATAACGCCAGTGGAATTGCCCGGCATCGAAGGTCTCCTCTTTACGCCATTAGCATTGACCAGCAAAGCGCCGCCCTACTCACCGCATCGCGAAATGCCGCAAACAGGCGACAACATCGGCCTGCTGATCGAAAACGTGGCGAATGGCAAAAAGTTATTTTACGCCCCTGGTCTGGGTGCGATTGAACCGCACATTGACGCTGCGATGCGCGCCGCCGACTGCTTGCTGGTGGACGGCACCTTGTGGACCGAGGATGAGATGATCCAGCTTGGCTTTTCCAAAAAGAAATCCGCTGACATGGGGCATCTGCCGCAATCCGGCAGTGGCGGCATGATAGAAGTGCTGAACGCCATCGGCCAGCGTCGCAAAATCCTGATCCACATCAACAACACCAATCCGATCCTCGACGAAAACTCCGAACAGCGCGCGACCCTGACACGCCATGGCATCGAAGTTGCGTTTGACGGAATGGAAATCATATTATGAGCACCATGGCACAAGCACAAGCTGCATCAAACACAGAACAGCCCTGGAATCGCAACGAGTTTGAATCCCGGTTGCGCGCCAAAGGTGCCGCCTATCACATACACCACCCGTTCAACGTCAAGATGAACAACGGCCAGTTGAGTCACGACCAGATTCGCGGCTGGGTCGCCAACCGGTTTTACTACCAGATCAGGATTCCGCAAAAAGACGGCGCCATCATCTCCAACTGTCCCGACCGCGAGACCCGGCGCAAGTGGGTGCAACGCATCCTCGACCATGACGGCTGGGAAGATAATGCCGGCGGTATCGAGGCATGGACGCGGCTGGGGACAGCGGTCGGCATTGCGCGCGACGAACTCTGGTCGCTCAAGCATGTGGTGCCTGGCGTGCGCTTCGCGGTCGATGCTTACGTCAACTTCGCCCGCCAGGCGCCTTGGCAAGAAGCGGTCTGCTCCTCGCTGACCGAAATGTTCGCCCCCAAAATTCACAAAGACCGGCTGGCAAACTGGCCCCAACACTATGCCTGGATCGACCAGGATGGATTGCAATATTTTCGCAGCCGAATTTCACTGGCCGAGCGTGACGTCGAGCATGGCCTGCAAGTGACCCTGGATCACTTCACCAGCCGGACGCAACAGGAACGGGCGCTGGAAATTCTGCAGTTTAAGCTCGATATATTGTGGTCCATATCGGATGCCATTGAAAAAGCATATCCTTGAACTTGAGCATCCATAAGCCAGGCCCATGAACGATTACCCCGACAAGCCGAAGTTGTCCAGACTGTTTCGATTGCAATGGGAAGAAGCGCAGAACAACTATGTACTGCTCTATCCGGAAGGCATGGTCAAACTGAATCAAAGCGCCGCAGAAATTCTGAAACGTT
Organism: Burkholderiales bacterium; assembly: GCA_038904015.1. Taxonomy (GTDB): domain Bacteria; phylum Pseudomonadota; class Gammaproteobacteria; order Burkholderiales; family SG8-39; genus RBG-16-66-20. Next base: position 11,616 of record JBCKKZ010000026.1, on the reverse strand, counting down.
GCGATGGCAATCAGGATACAGCCGCTATTGTCAGCGCTCTGGAAAGCGCGTTTTCAGTCAGCGGCCTGCAAGATGAGGTGGAAGATTTTTTAAGCGTCGCCAATGAGCGAGGCTGGATTGGATGATTCAATGGAAATAGCCGTCAACACCAACACCGACGCGTCAGCTATCGCTCCGCCACTGTGGCTGCTGGCCGAATTGACTTACCGTTGCCCGCTGCATTGCGTGTATTGCTACAACCCGCTGAACTATGCGGAAAACCGCAATGAGTTGACCACCGCGCAGTGGATCGACGTGATGCAGCAGGCCCGCAAACTTGGCGCGGCGCAACTCGGGTTTTCGGGCGGTGAGCCGCTCGTGCGTGACGACCTGGAAGAGCTGATCGCCGAAGGCCACCGACTCGGCTTTTACACCAATCTCATCACGTCCGGTGTTGGTTTGACCGAAGCGCGCATCGCCCGGATGAAAGAGTTTGGACTCGACCATATCCAGCTCTCGTTTCAGGATTCAACCAAGGAAATGAATGATTTCCTGTCGAGCACCAAGACCTTCGACCTGAAATCCCGCGTCGCCAAACTGATCAAGCAATACGACTTCCCGATGGTGCTGAACGTCGTTCTGCATCGCCAGAACCTCGACCATGTCGGCCAAATCATCGAGATGGCGCTTGCGATGGGTGTGGAGTACCTCGAACTGGCCAATACGCAATACTACGGTTGGGGGCTCATCAATCGCGACCACCTGCTGCCGACGCGCGAGCAACTGGAGCGCGCTGAAGCCGTGGTCAACGACTACCGCGCCAAAATTGGCAATAAAGTGCGCATCATATTCGTCGTACCAGACTATTTCGAGAAACGGCCCAAAGCCTGTATGAACGGCTGGGGCTCGGTATTCCTTGCGATTGCCGCAGATGGAACCGCGCTGCCCTGTCATGCAGCAAAATCCTTGCCCGGCATTGATTTCCCCAACGTAACGCAACAAAGCGTGCGCGCCATCTGGTACGACAGCGACGCGTTCAACAAATTTCGCGGTGACGCCTGGATGAAGGAGCCTTGCCGGACTTGCCCGGAGAAGATAAAAGATTTCGGCGGTTGTCGCTGCCAGGCCTATGCGTTGACCGGCGACGCAACAAATGCCGATCCGGTGTGCGACAAATCCCCGCACCATGGCACGGTACAGAAAATCCTCCTGGATACGGAATTACTACAAAAAAACAAGGCTCAACAACAGACAACGCAACCGATTCTTTTCCGAACCGATGCGAATTCACGGCGATTCGCAAGCAAGATTGATGCGCCGACACAATGAGCATGCACCGGGAATGATTTTCGTCCTGGTACGTATCCGGCCTGCTCGCTGCCATCAAGCGTTGCGGGCTGATTTAATCAATCCCCGTTGCGGGTCGTAGCCGAAGGCAGCTATCGCGTAAAAAATCAAGGTACATGCGGTGACCACCAGCAATGAGACCAGCTCGATCTGGCCATACAACGCAAAACGCAGCGCCTCGACCGCGTGAGTGAACGGATTGAAACGTGCAACTTGATAAATCCATTCGGCACCGGATTCCTGCACTTTCCACAGTGGATATAAAGCGGAGGAAAGAAAAAACATCGGGAAAATCACGAAATTCATGGTGCCCGCGAAATTTTCCAGCTGCTTGATGTAAACCGATAGCACCAAACCGAACGAGGACAGCATCAATGCGCCCAGCACCAGCACCGGCAGCGCGATCAGTACCTGCATGATGGTCAAGTCGACGCCGAACAGTATCGCCAGCATGAAAAATACGAGGGCCTGTAAGACCGACAGAAACGCCCCCCCGGCCAGCTTGCAGGCCAGCAGATAGGGGCGCGGCAACGGTGCTGTCAGCAATAATCGCATCACCCCCATTTCGCGGTCGTAGACCATCGCCAGCGACGATTGCATGCCGTTGAACAGGCAGACCATCATCACCAGCCCCGGCACCATATACACGCGGTACTCCACATACGTCTCGTAGGGCGGCATGATCGCCACGCCGAACACACTTTGGAAACCCGCCGCAAACACCACCAGCCACAACGCAGGCCGCACCAGCGAGGACAACAGGCGTCCTGGCTGCCGCAAAAACTTATGCAACTCGCGACCGGCGATGGCGCGCAATGCCAGCAAACCGTGAGCCAGTTTCATCTTTTCGCTCCGGGTGTATCCAGCGCATCCGTCAGCCTGCACGGCGACTCTTTCTCATCGCTGCCCAGCGTATCGAGATTATTTCTGGGATGTAAAAAGCCGTCAAACGGCGCGACCCCGGTGATGCCGCCGCCGAGTCCGCCGTGCGTCAGAAACACCGGTTGCCGCAGTTGCTGGTCCCACGGGCGAAAGGAAAGGCGTGCGCCCTTGTAACCATCCAGTGCGATATCCTGATTGCGCAGCGCACGGCGATGCTGGCTCGCGTCCGGCCATTTGATGGCGGTCTCGATAATGATCTTGGTTGCCATCCACGCCGCCCAATCAACACTTGCCATCGGACGGTTAGCAGCCTTCTTGAAACGGCGGTTCAGCTGCGGTGCCCCATTGCGCTCCCAGGAGGCATGCCAACCCTCGGCCACCAGACCGGCGCTACCCACCACCGGGCGCGGCAGGATCGTGCGGTAAGGCACATCGCGCGCGAACTCTCCGTCGGCATCGACCACCCACACCACATCGGCATCCACCCCGGCGGTGAGCAACGCAACATTGGCCAGATCGCGCTCGCGCGGATCGTTGGATAATTTGAATGGTTTGCTGGCGACCAGTTTGAGTCCGTAGCGTTTAATGGTTTTTTGCGCAACCGCAACCAGGGGCGCGTCGGCCGGCAGGGAGCCCGCAAGCAGCAAGACCCTGGTCCATTTTCGCGCGCTCAAAAATTGCGCGATCGCATCTGCTGTCATGCTTTGGTCCGGCAGTGTATGAAACAGATTGGCGCTGCAGTCATCGCGCCGCAGGCTCGTCTCCGCAGCGGATACATTGAAGAACAGGATGTCCATTTGCCGGAATTCCCTGGCCAGCGCCGCCACCGCGCTGGCTGGCAGGTCGAGCAGGAAATGCCTGACGCCTTTTTTTTCGAGCGCGTCTATTTGCGACTTCGCCGCCAGCACATTCTCTGCGGGCGCCTCCTGCACCGTTATCTTCAAATTGGCTTGCGCAAGCTGGAAATCCGACTCGCCAATCGCCACTTCAGCGCCGGCCCTGGGGCGCCCCAACGGATGGCCGGGGTAATTCTTCTCCAGCCGTCTTGCTTCATAGCGCACATCCTGCGGATCGAACACCATCGCGATTTTAAGCTCGCGCGCCTGCGCCGCAACGCTGACCAACGCCAGCGCAACGCACGCAAAGGCCTTATGCCAGCGCAATGGCGTCGGCTCAGTCATCAATCACCACACTATGCGGCACCCGCCCGGCTCTGATCGATTGAAGCGCGCGGCCCTTGGCCACATCGACGATCGAAACGTCGTCCGACATGCCGTTGGCCACATACAGGGTCGCATTGTCGCGCGACAGCGCCAGCCCCCAGGGCCGCTTGCCGACCAGAATCAGGTTCTTGACGGTCCGGCTTGCCACCTTGATCACCGCCACATGATTGGCCCGCCCCAAGGCCACGAAGGCCGTCTTGCCATCCCGCGTCATCGTGATGCCGACCGGCGTGATGTCATCCGTGCGCAAGCCCCTGGGCTCGAACTTGAGGGTGGCCGCCACGCTATGATCAGACGTGCGGATGATGCTGAGCGAGGCGCCCAGCTCGTTGCTGACCCATAACTCCTTGCCATCCGCGGTCAGCGCGAAGCGGCGCGGACGCTTGCCAACTTCGATATTTTTCGTCACCTTGCCAGTGGCGGCATCGATCACGTGGACCAGATTGGCGACTTCGGAGGCGACGTAAACGGTCTTGCCGTCCGGTGTGACTTTCACGCCCTCCGGCTCCTTGCCGACTGCGATGCGGCGAATCACCTTCTTGCTGGCGAGATCCACCACCGATAGCTGGGCTTCCTCTTCGTTGGAAAAATACAGTCGCTTGCCATCCGGCGACAGGTCGAATATCTCCGCGCCCTCTCCCAGCATGAGGTGGTCGACCACTTTGAGCGTGGCGACGTCGATGATGTCGGCGCGGCCGTCATCGCCGCAGGCGACGATCAGGCGTACGCCATCGGGCGTCAACTGCATGTGGCGCGGCCGCTTGCAAGTCTTGACGAGTGCGCGCTGCTGGTGAGTCTTTCCATCGAAGACCGCGATGGTGTTGTCTTTTTCGCTGGAGATGAAGATCCAGCCGGTCTGTTTCGCCAGGGCGGAAACAGAAAATCCGGCCGCTGCTGCGCCCATAACAAGCAGGATGACAGTTTTTTTCATAACTTCCTTTTTTTGCAGGTTGTGCCGCTTGTCGGCAATGCTCGTTCCTTTATAGCGTCAACTGCAAAAATGCGTCAGTCAAGGTCGAGCACCCATCCCTGGCCATCAGTCGCGCGGCCGTGCCGTCGAATTTCACCTGCCCATGCGCCAGCACGATAATCCGATCCGCCGTCTCCGCCTCATCGACCAGATGGGTCGCCCACAAGACCGCCAGACCCTGCTCGCGACAGAGCGCTTTCACATCCGACAAAATCTGTACGCGTGAGGCCGGGTCAATACCGACGGTCGCCTCATCCATCAACAGCAGCTTGGGTCGAGTAAGTAAAGCGCGCGCCAGCTCGACCTTGCGGCGGTTCCCACCGGACAGGTCACGGGCGCGGTCTTTGGCGCGTTCCGTCAGCCCGAACCGCGCCAGCCAATGCGCAATGCGTTGCCTGGCATCGGCGCCGGCAATTCCATGCAAGTCGGCCTGGAATTGCAAGTTGGCAGCCACAGTGAGGTCCAGGTCCAGTGCCGGCTGCTGAAAAACGATGCCCAGGCGGGACAGTGCTGCCAATGGGGTTGAGGCGATATCGATGCCGAAAATGGCTGCTGCGCCGGCATCGGCGCTGAACAAACCGGTCAGCATTTGGAAGAGCGTCGTCTTGCCGGCACCATTCGGTCCAAGCAACGCGACGAATTCACCTTCGGCAACGGACAGGCTGATGCCATCGACGGCCTTGCGCACGCCGAATGATTTACTTAACTGCCGAACGTCAAGCGGATGTAACACAAGATTTTTCACGAAGCGAATCATGCCGCAACCGTTGCATCCTATGACAAACCACTCCGGTTGCGGAGTAGATTTTGATCGGATGGGACGTTGCAAAGTCCGGTTTTGTCGTGAAGCCAATAACCACGTGGGTTAGCGGCCGGTTTTGCCGGGGGATGGTTATTTGGGCGAAAAACTGGTCGAGTTCGGCTTGGATGCTCATGCGCATGCCGCACAACAGCAGCGCCACCAGAGACGGCAATGGCAACTTGCGCTTGCGTGTGAATGCAGTGGGATGCTCGGGATGACGAGCGGACTTGAGAAACTCGGGGGACGTCAGGTGCGCAGAAATTTCGGAAAAAAGAGCAGAAAGAGACATGTTCGCCAATGAGATAAAAAATTCTCACTGGCAAAAAAATCCTGCGATTTGTCAAGCTTTATTTTATTTATTTCCAACTATTTTTTCTAACTTGCAGAGTCAAATCCTTAACTTGGGTAGATTGCTGCATGGGCCCAAGGGGGTTGCAAATAGCGAGCGAAACACCCTGATACGGCTTTGGGAAAGCGAAACTGGCGCCGACATTTCATCAGATGGGACTATTCGTCTATGCCGGGATCTCAAACTGGGTTTTGGACATGATCCCTAAGCTGCATTAAATTATTTCAGAGACAGCACATATTTGGCCAAGGTAAGGGCATCTGCCTCGGACAACTGAGGTTGTGGTGGCATCATGTCTTTACCCCAAACACCAGAACCACCAGCCTTGATTTTTTTAGCTAATTTTTTAGCAGCATTGCGGTCGTTGGCATATTTAGATGCCACTTCATTCCATTTCGGACCGTACTTTCTTTTGTCAAGGGAGTGGCATGCAAGGCAATTACTTTTTAATAGTAAATCATAATCAGCATATGCAAAACTCATAGTGCCTGTTAAGCATGAAAATACCAAAAAGCTGACTAATTTTCTCATTTACAAAATCTCAAAGGTCTTTAAAAAAAATTAAAAAAATGCGCTGCCACGAAGGGCAGCGCATTTCAGGGAAACAATTATTGAGGTGTTACGCGAATGATGATGCCTTGATCCTCAAAAGCCACATACAGATTGCCATCTGGTCCCTGAGATACTGCACGGAACCGCCCAGTCACTGTGGGCCAAGAAGCCTGAACTACCGTAGAAGTGAGTCCATCAGCACTGATCTTCAGCACATCCATACGGTTGCCGACGGCTGTGCCGTGAATGCCGATACCGGAGTATCCAACAACCATCCGACCATCCCAGTCTTTCCACTGTTTACCAGACAGGAAAGCGTTGGAGAACATGCCTTGTGACAGCCCATTATTGTTCCACGCTGGCTTCATGGCGTTGGGGTAGGTTTTGAGGTCAGTCATCGGCATAAATGCTGCGCGCTTTTTAGGGTCCATGGCACCCATTTGGTTGGGTGAATAGCCACAATAGTCGTCTGGGCAGTCCTTGCGGCCACCTATGTTGGGGCGAGGATCCCAGCCAGCATTGCCACCATTGACCAGAGCAGTCACTTCATCTGAATGCCATGGGCCATTTTCAGCGGTGAATGGGCGGCCATCACCAGGACGGAAAGCAATGGCTTGGGGATTGCGGTGTCCATAGGTGTAGATGCGGGGATCAAAGCCAGCTGGCGGCTTGTTACCTGCTGCAGCTTTGCCGTCTCTGTCAATACGCAGAACTTTTCCGGAGATGACTGTGGGGCTTTGTGGACCTGCTCCCAAGTGATTGTCACCCGTGGTCACGTAGAGGAAACCGTCAGTTGGGCTGAAGCGAACACGACCGCCGTTGTGTGCACCGGGTCCACCAAACGGGTGCTTGGATTCCTTTGGTTTGTAGTTGACATCAGGAACGATGTCCGTCCGGTCAGACACGTTGGTAAATGTTGCATCCACCTTCATGCGCATGAGGCGGTTATTCAGTTTGCCGCCGAGTTTGGAGCTGGAATAAACATAGATCTGGCGGTTTTTGGCAAAGTCAGGATCGACCTCCACACCCATCATGCCGGCCTGGCCATCGCAGAAAAGGTCTGCGCTGGTGGATGTATAGCCGGTGACGCCACCGATGGCGTGCAACTTGTTGATAGCGCCTGAGGGGAGTCGAACAGACAAGCCTTTGCACTTCTCAGTGAAGAACATGGTTCCGTCTTTCAAAAAAGACATGTCCCATGGCGAATCAAGCTTGCTAACCACAACTTCAGTAGTAAGAATGGGTGTTGCTGCATACAGACCACCAGACGCCACCAAACTTGCGGCAACTAATCCGGCTTTTACTATATTGATATTTTTCATGAATTCTCCGAAGTATTTTGAGGCAAGCCAGCCATGAGTGCTTCACAACTTATCATGCCCTATGACAAAAAATGTCTACCGTTTTCAAGATTCCCCAGTCGTTAAAAATCTCAGCGATAAATCTACGACCCAAGCAACTGCGTAACCCGATTCATTTATAGCAGAAGTAAACCTAAAATGTGATAGTGAAAACCCTATGGGCGTGTGCTAAGGAAGCGCGGCTTTAATCGATTTGCTCGAATCTCCACCCTTATAAATCAACGGCTTACAGGATGTATTCTGGCCAAAAATCGATTAAATCCGCGTTTCCCTAAGGAAACTGCCTGCTCGTGGCATGTGTCGGGGCCGTTGCCGCTGGCGCTGCCGTCGCGCAGGCGCCGAGCTTGACGGCAAGTCCGGTGCTGTCGAAGCTGGAGAGCCCGTGGGACATGGCATTCCTGCCCGACGGGACGATGTTCTTCACCGAGAAGTGCAAGGGCCTGTCCGTTCATGCGCAAGGTTGTCGCGATCAGTGTGGCCACCGGCCTCCTGTTGGCTGCGGGCTCGGCTGTCGCCGACGCCGAACTGTTCAAGAGATCCAACTGCATGGCCTGCCACGCCATCGACCAGAAACGACTGGGGCCGTCGATGAAGGAAGTGGCCGCGAAGTACAAGGGCGACAAGACGGCCGCCGCGAAGCTGGCCAAGAGAATCCAGGAGTGCGGTGTCGGCGTCTGGGGCCAGATGCCGATGCCGGTGCAATCCCAAGTCTCCGATGCCGATGCGAAGACGGTGGTCAAATACATCCTGTCGCTCTGAGTAACCAAGCAGGCCCCTAAGGATAGGAGAATCAATCCGTGACCGCCCGCGCGTTAGCCATGCGCGGCGATGCTGTCAGCGGGCGCCTGCGCGCGCGCGTCCATGCTGTAGTCGCGGATCACGCCGGCGATGCGCAGCCGGTAGGAGGCGAATATTCCGCCGCGCCCCTTTTTCTGCGCCTCGCGGTGCTGGTGCACGTTGCGCCATTTCTGCACGCTCTCCTCGTCGCGCCAGAACTGCAGCGAAACGAACTTGCCCGGCGTGGTGATGCTCTCGAAGCGCTCGAGCGACACGAAGCCCTCGGCCTTGTCCAACTCGGGCTTGAGCTGGCCGACCAGCGCCATGTAGTCCGGGAACCGGCCCGGGGCGGGGGTGAACTCGAAGATGACGGCGATCATGGCAACTCCTTTCGACCACTATACCGCTCATGCCAGCCGGTAAATATCGATCGGCTGCTCGCGGCCCTTGACGTGCACCGGCCCCAGCGAAACCGCGCCCGGCGGGATTCCTCCGGCCGCCTCCAAGACCTCGCGCGAGACGAGGATTTGCGAGCCGTATTCCTTGTTCAGCTGCTCGATGCGCGAAGCGAGGATCACCACGTTTCCGGTGATCGAGTACTGCTGGCGCTGTGCCGAACCGATGTTCCCCGTGACCGCCACCCCGGTGTGCAGGCCGATGCCGACGGCGATCGCCGGAATGCGCCCGGATTCGGCGAGCGTGCGTATGCCCGCCACCAGTTCGCGCGCCGCCGCCAGCGCGTTGGCGCAGTCGCGGCCGGTGGCGATCGGCGCGCCGAAGGTGGCCATGAAGCCGTCGCCGAGAAACTGGTTGATGATGCCGTGGTTGCGGTTCACCGCCTCTACCGCTTCCGAGAACACCGCGTTCTGCAATGCGACGATCTCCTCGGGCCGCTTGTTCTCGACCAGCGGCGCGAAATCGCGGATGTCCATGAACATCACGCAAACCTCGGCGCGCCGGCTGGCGATCTCCGTGCCCGACTTCAGCAGCTCGTCGGCGATGGCGGGCGAGACCTGCTGCCCGAAGGCATCCAGCACGCGCTGACGTTCCTGCAGCGTGCGGAAGACATTGCCGACGCGGAGCTTGAGCTGGTGCGCGACGAACCCCGCCGCCATGCCGCAGAGGACAAGAATCGCACCCTTGGCAACGTAGAACGGCGGCAGCTCGAACGGCGTGCCTGTGGCCGCCTCCCCGCTTCGGCCCGAGAAGGCGACGCACAGGCCCACATACTCCGCCGCCGCGACCAGGCCGGTAAACGCCGACAGCCGGTAATCGAGCAGCAGGGTGGACAGCACGATGAAAACCGCATAGAGCAGGATCGCGCCGCTTTGCAGCACGAACACCGGGCTGATTTCGCTCGCGACCGCCAGGATGATGACGCTCGGCACGCTCGTTTCGATGAAAGCGTTCAGGTAGCGAAGCACGGCGGGCACGCCTGCTTCACCGGCTGGCCGGCGGCCGAGTACCCGCAGTACCGCTGCCTCGTAGCAAAGCAGCAACGCCAGGATCGCGAAAAGGTAGATGCCCGCAGCCGGAGTGGCGAAGTGCTGGCGGTACTGCTCGCGGAGCGGCGTGTAGGCGATCACGAAGGAGACCATCACGAAGAAGACCATCAGCGCGGCCAGAATCCACACCAGCACCGCGGCGCGCAGGCGCTCGCTCGCGCCGATCTCCCGGGCGAGATGCTCCTCGAACGATGCGCTCGATCCGTGCGCGGCGGGCATGGCCTACTATACTTCGCGCCGAAGGAATCCCGCCACTTCCGCCACTGGCCGCCGGACATGCCGCGCTCGCTGCGCGCGCCGCGCATCACCCTGCAGCAGATGTTTTCGCAGTCCGCCGCGAAGTTTCCGGACAAGCCGGCAGCGATTTTTGACGGGATTGCCCTTAGTTATTCTGAACTAAAGAAGGATAGGAGAATCAAAAAGATAGGAGAATCAATAATTGACGGAAATGCTATCCTATTTGTGGGCGCGGGGTTTTCTCTGGGCGCCGTGGCAACGAACAAAAAGCGGCTAGAGTCCCCCGCCTGTTCCGAACTTCCACTCGGAGGGAGAGCCGAGATGCTGCGACGGGTGGTATTCCTGCTTAGCCTCGTCCTGGGCTTGTTCCCGGTCACCTCGCCGCTTGCGGCGGGTGCGCAGTCGATCCTGCTGCGCGCCGACCGGGTGATCGAATAATGGATCGCCGCAGATTCATCAGGGGTGTCTCCGCCGGCCTTCTCGGCTTGGCTTCGGCCGCTAAGGCGCGGCAGGCCGATGGAAAAATTCTGCGGATCGGGATTATATTCTCCACTGGCAGCCCCGCAAGTCCCAACCCACTCCTTGAGACATTCAAGCAAGGGTTGCGCGATCTAGGTCGTGTTGAAGGGCAGGGTTTCTTAATTGAAGCCCGATCCGCAGAGGGCAATCCGAATCGGATCCCCGGCATCGTGGATGAACTCATTCAACAGAAAGTTGACATCATTGTCGCGACCAATAACGTGGCCATTATCGCCGCCAAGAAAGCAACTAAAACGATCCCCATCGTGATGGTGACTACTATCGATCCTGTTGCTGCCGGGTATGTGGATAGCCTGGCACGTCCGGGCGCGAACATCACGGGGCTTGCCCTGCTCACTCGCGACTTGAGTGCGAAGCGAGTCGAGTTGCTTAAGGAGGTGCTTCCCAAGATGGTCCATGTGGCCGTCCTCTGGGATCCGGAAGGTCCCGGCCCGATCGTTGCATTCAAGGCATATGAGTCCGCGGTGCGAGAATTTAAGCTGCGCTTGCTATCCCTGGAGGTGCGGGGCCCGAATCCGGATTTCAATGGAGTATTCCAGACCGCAGGAGAGGGGCGCGCGGATGCGCTCATCGTTGTCACGAGTCCCCTGGTCTCCCAGCATCGAACGCGCATAGTGGAGCTCGCGAACACGCACCGACTTCCGGCAATGTATGAAGAAAGTGGGTATGTAAGCGCCGGTGGCCTTTTGTCCTATGGGGCAAATTATTCCGATACGTATCGGCGCGCCGCCAGCTACGTGGACAGAATCCTCAAAGGTGCGAAGCCGGGCGACTTGCCGATCGAGCAGCCCACCAGGTTCGAGCTGGTGGTGAACCTAAAGAGCGCGAAGGCGCTCCGGCTCGCGATTCCGCGTTCGGTAATGCTGCGCGCCGATCGGGTGATCGAATGAAGTGCTGCGGTTCGTGAACGGTGCGACATCCCGCTCTTTCCCCGCACACTCGCCGGCCGCAGCCTGCATAAGCCCAACGGCGAGCTTGCAGTATCGAGTTCGCGGATAGTTTGCGCCGGTTACCGCCCGCCACGCGACCAATCCGGTCGCAGCGGGTCTTCGCAGGCTCGCAGTTTTTTTAAACAAATGGAGAAATAATCAT
>JBCKKZ010000025.1:0-29294 GCA_038904015.1 Burkholderiales bacterium | reverse complement strand
CGCTTGTGGGCCGGGCCTCGTCTCTTCAATTGCTGCAGCCCGTGGGGCTGCGGTAACGGGTGTTGATTTCAGTGCTGCAATGGTCGCTGAGGCACGACGACGCAGCCCGTCGCTTATGTTCGAGCATGGCGACGCCGAGGCGCTGCCCTTCGGGGACCAAACGTTCGATCTGGTCGTCTGCGGCTTCGGGGTTCACCGTGTAGCTGGAGGCGATCAGGGTCAGCGTGTAGCCGTCCGGCGGCGACTTGAGGCCCTGCTCGATGCCGAGCACGCCGCCCGCGCCCGGCTTGTTTTCAACGATCACCTGCTGGCTGAGCGCCGTGCTCAAGCGCGTGGCCATGAAGCGGGCAATGAAATCCGATCCCCCGCCCGGGGCGAAGGGCACGACGATCCGCACCGGCTTGGCCGGATAGGGCTGCGCCAGCACCGGCAAGGCAAGGAACCAAAAAACAAGCGCCGCCAGCAGTTTCATGTAACTTCTCTGCAAAGCCGTATTCTATTAAATTTCCGGGCGGATCTCGGCGATAATGCGCCCCCCGCAATTCGAACACCCTTCATGATCAAGATTGAAAATCTGGCAAAAAGCTTCGGCGCCACGCGTGCCGTGGATGGCATCTCGTTCACCGTGGAGCGGGGCGAGGTGGTGGGCTTCCTCGGGCCGAACGGTTCGGGCAAATCCACCACCATGCGCATGATCACCGGCTACTACCCGCCCACCAGCGGCAGCGTGAGCGTGGGCGGCCACGACGTGGTCGAATCGCCGCTGGAGGCCAAACGCCTGATCGGCTACCTGCCCGAGAATGCCGCCGCCTATACCGACATGACGGTGCGCGGTTTCCTCGAGTTCGCCGCCGAGTTGCGTGGCCTCTCGGGCGGCTCGAAACGCCGGGCCGTGGCGCGGGCGGTCGAGCGCTGCTTTCTCGCATCGGTGCTGCACCAGTCCATCGACACGCTTTCCAAGGGCTTCCGGCACCGCACCTGTCTCGCGCAGGCACTGATCCACGAGCCCGAGGTGCTGGTCCTGGATGAGCCGACCGACGGCCTGGACCCGAACCAGAAGCACGAAGTGCGCAACCTGATCAAGGAACTGGGGCGCACCAAGGCGGTGGTGTTCTCGACCCACATCCTGGAAGAAGTGGACGCCGCCTGCACGCGCGCGATCATCATCGACCGCGGCAAAATCGTTGCCCAGGGCACGCCCGACGAACTGGGCAGGCCGCTGGATGAGGTATTCCGCCGACTTACAATCCCCGACACGGGGATAGCCGCACCCGATACGGTGAAGCCATGAGAAGCATCCTGGTCATCGCCAAGCGCGAGCTCGGCAGCTTCTTCGGCTCCCCGGTGGCTTACGTGTTTCTCGTCATTTTCCTGCTGCTCACCGGATTTTTCACCTTTACCGCGGGGCAGTTCTTCGAGCGTGGCGAGGCGAGCCTGGGCGCGTTCTTCGGCTGGCATCCGTGGCTCTACCTGGTGCTGGTGCCGGCGGTCGGCATGCGCCTGTGGGCCGAGGAGCGCCGCTCCGGTACGCTCGAATTGCTGATGACGATGCCGATCACCCCCTGGCAGGCGATCCTCGGCAAATTCCTCGCTTCCTGGATTTTCCTCGGCATCGCCCTCGCGCTCACCTTTCCGGTGGTGGTGACCGCGAACGTGCTCGGCAGCCCGGACAACGGCATGATCTTCGCGGGCTACCTGGGCAGCCTGTTTCTCGCCGGCGCCTACCTCGCGGTCACCTGCATGACCTCCGCAATGACGCGCAACCAGGTGGTCGCGTTCATCCTGTCGGTGGTGGCCTGCCTGTTCCTGATCCTCGCCGGCTTCAATCCGGTCACCGACCTGATGGTGCGCTGGGCGAGCCCGGCATTCATCGACACGGTGGCGGCGTTCTCGGTGGTCAGCCATTTCGACGGCTTCCAGAAGGGCGTGATCGACAGCCGGGATCTGGCCTACTTCCTGTCGGTGATCGGCTTTTCGCTCTTCGCCACCAGCATCGTGCTGCGCAACCGATGAACACGTTCCTCAAAAAGTACGGGGTGTTTGTCTACTCCGCGACGGGCTTGGCCGCCCTGTTCCTGATCCTGGTCGCGGCCAACTACCTGGTTTCGTTTCAACCGGTAAAACTGGATTTGACGGAAGGCAGGATCCAGACCCTCTCGGAGGGCACGAAGAAGCTCCTGCGCGGCCTGGAAGCGCCGGTGAAGCTGAAGCTCTACATCTCGCGCGGCGAGCAGGCGATGCCGGTTCAACTGCGCAGCTTCGCGCAGCGCGTCGAGGATCTCGCGCGCGAATTCAAGTCGGTTGCCGGCGCGAACCTCGCGATCGAACTCTACAATCCCAAGCCCGACAGCGAGGACGAGGACGCGGCGCAGCTGGACGGCGTCGAGCCGCAGCAGCTCTTTTCCGGCGAGCAGTTCTACCTCGGGCTGACGGTGAGCCAGCTCGAGCGCAAGCAGGCGATCCCGGCGGTGTCGGCGCAGCGCGAGCGCCTGCTCGAGTACGATCTCGCGCGCGCTATCGCGCGCGTCGCCACCACCGAGCGGCCGGTGCTCGGCCTGATGAGCGCGCTGCCGATCCTGGGCGAGAGATTCAACCCGATGACGCGGCAGAGCTCCGAGCCCTGGGTGCTCGCCAATGAATTGAAGCGCGATTTCAACGTCAGGCAGGTTTCGCTGATGACGGAGGCGATCGACCCGGAGATCAAGACCCTGCTGGTGATCCACCCGCGCGACCTGCCCGAGGCCACCGAATACGCACTGGATCAATTCGTGATGCGCGGCGGCAAGCTGATCGCGTTCGTCGATCCCTACGCCTACTTCGACCAGCAGCCCAGCCCGATGCCCGGCATCAGCGGCGGCGGCACCAGCTCCAGCCTGCCCACGCTGTTCAAGGCCTGGGGCGTGGAAATGAACCAGGGCAAGGTGCTCGCCGATGTGGTGTATGCCTCCGGCGCGGGACAGCGCTATACCCCCACCGTGCTGACGCTCAACCGTACCGCGTTCAACCGCGACGACGTAGTCACGAGCCAGATCGAGACCCTGCTCTACGCTTTCGGCGGGGCGTTCGAAGTGAAGCCCGCCGAGGGGTTGAAGGTCACGGAACTCGTCCAGAGCTCGCCGAATTCGATGCTGGTGGACAACATTGTTTCCACCGTGTCGGGCGAAGCGGCGATGAAAGGCTTCCAGCCCGACAACAAAGCGCGGCCGCTCGCGCTGCGGCTGGGCGGCAAGTTCAAGACCGCCTTCCCGGAAGGAAAACCGAAATCCGATAAAAAAGATTCAAAGGAAGAAGTGAGCCTAAAGGAGTCCGCCAGCGAGAACTCGGTGATCCTGGTCGCCGACGTCGACATGCTGAACGACGGCGCCGCGGTTGACGTGCAGGAAGTGTTCGGCCGGCGCATCGTGGTGCCCTCCAACGGCAATCTCGCGTTCGCGCAGAGCATGGTCGAGCAGTTTTCCTCCGGGGACGCGCTCACCTCGCTGCGCAGCCGCGCCACCTCGTTCCGCCCGCTCACGGTGGTGCGCCAGATGGAGGCCGAGGCGCAGAAGCAGTACTTCGGCCGCCTGAAATCCCTCGAAGACGAGCTGCAGAAGACCACCGAGAAGCTGCAGGAGCTGCAAAAGGCGCGCGGCGCGGGAGCGAAATCGGCCCAACTCATGACCCCGGAGCAGCAGCTCGAGATCGAGAACTTCCGCAAGCGCGTCATTGAGACGCGCAGGGAGCTGAAGGAACTGCGCAAGAACCTGCGCCAGGATGCCGAAGCGCTCGTCTTCTGGACCAAAGTGGCGAACATCGCCCTGATCCCCCTGCTGGTGGTGCTGCTGGGGCTGGCGGTATTTTTCCTGAAACGCCGCCGGCAGCAGGTTGCGGCATGAATGCGCGTTTTTTGGGTGTCCTGCTAATCCTGCTGATCGCGCTGGGCGGCGGCGCGCTGCTGGTGCGCGAGCAGCAGGCCTCGCCAGCAAAATCCGCTGACGCGGGATCACTCGGCCAACCGTTGCTGAAGGGCCTGCAGGCCTCGCAGATCGCCTCGATCGTGATCCGCCAGCCCAAGGACGCGATCACGATCGCAAGAAAAGACGAGCGCTGGACGATCGTCGAGCGCGGCGGCTTTCCGGCCGATTTCGACAAGGTGCGCGAGTTCGTCGTCAAGGCAATTTCCCTCAAGATCGGCCAATCCGAGCCCATCGGCGAGAAGGACCGCGCCCGGCTGCTGCTGGACGCGGGCGGCACCGCGATCGAATTCCTCGGCGCCGACGGCAAGCCGCTGGCGCGGCTCACGGCCGGCAGGAAATACTTCAAGATCGAGCCGGAGAATGCGGAGAAAGCCAACGGCGACGGGCGCTACGTGGCGCTGCCGGGCGACGAGAAGCGGGTTGTGGTGGTGTCGGATCCGCTCGCGCAGGCCTCCACCCGCAGCGCCGACTGGATCAGCAAGGCGGGTTTCGCGGCCGAGAAGGTGAAGACCATGGAAGTGCGCTTTGCGGACGGCGCGGCGGCCGGGTCTTCCTGGCGTATCGAACGCCCGGGCGACAACGCCGACTGGAAACTGGCCGGCGCGCGCGGCGATGAAAAGCTCGACATCAGCAAGGCGAATGCGGCGTCCTATTCGCTCTCGCTGATCGAACTTGCCGATGTCGCGCCCGCGGATGCGAAGCCCGAGGAGACCGGGCTGGACAAGCCGATGGTCGTCACTGCGGTGACTCTGGATGGACTCAGCTACACGCTCAAACTGGGCAAGCTCTCGGGCGAGAACTATTTCGCAACCGTCGCGATCGCAGGCGAGCCCAGGCCCGAGGGCAAGGACGCGGAGGAGCGGCTGAAGAAAATCAACGAGCGGCTGCCGCGCGAAAAATCGCTGGCCGCCTATACACTCCTGATTCCGAAATCGAAGCTCGACGACGTGCTGAAAAAGCGCGCCGAGCTGCTCGAGAAGAAGGCAGCCAAGAAGTAACGCCGCGACATGATGCCGCTCGCCAGGTTCGCCGCACTGCTTGCCGCCGCCTGCGTCTGCGCCTCGGCGTCGGCGCAAGGCTGGCCGGCCAAAGGGGTCCGGATCGTGGTGCCTTACCCGCCGGGCGGCGGCATCGACATTCTCGCCCGGCAGTTGGCCGAAAAGTTCGCGCCGCAGTGGGGCCAGCCGGTGGTGGTGGAGAACAGGCCCGGCGGCAGCACCATTCCCGGCACCGACGCAGTCGCCAAGGCCCCGCCCGACGGCCACACGGTGCTGCTCACCACCGACGCATCGTTTTCGATCAACCCACACCTGTTCGCCAAGCTGCCCTACGACGTGCAGCGCGACTTCATCCCGGTGACGAATCTGATCCTGCTGCAGCAGCTGCTGGTGGCGCATCCGGCGCTGCCGGCGAACAACCTCCAGGAACTGATCGCGCTCGCCAGATCGAAGCCCGGCAGCCTCAATTACGCCTCCTTCGGCAGCGGCAGCCAGCCGCACCTGGCGGGCGAGATGCTCAAGTTCCGGGCGGGCATCGACATCGTGCACGTGCCGTACAAGGGCATTTCGCTCGCGGTGCCGGCGGTCATGGCGGGCGAAGTGCAACTCACGTTCTCGGGGATCGCCTCTTCGATCGGGCCGCTCAAGGCGGGAAGGCTCAAGGCGATCGCCATCGGCGGATTGAGGCGCTCGGCGCTGCTGCCCGACGTAGCGACGTTCGCGGAGCTGGGCTTCCCGGAAGTCGAGACGCATGCCTGGTTCGGCCTGTTCCTGCCCGCGGGCTCGCCGCGGGAAGCGGTGGCGCGCATTTACCAGGATGCGAAGCGCATCCTCGAAGAGCCGGAGTTCCGCCAGAAGCAGCTCATCGACAAAGGCTACGACGTGGTGGGCAGTTCGCCGGAGGCGTTCGAGGCCTTCCTGAAAACCGACAGCGCGAGCCGTGCGCGCGCGGTGAAGATCTCCGGCGCGAAAGCGGAGTAGCCGGGCGTCGAAACGATTTTCGTCGGTCCGCAGCCGCGCATCGCGTTGTCGGTCGCAGGCGCCGGTCCCCTGGTGAAGCGGTGCTCGCGTTTCTCGCGCGTTGCCGCTGACCCTTCCCCGGACCTTGCCCTTGCTGATATAAGAGACGCAGGGACCCAGAACGCACCTCGAGCGAGGAGATTGCCGTGCCCAAGTTCCCCATCAAGCGGATCCGGACCCTTGCGCTGGTCGGCCAGGCAGGAGCGGGAAAAACCTCACTGGCCGAGGCCCTGCTCGCGCGCGCAGGCGCGATCGCGGCAACAGGCAGCGTGGAGCGCGGCAGCACGGTCTGCGACTACACGCCGCTCGAAAAATCCTTCCGCCACTCCCTCAAGCTCGCGGTGGCGAGCTTCGAGGCGCCGCATTCGGACGGCACGCACCGGATTCACCTGCTCGACACGCCCGGCTACCCGGATTTCCTCGGCCACGCCCTGCCGGCGCTGGCCGCAGTCGAAACCGCGGCGATCGTCATCAATGCGCAGAACGGCATCGAGATGATGACCGGCCGCTTCATGCAGTGGGCGGCCAAGCGCGGCCTGGACCGGCTGGTGATCGTCAACCGCATCGATGCGGACAACGTGGACCTGCCGGGGCTGCTGGAAAAGATCCAGCAGACCTTCGGCAAGGAGTGCCTGCCGCTCAATCTTCCGGCAGCCGGCGCGAGCAAGGTTTCGGACTGCTTCTTCGCGCCTTCGGGTGAGGCGGATTTCTCCTCGGTGGCTGAAGCGCACAAGAAGCTGGTCGAACAGGTGGTCGAGGTGGATGAGAAGCTGATGGAGCTCTACCTTGAAAAGGGCGAGGTGCCGCCCGACGAGCTGCACGAACCGCTGGAGCGCGCGATGCGCGAAGGCCACCTGATCCCGGTGGTCTTCACCTCGGCGAAAACCGGCGCCGGCATCGGCGAGCTGCTCGATGTGATCGTGAAACTGCTGCCCAATCCGGCCGAGGGCAATCCGCCGGTGTATCTCAATGTGCCCGCCGGCGGCGGCGAGGCAACCGAGCTTGCCGCCCTGCCCGATCCCGGCCGGCACGTGCTTGCCCATGTGTTCAAAATCGAGATCGATCCCTACATCGGGCGCCTCGCGGTGTTTCGCGTGCACCAGGGGCGCATCACGCCGGGCACCCAGCTCTTCATCGGCGAAGGCAGGAAACCGGTCAAAGCCGGGCACCTCTACGTGCTCAAGGGGAAAACCCAGACCGAAGTCGCCGAGGCCGTACCGGGGGACATCTGCGCGATCGCCAAGATCGACGAGATCCAGTTCGACCACGTCCTGCACGACTCCGCGGAGGATGCGCACATCCACGCCAGGCCGCTCGAGCTGCCGATCGCCGTGTTCGGGCTCGCGGTGCAGCCCAAAAAACGCGGTGACGAGCAGAAGGTGTCCGATGCGCTGCACAAGCTGATGGCCGAAGACCCCTGCTTTCGCCTGGAGCACAACGCGCAGGCCAACGAAACCGTGATGCGCGGCATCGGCGAGATGCACCTGAAAGTCATGCTGGAAAAGATGGCGGGCCAGTACAAAGTGGAGCTCGACACCCGACCGCCTTCGATCCCGTACCGCGAAACCATCGCCGCGCGCGCCGAAGGGCACAGCCGGCACAAAAAGCAGACCGGCGGCGCCGGGCAGTTCGGCGAAGTGTTTCTGCGCGTCGAGCCGCTGGCGCGCGGCAAGGGTTTCGAGTTCGTCGACAAGGTGAAGGGC
Source organism: Burkholderiales bacterium (assembly GCA_038904015.1). Taxonomy (GTDB): domain Bacteria; phylum Pseudomonadota; class Gammaproteobacteria; order Burkholderiales; family SG8-39; genus RBG-16-66-20. The sequence goes on along the minus strand of JBCKKZ010000025.1, from coordinate 21,617 downwards.
GGCACGATCCCCAACCAGTTCATCCCGGCAGTCGAAAAAGGCGTGCGCGGCGTGCTGCAGACCGGTTTCATTGCCGGCTACCCGCTGCAGGACCTGCGCGTCACCGTGTACGACGGCAAGCACCATCCGGTGGACTCCAAGGAAGTGGCCTTCGTCTCCGCCGGGCGCAAGGCCTTCATGGATGCGCTGGGCAAGGCGCGGCCGATCGTGCTCGAGCCGATCGTCAACGTGGACGTGGTCGCGCCGGAACAGAAAATGGGCGACATCGCGGGCGAACTCTCCGGCCACCGCGGCCATATCAAAGGGTCGGACGCGCCGCGCCCCGGCACCGTCAAGATCTTCGCGCAGGCGCCGCTTTCGGAACTGGAGCAGTTCCCGGCGCGGCTCAAATCGATCACCGCCGGCCACGGCTCCTACACCTTCGAATTCAGCCACTACGATCCGGCGCCGCCGATGCTGCAGCAAAAACTCGTCGCCGCGCACCGGCCCGCGGCGCATGCCGACGACTAATCGATCACCCAGAAAAGGGGGTCAGAACAACATTTCCGGAGACTTCAGAGTGCAATTCAGTCACTGCCTGGAAATGTTGTTCTGACCCCCTTTTCTACGGCAGGCGTCGGGGCGGCGCATTCTCGCCGACATGGGCCTGGCTACATAGCTGCGGCGATGCGTTCCGGCGTAAGCGGCAGGTCCCGCACGCGCACGCCGAGCGCATTGGCGAGCGCGTTGGCGAGCGCAGCCGCGGTCGGCCCGGCGGCGCATTCGCCGACACCGAGTCCGGGCTCACCCGGATGGTCGAGCAGCACGACCTCGATTGCGGGCACCTCGTCGAATTTCAGAATCGGGTAATCCTCCCAGGTACGGCTGAGCAGGCGCTCGCGGTCCCAGCGGATCGCCTCCTTCAGCGTCCAGCTGATGGCCTGCACGATTCCTCCCTCGATCTGGTTGCGCAGGCCGTCCGGGTTCACCACTTCTCCGGCATCCACGGCGGCGAACACGCGGTGCACGAGGATCTTCTCGGCCACCTCGATGTCCGCGACCACCGCGCACCAGGCCGACATGTTCTTGTAGCGCCCGAAGCCGATGCCGCGCCCGCGAGTACCGGGACCGTCCCGCCCTGTGCTACCGGCCGCCGCTTTCGTCACCGCCTCGATCACGGCGCGCGCGCGCGGGTCGGAAAGGTGGCGCAGGCGGAATTCGACCGGATCGGCGCTCGCCGCCGCGGCAAGCTCGTCCATGAACGATTCGATCGCGAAAATGTTCCCGTACGCACCCAGGGTGCGCAGCGCCGAGACGCGCAAGGGCATTTCGGCGATGAAATTGTAGGCCACCTCCTGCCGCGGAAAATCGTAGAGCGGGACCGAGTTGCGGGTGGCGCCCCCGGTGGGCAGCGGCGTGTCCTTGGGCGGAGGGACCGGGTGCGGCGGATCCATGTGCCAGGCCGCGAGCAGATTGATACCATCGGCCCAGCCGGGCCGCTTGATGTGCGTATGGCTCCAGATCTCGTGCCGCCAGTCGATGACCTGGCCACCGGCGTCCAGCCCGGCGCTCAGCCGCACGATCATCGCGGAACCGCAGGGCGACCAGGTGAACTCGTCCGCGCGCGTCCACTGCACCCGCACCGGGCGGCCGCAGGCCCGCGCGAGCAGCGCGGCGTCGAGCGCCACGTCGTCGGCCCCGTTGTGGCCGTAGCAGCCGGGACCGTCACGATGGATGACGTCGACGTCGGCGACGGGCAGGCCGAGCACGTGGGCGATCTGCGCGCGTAGATGAAAGCTGCCCTGGGTGTGCGACCAGACGGTCAGCCTGCCGTCTTCGAAGCGCGCAACTGCGCAGGACGGTCCGATGGAGGCGTGCGCAAGATAAGGCTTGGAATAGCGCGCTTCGATCCGGGTTAGTGCCGTGCCCTCGCCGCCGGTGTCTTCCTTTTCCTTCACATGCACCACGCTGCGCGTCGCCGGCAGCTTGTCGAGGAACTCGCCGATTTCGTTCGTCGCCGGCAGATCCGTTTTCGTCTGCCACGATGCGGCGCGTTCCGCCGCGGCAAGAGCCCTCACCGCCTGCTCTTCGCGCTCGGCGCAAAGGCCGACGAAGTTTCCGCTGACGAGGACCGTGACCACCCCCGGCAGTGCGCGCACCGCCGCGGCGTCAAACTTCTCGAGGCGTGCCGTCATGCTGGGCGGCCGCAACACGCGCCCATGCACCATGCCCGGCAGATCCATATCGTGCACATAGGCCGCCCCGGAGAGCTTCGCCGCCAGGTCCCGGCGCGGCACGCTCCTTCCGACCACGGTGTGAGCCGCGGCAGGCTTCGGCGGCGCGGCACCCGTCACGTCCCGCGCCAGACTCACGCGCGGCGCCAGATCCCAGTAGCTGGTACGCACGTCGGTGCCCGGCACTCCGATTACGCCGTCAGTCACCTGCAGCTCTTCGATGGCAACTTCCAGTTCACGCGCCGCGGCCTGCAGGAACAGCTGCCGCACTTCGGCGCATACCAGCCGCATCGAGAGACCGCCCACCTCGATCGACTGGCTGCCGGCGGTGTACCACTCGTCCGGGGATGCACTTGTGTCCCCGGCCACCCACTGCAGCCGGTCGAGCGACACGTCCAGTTCCTCGGCGGCGATCTGCGCGATCGCGGTGACGATGCCCTGGCCGAGTTCCACCTTGCCGCTGCGCACCGTGACCGTGCGGTCGGCATTGAAGCGCAGCCAGCGGTCGAGCCGCGGGTTGGTTTTCAGCGACAGCGGCAGCGAAGCAGGCGGCACGGCGGCGCTCATGATCCGCCCCTGCCCTTGCGCAGCATCTGCGCCGCCCGCGCGATGGCGCGCAGGATGCGGACATGGGTGCCGCAGCGGCACAGGTTTCTTTCGAGCGCGGCGGCAATCTGCGCCTCGCTCGGATCCGGGTTGCGCTCGAGCAGCGCCACCGCCGACATCATGATGCCGTTGATGCAATAGCCGCATTGCGCCGCCTGCTCGCCGAGGAACGCCTGCTGGATCGGATGCGGCGCACCGTTCTGCGAAAGGCCCTCCACCGTGGTGATTGCATGGCCAACCGCGGACCACAGCGGGGTATCGCAAGACTGCAGTGGTTTCCCGTCCATAAGCACGGTGCAGGCGCCGCAATGCCCTTCACCGCAGCCGAAGCGGGTGCCCTTCAGGCCAAGGTCGTTGCGCAGGATGTAGAGCAGCGGCGTCGCGGGATCGGCGCGCACTTCCCGCTCGACGCCATTGACCCGCAATTTCTGCGTTTCTTCCATGTCTTGCCTTCAGGCGAGGAAATTGCGCATCAGCGCCACCAGCGCGTCGGGCTGCTCGAGCATCGGGCAGTGCCCGCTGTCCGCAATTTCGTGCCACGCCGCTCCAGGGATCGCCTGCGCGTCCATCGTTCTCGCGACATGGTCGGCGTAGTCGCCCACCGAGATCAGGAGCAGCGGATCGGAGGCGCCGAACCCAGGCAGGTTGATGCAGGTCACTCGCCGGCTCCCGGCAAGCACCGGGCTAATCCGGTCGAACACGGTGAGTTCGGTCAATAGCGAATGCAAAAGAAGAAGGTCCGGCCCTTTGCCGGATTGCAGATATTCGACCTTGCCGCCGTTCACGCTGAGATTCGCCATGCCGGATTAAAACACGCCGAGATTGGACTGCAGCAGATCCGAAGGCGCGAGTGCGGGCTTTTGCGGGGTTTCGGGATCACCAACCTTGCCAATTGCGCGGTATTACGGACAAACTACCCCCGCACTCGACGCTGCCAGCTCACCGTTGGGCTCAGGAGCGCTGCGGCCGGCGGGTGTGCGCGAAAGGAGCGGGATTGATTTGCCTATCCGTGAGCTACACCAGCTTGCGCCGAAAGTGCGTGCCCGAGGCGAGCAGGAAATAGGCGAGAAGCAACACGATCGGCGTTTGGCCGGCAACCACAAACAGCAGCGCGGACTGCGCCACGGCGTATTCGCGCAACCAGGCGGCAGGCTCGGTCGCACGCATGGTGATCACGCGCGCTCCCGGCTTCGCGCCCGCGTCAGTGACAGCGCCCTGGAGTTCGTTGGCGGCTTCCTGCATGTTCTGCAACGCCGTCGGGCTGCCGGTGCGGGCGTCGCTCAAGTTCTGCCGCAGTTTGCGCGCCGCATCGGGAAGCTTCTCGATCATCGTAGTGACATCATCGCTCAGAGAATACGTGATCCACGAGACCCCACCAACCAGCACCGCCAGCACCAGTGCCGCCGCCACGGTACGCGGAACGTGCCACGTCTTCAGCCAATCGACCACCGGGTGCAGCGTGTAGCTTACGAGGATACCGATCAGCAATGGCACGAAGAAGCCGCGCGCCAGATACAGCGCGGCGACCAGCGCGATGACCGCGAGCACACCGACCGCCACGCTCATGCGCGAGTAGCGGGACGCGCGTAGCGCAACCGCTATGGAATCGGCGGCCGCAACGGATGCCTCGGATACGATCACGGGGTCGGCTTCGCTATGGAACGAAGTCTTGGCTGGTTGCAAAATAAGCGCTGTTGGCGAAATTAATACCGTCTTTACTGATCGAGCACCAGGGCGCCGGCCTCCACCCTGACCCTGTCACCGACTTTGAAAGACGGTTGGGCCGGATAAGATACCGCCTGCGAGCCGCCGCCTTGCAGGCGCACGATCACTTCGTACTGCCTGGTTCTCTTGATGTACTTTTCAGCCTCGTTACCGGCATAGGCGCCACCGGCGGCGCCGACGATCTGGGCCGCGGTCGTGCCCCGGCCCTGACCGACTTGACTGCCGAGCAACGCACCGGCGATACCGCCGGCGATCATCCCCACATAGCTGCCTTCGCCCTTGACCTCGATGACATTGATCGCTTCGACCGTGCCGCAATTGGGACAAACTCCGGCCGCGCGGCTGGCGCGCGGGCCGGGAGCGGAGGCGGCCACCAGCGACTTGCCCAGGATGGCACTGGTATCCTGATTACCCAGGCGCAAATTGGCCGTGACCGCGGCATCGGCCGCGATGCGGTCCTTGTTCTTGATCGTATAAGCGCCCTCGTAGACGCCTTTTTTTATTTCTTCCAGAAAGAACTTCCCCTTGACGCCAGCGATCCTGATGCTTGCCTTCCCGGCGGGGCTGCCTGCCAGGGTAAAGAATAGATCGTTGCCTGCAACCAGTTGGTTGGCCGGCGCCACATCAAAACGATCAATTTTGGGAACCGCGCTCGCGGCTGCGGCATCAGCCGCCAGTTCAGAACGAGACCTGGAGCCCACCACCAGCGATTCATCGAGGATTGCGCTCGCAACCTGATTGCCCAGGCGCAAATTGGCCGTGACCGCGGCACCGGCCGCGATGCGGTCCCGTGTCTTGATCGAGTAAATGCCCTCGTATACGCCGGCTTCCACTTCCTCCAGCGGGAACCTCCCTGTTGCGCCATCAATCCTGACCGTTGCCAGGCCACCCGGCGTTCCATACAGGGTAAAGTCGAGCTCGGTGCCGGCAACCAGTGTTTTGACCTGTTCTACATCAAAACCATCGATTCTGGGAGCCGCAACCGAGGCGGCAGACTGTTGAGCGCGAGCCACGCCAGACGGGAAGGTCAGCGGAAAAAAAGCCAATAGCGCGAATAATGCAAAAAATATTTTCTGGTGGATATTCATGATGTTCTCCTGGATTACTGGCGATATGAATACAAAAACAGGTTATATCCGGGTTACAGATTACATCCGGCCAAGATCGCTGATCGCGTCGACCACCATCGATGTACCCACTGCAATCAGCAGGATGTCTGCGGCCACACGCACATATTTGTGCCCGGTGGGCGGCACGCCAAGCTGCACCACCAGTCGCGCCGGAACATCGTAATACACGACGTCACGCGGCAGGGGCCGGCCCTTGCTCCATTTTTTAGCCTGCCCCGGCGGCATGCACCCGTTGTTTTTTTTGGCAAGGCCGGGCGGGCAATGGCCACCACGATACTCCTGCGCGTAATAGTCGCGGACGTTCACATGCTGACGATCGCCGAAATGACTCTGATCGCCATCACGGTCGCGCTGCTTGCCGCCACCCCGGTTGTCGCGATCGTCCTGGGACTTGCCTTTACCCGCCCATTCCGGTTTGTCGGCAAACACCGGCGTAGCAACCAAGGTTCCCGCGATAACCAGCGCCATGATCCGGTTAATCGACATGATTTTGTTGTTTTGCATATCCGCTCCTTTTCTGTTGATCCATGCAGCCCCATTGCCTGCGGGCTGTGCGACACTTACAATGAGAACCGTACCGCATAAAACCATTTTGCACTGTGCATTTGCCAACGCATATGACGGTATAACGCCCGAAACCATGAAAACGGTCACATCCTCTGCGTAACAAAATGTAAGCAGGCCGCTATACGCATCAAACCGTCGCCACCGTCGCCACCGGCGTCACCGGCGAGCCCGCGGCGCCCGGCATACGCAACGGCGGCGCGGTCAGCAGGAAACGGCTACGCCTGTTTTTGCGCAGCCACGCCGCCAGCTCGGTGAAGTACCAAGCGATAGGTGAATCAATTCGCTGCGCTCGGTGTTCGGCCGGCGGCGCGCGTGGCTGGGGGAGTTGTGCCGTATCGCCGCGCGATTGCTGCTTGAGGAGATGACCTACGACGCCCAGACCGGCACGGTCATCTACCGCTCGAAGATGCACCTCGGGCTGCGAGGGAAGGGCGGGGCCCCTTCCCCGCCTCGGGAACTTTCAGGTAATGCCCGGCGCCCAGTGGCTGGAGTTGCTGTGCCGGCACATCCCGGATCGCACCGAGCACCTGGTGCGCTACGTCGGCTGGTACTCCAATCGCGCCCGCAGGGAGCGGGCGAAGGCGCACAAGACTCAGGATGCACCGGGCCATGTGCCGGCCCTGTGCGCTTCGCCCATCGAGCCCGTGAGCGAACCTGAGCGCCTTGGCCGCGCGCGCCAAGTCAGCCTGGGCGCGGCTCATCCGCAAGGTCTACGAAGCCGATCCGCTCGAATGCCCGAAATGTCACGGCCCGATGAACTACCCCCGAACTCGACGCTGCCAGCTCACCGTTGGGCTCAGGAGCGCTGCGGCCGGCGGGTGTGCGCGAAAAGGAGCGGGATTGATTTGCCTATCCGTGCAGCGAACGCCGCGCGTTAATAGCACCATGCGCAATGCAGCAATCATCCCGAGGAACAACCGGTCATGAGCCCCCGGGAATGATCCCCGCAGGGAGCTGGTGGCAGAAGTCGGCGATCTCGCCGGGGCGCGTCCACCAGACGCACTCGCGCCGCGCATGCTCGATGCAGTGCCGCAACGCGCGCCGCAGGCCGCGCAGCCGGAACGGCTGGCCGAAGACATACGGGTGCACGGAGACGTTCATCACCAGAGGATGGCGCTCGCACTGCTCGATCATCTCGTCGAACTGCTCGACGATCATGTCGCAGAACTCGCTCGCGCCCTGCTTGCGGTGGATGACGGCCTGCGCGTCGTTGATCTCGATCGGATATGGCACCGAGAGGAGCGGACCGGCGCGCGTACGCAGCCACACCGGCTGGTCGTCCATCGGCCAGTCCATCAGGTAGCGGTAGCCCAGCTCCTTCAGCAGGTCGGGCGTGTTCGCGGTCTCGTAGGCGCCCGTCCCCATCCAGCCTTTCGGCGGCCTGCCTTCGCGCGCCGCGATCGTTGCCGTGACCTCGCGCAGCAGCTGTTCCTCGTCGGGCTGCCACATGCCGCGCAAGTTTTCGGCGTTGCTGCGGCCGTGGCCGACCACCTCGTCGCCCCGCTGGCGGATCGCGTCCATGATCTGCGGCGCGTACTGGTAGAGCAGGCTGTTGCAGTTGTGCGCCGCCGGCAGCTTCAGCTCGTCGAACAGGTCGAACAGGCGCCAGATGCCAATACGGTTGCCGTAGTCGCGCCACGAGTAGTTGCGGTGCGTCTGCGGCTCGCCGGTCTTCGCCGGATCGTGGCCGAGCCCCGCCCCGAACGCGAACCACTCGATGTTGGTGGTGATGCAGAACGCGAGCCGTTTCGCGGATGGCCAGCTGTAGTCCTTGCGCTCGGGCAGCGGGACGTAGTCGTAGCGGTCGTGCTGCGGGAGCAGCGCTCGCCCGGTCATACCGCCCTCAGTCGATCCGAGCGCCCGAGGCGCGCACGACAGGAGCGAGCTTCGCGATTTCGCCCGCCATCATGGCGCGGAACTCTTCGGGCGTGTTGCTGATCGGATCGGCGCCGATATTCTCGTAGATCGTCCGGATGTCCGGATCCCTGACCACCTTGGCGAACTCAGCATTGAGCCGTCGCACCATCGCCGGGTTCATGCCCGCCGGGCCGAGGATGCCGCTGTACAGGACGATCTCGAAACCGGGCAGACCCGCCTCGATCATGGTCGGGACTTCCGGCGCCGCGGCGCTGCGCCGCGGTGTGGTCACCGCGAGCGCGCGCAGCTTGCCGCCTTTAACGTTCGATACAGCCGGCGGCATGGTCGAGAACACGAAGCTCACTTCGCCGCCGAGGATGGCGACCGTCGCGGGAGCGCTGCCCTTGTAGGGCACGTGAACGACGTTGAGCCCGCCGGCGGCCGCTTTCAGCATCTCCGCGGACAAATGAAGGATGGTGCCGTTTCCCGAGGAGCCGTACGAGTAATGCCCGGGCCTCGCCTTGAGCAGCCCGATCAGTTCCTGCACGTTGCTTGCCGGGGTGGACGGATGCACCACCAGCATGAGCGGCGTGGAGGCGACCAGCGCGATCGGCGTGAAGTCCTTCAGCGAATCGTAAGGCAGCTTGGCGTACAGGCTGGCGTTGATCGCGTGCGTGGTGATGTCGTGCAGCCAGAGCGTGTAGCCGTCGGGCGCGCTCTTCGCGATCAGGTCGCCGGCGATGGTGGTGCCCGCGCCGGGCTTGTTGTCGACGATCATCTGCTGCCCGAGATTCTGCGACAGCTTGGCCGCCAGCGCTCTCGCCAGCACGTCCGAGATGCCGCCGGCGGGGAAACCGACCACCAGGCGGATCGGTTTCGTCGGGTAATTCGCCTGGGCAAACGTAATGCCGCTCCAGGAGATCAAGCATAAAGCGGCTAACAGGCGGAGCATCAGCATGGTGGTATCCCTCGGCAAGGTGTGCAGAGAGCACTTTATACTAAAGGCATGAGCAATTCCGACTGGCAACCAAGCCCGCGCTATCCCGACCCTGCCGTGGTGGTGGTGGACGAAGCCTTCAACCGTTATCGCCTGCCGCTCGCCAAGGTCGAGCGGATCGCCACCGGCTGCCGCTGGGCCGAAGGCCCGGTGTGGCTGGGCGATTCACGCTCCCTCGTCTGGAGCGACATCCCGAACAACCGCATGCTGCGCTGGGACGAGGCAAGCGGCGCGGTGAGCGAATTCCGCAATCCGTCCGGCTACGCGAATGGCAACACGCGCGACCGCCAGGGGCGCCTGCTCACCTGCGAGCACGGCGGGCGGCGCGTCTCGCGCACCGAGCCGGATGGCCGCGTCGTGACGTTGGTGGATTCTTTTGAACAGAAAAAATTGAATTCCCCCAACGACATCGTCTGCAAGTCGGACGGCTCGATCTGGTTCACCGACCCGACCTTCGGCATCCTCGGCTGGTACGAAGGCGGCAAGGCCGAGCCCGAGCTGCCGATGAACGTCTACCGCCGGGATCCCTCGGGCACCGTGAGCGTGGTTGCGGAAGGCATCAACCAGCCCAACGGCCTCGCCTTCTCGCCCGACGAGAAGATTCTCTACATCGTGCAATCGCGCTCGGTGCCGAGGGAAATACTTTCGTTTGAAGTTACAAAGGAAAACACCCTGAGAAATTCGCGCGTGCTGATCAGTGCCGGCGCCAAGGGCACGCCCGACGGCTTCCGCGTCGACCTGGACGGCAACCTCTGGTGCGGCTGGGGCATGGGCGAAGCGGGTCTCGACGGCGTGCACGTCTTCAATCCCGCCGGCAAACTGATCGGGCGCATCGACCTGCCGGAGCGCTGCGCCAACCTGTGCTTCGGCGGCGTGCACCGCAACCGCCTCTTCATGGGAGCGAGTACCTCGCTCTACGCCCTGTACGTCAACACCCAGGGCGTGCCCTATTTCTAGCGTATACGCCCTCGCCAAGCAACTTGGGCGGAACTACAGCAACGTGCATACGGACGTGAAGCGTCTACTCGCGCTTGGACTCATCGAACGCGACGAGGATAAGCGCGTATTCGTCCCATGGACGGAAATCCGCATCCGACTCCCGCTTGCGGAGGCGGCTTAGGACTCGCTCGGGCGCTGCGGTTGCAGCCTTTGCCCTGCGTGTCATTTTCAGAATTCGATCACGCCCTTGCCCGAGGACTGCGCGTCGAACACCCTGTAGGCCTTGCCGGATTCTCCTTGCGGGTCACGGGATTGAACGGTCCCATGATACCGGGGCCGTGAGAAGGCGGGGGCCGGGGGCGATACCCTTGCCTTGCTTATCGTAAGCCAGGCAACTATCATCCCCGGCATGTTCCGCGAAGACCTGTCGCGCAATTTCGGCTTCCTGCTGAACGACGTCGCGCGGCTGCTGCGCACCAGCTATGACCGGCGCATCCGCAAGCTGGGCCTGACGCGCGCGCAGTGGTGGGTTCTCACGCACCTCTACCGCGGCGACGGCGTCAGCCAGACCGGGCTGGCTGAAACCCTGGAGATCGAAAAGGCGACCCTCGGCCGGCTGCTCGACCGGCTGGAGGCGAAAGGCTGGGTACGGCGCGAGCACGACGCGCGCGACCGCCGCGTGTGGCGGGTGCATCTCACCGAAGAGGTCGAACCGGCGCTGCGCACCATGCGCGCGATCGCCGCCGGCCTGCGGCGCGACGCGCTCACCGGCATCCGCGCTGCCGAGCGCGAGCGTTTCGTCGACACCCTGCTTGCCATCAAGGCAAACCTGTCACGGGACCGATGAGCATGACACGCATCGGGCGCGGGCTGGCGCGCGCGCTTTTGCTGCTGGGCGTGCCGCTCGCCGCGGGTGCGGTTGGCCTGTATTACTACGCCGAGGGTGGGCGCCACCTGGAAACCGACAACGCCTACGTGAAGGCCCACATCATCGCGGTAAGCGCCGAGGTGGGCGGGCGCGTGGCGGCAGTGGCGGTACGCGACAACCAGCCCGTGGCACAGGGACAGCTGCTGTTCCGCATCGATGCCACGCCCTTCGCGACCGCGGTCGCACGCGCCAACGCGCAGCTGGCGAATGCGCGTACCGACGTGGAAACGCTGCGTGCCGAGCATCGCGTGGCTCTTGCCGATGCCTCCGAGGCCGAGGAACGCATCCGTTTTCTCGGCCTGCAGCTTGAGCGCCAGCGGCGCTTGCGGGAGCAGGGCATGGTGCGCGAGGACGCCTATGACGAGGCGCGCCATAACCTGGACGCGGCGCGTGCCCGCTCGAGCGCGCTGCGGGAGCGCGCCGCGCGCGCCCTCGCGGGCCTGGGCGGCGACCTGAATCTGCCGACCGAACGCCATCCACGCGTGCTGGAGGCCCGGGCCGCGCTCGATGCCGCGGCGCTGGAACTCGCGCGCACCAGCGTTCATGCTCCTGCCGCAGCCACGGTGAGCAACCTCAAGCTGCAGCCCGGCATGAACGTCGCCCGCGGCGTCGCGGTGTTCAGCCTGATCCAGGCCGGCGAGCCCTGGATCGAAGCCAACTTCAAGGAAACGCAACTCGCCGGCATGCGCGTCGGGCAGGTGGCGCGCGTCGTGGCCGACGCCTATCCGGGCATCGAGTGGCGCGCGCGCGTCAGCGCCATCGCCCCTGCCACAGGGGCCGAGTTCGCGCTGCTGCCGCCGCAGAATGCGTCCGGCAACTGGATCAAGGTGGTGCAACGCGTGCCGGTGCTGCTGGCCATCTCCCCGGAACAACGCACGCACGCGGACGGCCCGGCGCTACGCGCCGGCATGACTGTAAACGTCAGCATCGATACCGGACGCAGCCGCGGCCTGCCTGATCTGCGCGGCGCGTTCGGCCGTTAAGGGATCCATCGGCGCCGTGAGCGCGCAATCAGTCCCGCTCTCCGAGCAGACGGGCGCCGGCGCGGCGCTCGAGCGCGCGCTGGTGCTCGCCACCTGCACCGCGGTGACCTTCCTCTATGCGATGACGGTCACCATCGCCAACGTGTCGCTGCCGCAGATGCAGGGCGCGCTGTCGGCGTCCCCCGACCAGATCGCCTGGGTGGTGACCGCCAACATCGTCGCGACCGCGGTGATGACGCCGCTCGCCGGATGGCTCACCGCGCGTTTCGGGCGCCGCCGCCTGTGCAACACCTGCGTACTTGGTTTCGGCCTGGCCTCGCTGGGATGCGGCCTGGCCGATTCGCTCGCCGAACTGGTGCTGTTCCGGGCGCTGCAGGGCGCCATCGGCGCGCCGCTGGTGCCGCTGTCGCAGGCCATCGTGCTCGACACCTACGCCAAGGGCCGCCATGGCGTGGTGATCGCGCTTTTCGGCATGGGCGCGGTGCTCGGGCCGATCGTCGGACCGGTGGCCGGGGGCTGGCTCGCCGAAGCCTATAACTGGCGCTGGGTGTTCTACATGATCGTGCCGTTCGCGCTCCTCACGCTCATCGGCACGCTCGCCTTCATTCACGACCGCGAGGCGGGGAGCAAGGTGCGCCTCGACTGGCTCGGCTTCCTGCTGCTTTCCGCCGCGCTCGCCAGCACCCAACTGATGCTCGATCGCGGCGAGCGCGCCGACTGGTTCGATTCCGCCGAAATCATCGCCTGGGCCGCGCTCGCCGGGCTTGCGATCTACACCTTCATCGTGCACAGCGCGACCGCGGAGCGCCCGTTCCTCGACCCACGCCTGCTCGCCGACCGCAATTTCAGCATCGGCATCGTGCTGATCTTCGTCTTCGGCATGCTCAATTTCTCGCCCATGACGCTGCTGCCGCCGATGCTGCAGGGGGTGAGCGGCTATCCCGACTCGGTGATCGGCTTCGTGCTGGGCGCGCGCGGCCTGGGCACCCTGGTCGGGTTCTTCCTCATGATCTACGCCAGCCGGCTCGATCCGCGCGCCATGATCGTGCTCGGCTTCCTGCTCCAGGCCCTGGCCGGCTGGCAGCTCGCGCACCTCGACGTCAACCCGAGCACCGCGGATGTGTTCTGGCCGATGGCGCTGCAGGGCTTCGGCGTCGGCGTGCTGTGGGTACCCATCACCATGGTGAGCTTTTCCACCCTCAAACCGGAGTTCGTTTCGGAGGCGTCCGCGGTATTCCACATGGTGCGCAACATCGGCTCCAGCATCCACATCTCGCTCAGCATCACCGTCGCGGTCCACATGACGCGCACCAGCTACGCCGAGCTGGCCGAGCGCGTCACGCCTTACAGCGGGTTTGCCTCGATGCCGTGGATAAGCGGCGCCTGGAACCTGGAGGACGCGCGCGGCCTGGCGGCGCTGTCGCGCGAGATGGCGCGCCAGGCGGCGATGATCGGCTACCTGGACGCGTTCGTGTTCTTCATCGCGACTTCGCTCGCCGTGCTGCCGCTGGTACTACTGATCCGCGTCAAGCGCTGAGCCCGGTTCAATCCGCGCCGCGGCGGCGGGGGATCGACAGCGGCACCGCCTCGACGCGGACGATCTTCATGCGCGCAGGCTACTTCTTTTCAGGCCCCCCGCCCTTGTCACCATAGCGCTTCGCGATGCTGTCCATGTGGCCCGCGTCGTAGCTTTTGGAGCGCAGGTCCGCGGCGCGCTCCTCGGCCCAGCGCTCATCGGTCGTGCGAGCCTTGACCACGAGATAGTGCACGCCGAAGGCGACGCTCCAGGCGGCGATCGGCCAGAACGACCACCAGGGGCCTCCGCTCAGCCAGTTGGCGAGCGCAAGCGCCGCCACGCCCGCGCAGAACACCCGCGCATGAATGGGAAATGCGCGCCCGGGCGCCGTGGCGCGCTCCGCTTGCTCAGTCCGGCTCGGCCGGGCCCGGCAGTCCCGGCCAGGCTTGCGCAACCGCCATCACCCGGCGCCCGTAAATCAGCCAACCGAGCATCAGCGCGACGATCGGAATCTTGTCCGGCGTCTCGAGGTTCGGGTGGAATCCGTAGAGCGCGAAGTAGGCAAGCGCGGCGAGTGGTGCGACCGCGCACCAGAGCGCCGCCCAGGGATGCCGCGTCGCGGCGAGGAGAATCGAGGCGCAGCACACCGTAAAAGCATAGAGCGAAACCCCTGCGCTATCACCGTGCGGCTGCTCGGTCGACAGCGAGGCGACCGAGAGCACCCCGCTCAGCACGCCCACCAACAGGGCGTAGCCGAACAGCTCATAGTGCGCCTGGCGGCGGCTGAGGTTCGCGACGCGCGTGAAATAGGGCATGCGCTCGTCGTCCCAGACGTAGCGCTTGACGAGCTTTTCCCATTCCGAGTCCATCGGCCCGGATCAGACCGGCGGCGCCGCCTTCGCCTCGGTCTTGTCCACACCGGGCGCGCCGGGCGCCCCGGCGAGCGCCGGATCGGTGGGCAGCGGGGAATCACCGGAGAGCTTCAGCCCGTAATCGTCCTCGAGCCGCACGCGCTCCTTGCCCTCGATCTTGGCGGCCGCCTCCGGCCAGTCCAGGGTCATGAGAGGGAAGCGCAGCTCACGCGGGCCCCACAGGATGGTCGCCACCTGCAGCCAGGCCGCGATCCCGGAAACAGCCGCCACCAGCAGGCCGAACACCAGGACGCTCTTGATGATCCAGCGGTGGCTCAAGCCGACGGTCGAGGCCGAGGTCTCGTTCAGCAGGTACGACGAATAGGTGTAATCGAACGCGAAAAAAATCACGATCGCGCAGTACGGAATCATGAAGAAGGTCAGCCCCATGAACTCCAGCCAGGCTTTCTTGCGGAACTGCAGGTGATCGCGGATGAGATCGATGCGCACATGGGTGTTGTAGACCACGCCGTAGCCGAGCACCAGCGCGAACAGGCCAGTATGGAAGTGCCACTCCAACTCCTGCAGGGTCGTGGACCGGAAGAACGAGCCCAAATTGTCCGCCAGCCACATCTGCAGGCGGTAGACCCTGCCGTCGTCGTCCTCGTAGCCAATCTTGCGGCCGATGACATCGATGCAGGTAATCACGAGCACCGGCACGATCAGCCAGGCGCCGCAGGCCCCGACGAAATCCACGAACCGCCGCAGCCGGGCGGCGACGCGCACCGCGCGCGGCAGCTCGCCGCTCTGCGTCCCGCTCGCCTCAGCTTGCATCGCGATGCCTCAGTCGTAGGTAAAGTGCATCAGCCACAGCGCGAGCTGCGGAAAGGTCATCACCAGGATCAGCCCGATCAACTGGATGATGACGAAGGGAATGATGCCGAGGTAGATGCTCTGGATCTTGATTTCCTTGGGCGCGATGCCCTTGAGGTAGAAGAGGGCGAAGCCGAACGGCGGCGTGAGGAACGAGGTCTGCAGGTTGACCGCGAGCAGGATCAGGAACCAGTAGACGATGTCGGCCTTCGGCACGTGGTCACCGAAGTCGAGCGTGCCGATGAGCGGGGCGAACACCGGCAGCACGATCAGCGTGATCTCGATCCAGTCGAGGAAGAAGCCGAGGGCAAACACGATCGCCATCACCAGGAACAGGAACCCCCAGCTGCCCAGGCCCGCTTCCTTGATCATGTGCTCGACGGCGTCGTCGCCGCCGAGCTGGCGGTAGACGAAGGCAAAGCAGGTGGCGCTGATGATGATGAAGAACACCATCGAGATGGTGCGCGCCGCGCTCTGGCAGGCGCCGTTCATCATCTTCCAATTGAGCCGGCCCCACAGCGCGGCGAGCACGATGGCCCCCGCCGCGCCGACGGCCCCCGCCTCGCTCGGCGTCGCCCAGCCGAGCAGGATCGAGAGCTTGATGACGCCGATGAGGAACACCGGCGGAAAGAATGCACGGAACAACAGCGGCAGCAGCTTGCCCTTGGGCACCGTCAGCAGGTCGGGCGGCAGCGGCGGCGCGAGCGAGGGCTTCAACTTCGCGGCGGTGAAAATGAACAGCAGGTACATCGCCGCGAGCGTGAGGCCCGGCATGATCGCCGCCGAGAACAGGTTGCCGACCGAAACCGTGAGCAGGTCGGCCATCACGATCAGCATGATGCTGGGCGGAATGAGAATGCCGAGCGTGCCGGAGGCGGCAATGGTGCCGCAGGAAAGCGCGTGGCTGTAGCCCTGCTTCATCATGGTCGGCAGCGCGAGCGCGGTCATCATGGTGACCGAGGCGCCGATGATGCCGGTCATCGCCGCGAGAATCGTGCCCATGATGGTGACCCCGAGGGCGAGCGCGCCGGGCACGCGCTTGAGTATCAACTGCACGCAGTAGAGCAGGTCCTGGGCGATGCCGCTCCTCTCCATCATCACGCCCATGAAGATGAAGGTGGGGATCGCCACCAGCACCAGGTTCTCGGCCGCCTGGCCCCAGATGCGCGGCACGAAGTTGAAGAAATGCACCAGCTTGAACGAGCCCAGCAGAAAGCCGAGCAGGCCGAAAATCAGCGCGAGGCCGCCGAGGATGAACGCCACCGGGTAGCCCGAGAACAGCAGCACCCCGAGCGTGAGGAACATCAGCAGCGGCAGGAATTCGCGCGCCTTGAGGAGCAACTCGCCGCGCGCCGCCGGATGGAGCCCGGTCACATAGGCATAGCCCAAGCCGAGCAGCAGGATCAGGCCGATCGCCGCGACATAGCGGTTGCCGAGCCGGCTTCCCAGTTTGAGCAGGATTTCCATCAGGATTTTCTCAAGGCAAGCGAGCCTCCAGCGCCGCGCCGGGGGCGCGGACGCTGAAGCTCAATCACCATCAATTACTTCTTCGCGGCTGCAGCTGCAGGCTTGGCCGCCGGCTTGCCCGTCAGGTAGGTCGGCTTCAGCGCCTGCGCCTCGCCCCAGATCGCGTAGTTCTTGCGGAAGCCCAGATAATCGTCCGCGATCCTCTTGAACAGCGGGTCCTTGGCGGACTCTTCCACGAGCACCTCGAACCAGGCTTTCTCGTAGGCGGCGAGCTCGCTGTCCTTCCAGCGCTTGATCTGCACCTTGTGCTTGGCTTGCATCTCGGCCATGACGCCGAATTGCGTCGCCTCAGTTTCCGCGAAGGTGTACCCGAGCTGGTGGCCCGCCGCGACCTCGAGGATCTTCTTGTAGGACTTGGGCAGCGCGTCGAAAACCTTCTTGTTCATCATGATCTCGGTCACCGAGGTCTGCTGGTGCCAGCCCGGGAAGTAGTTGAACTTCGCGATCTGGTGAAAGCCCAGCTTGATGTCCATGGCGGGCATCGAGAACTCGGTGGCGTCGATCACGCCGCGCTCGAGCGCCGGGAAGATGTCCGCGGCCGCCAGCATCTGGGTCGAGACCCCGAGCTTCTCCATCACCTTGGCCCCCAGCCCGAAGAAGCGCATCTTGAGCCCCTTCATGTGGTCGAGCGACTTGATTTCCTTGCGGAACCAGCCCGAAGTCTCGGGGCCGATGGCGAGGGCGTCGAAGGCGACCAGGTCGTGCTTGGCGTAGATCTCGTCACGCAGCTTGTCGCCGTTGCCAAATTTCTTCCAGGCCATGAACTCGCCGAAGCCCGGGCCGAAAGGCACCGAGGTGAAGAACGAGAGCGCCGCGTACTTGCCGGCATAGTTGCCGGCCGGCGACCAGCAGGCGTCCACCGAGCCCTTGGCGGCGGCATCGAAGCACTCCAGCGTCGGCACCAGCGCGCCGGGTTCGTGGAACTTGATGACGAAGTTGCCGTCGGTCATGTCCTCGACGTCCTTGACGAAGCGCACCGCCGAGGTCCCCAGGTGCGTGAGCGAGCTGCCGAACGCGCTCTGCAACCTCCAGTTCACTTTTGCCGGCGCTTGTGCCTGCGCCTGCCCCGCAAACGCAAAGCCTACGGCGACCGCCATGGCAGTCATCATCGATTTCGTGCTTCTGTTTGTCTTCATGTGTCCCTCCTCCGTTGGAAAGCCGGTCCAGGCTGCAATAGGCCGGGCATCCGGGCCGCGACTCCCCGCGCGGTCCAGCAGATACTAATTCACCAGCCGGTGAATTAACAACCTCGATGTGGGCGCCAGGCGCGTCGCAAGTTCCTGCTGCGATGCAGCAGCGGTAACGCGGCCGGCGCTGGTAAGGCGGCGCGCCGGTTCAGCCCGCCATGGTCCGGCCCAGGTGCGGCTGCACGTCTTTGACCCCGGGCACGCCACGCACCGCGAGGATCAGCGCTTCGCGCTGCGAAGCGGATTCCACCGTGCCCCAGAGGTGTGCGACGCCATTCTCCACCTGGACGTTGACGAAGGCGCTCGCTGCCCAGTCCTCGTTGCGCAGTATCGAATCGATGCGATCGCGCAGTTCCTGGTCGCTCGATGCCGCAGGCGAGGCGCCCCTGTGCGCCACCAGCGCGCGCAGCAGATCGGTGCGCGTCGCCAGGCCCACGAGCTTTCCGTTCTCAACCACCGGCAGGCGCTTGATGCGGTGCCGCTCCATGAGCCGCACGACCTCGCCGAGCGGCGTCTCCTGCGCGACGCAGATCGCGGGCTGGGTCATCACTTCCCGCGCCTTGAGACCATGCGACTTGACGAAGTCGCGCGCGCGCTCGTCATCCGAAAGAAAGAGGCTCAACCAGCCGCCACGAGGCTGGTCGGTCTGGAGTTCGGGTCGCCGGATGAGGTCGCCTTCGCTGACGATGCCGAGAACCCGCCGCTCCGCATCCATCACCGGCACGCCGCTGATTCGACGCATCAGCATGGTCAGAGCGATGTCGCGCACGGGCTCCTCCAGGCCCACGCCGATCACCTCCCTGGTCATAATATCGGCGACTTTCATGAAGACAGACTAGCCCGTCGGGTGCCGCCCCTCTTGATCTTCGTCAAATGCCTGCCACCCCGGCTGGATGCGGCGGCCAAAGTGTTGCTGGCCGTCGCCATGGCAGCTTCGGAGCAAGCCCATGCGCAATGCGCCCCGGCGGCGGGCCTCGGTGCGGCACCGCCGAACGCGGCCAATGTGCACGAAGCCGACGTGTTGTACCTGCCCACTCCCCACCCGGTGGCCGCAGCGATGCTGCGGCTTGCCGGCGTCTCGAAGGCCGATGTGGTCTATGACCTTGGTTCCGGTGACGGCAGGATCCCCATCGCTGCGGCGCGCGACTACGGCGCGCGCGGGGTCGGGATCGAGCTCGATGGGCGCATGATTGAGCGCGCGCGCTGCAATGCCCGCGAGGCCGGCATGGAGCGGCTCGTCGAATTTCTCCAGGGTGACCTGTTTCGCGCCGATCTGCGCGAAGCCACGGTGGTGACCCTGTTTCTCTTTCCCGAGATGATCCAGCGGCTGGGGCCGAAACTGCGCGCGGAACTGCGGCCAGGGTCGCGCATCGTGTCGCACCGGTTCGCCTTCGGAAGCTGGCCGCCGGACCGGACCATCGAGGCCGATGGTCATGAGCTATTCCTCTGGACGGTGCCCTAGACTATGGCCACGATGCAGGCCGCAACGCGACCCACGCCCACCCCGCCCCGCGCGCCGTTGCCCAAGCGCTTCTGCAACCTCGATCGGCTGCTGCACGCCATGAAGGCGCGCGGCCTGGACGGCATCGTCGCCACCTCGCCGCAGAACGTGTTTTATCTCACCGGCTTCAACGCGACCGCGCACAAGTCGGACGAGCCGCGGCCTTACGCGGTCATGCTATCGCGCCATGCGCCGGAGCATCCGATCATGGTCGTCGCCGACTACTACCTGGCGACCTTCCTCGCGCAACCCACCTGGGTCGAGGACCTGCGGCCGTACCGCGCCGTGATGATGCCGCTCGATCTGCCGCCCGCGCGCAGCGACATCGACCGGTTCATCCCGCGCGGCGGCGCCGGGGCCGCCTGGCTCGAGGCCGCGCGCCGGAACTACGCCTACGACATGCCTGCCGCGATGCGCGGCGCCTTGGCCGATCTCGGGCTCGCCCGCGCGCGGGTGGCATTCGACGACGTGGGCTTCGGCATGCGCCTGGGCTTGGAGGCGATCGACATCGCCGACGGCTACGACGTGCTGATGTACGCCCGCGCTATCAAGACCGAGACCGAGTTGCGGCTGCTGGAGCGCGCCACACAGCTAAACGAAGCAGCCATCGGACGAGCCATGGCCGCCTGGCAGCAGGGATGCACGTGGCGCGACCTCGGGCAGGCCTACGCGCGCGCGGCCATCGATCTGGGCGGGTTCGTGCGCGATCCGGGCGCGATGGTGTGGAACCATCCTCAGGGGACGGACGCAACGATCTCGCTGCAGACCGGGCTGGAGAATGGCGAGATCGAACGCGGCGCCCACGTGATGTTCGACTGCCACGGCACCCTCGACCTGTACTGCTGGGATGGCGGCAAGACCTGGGTGGCGGGGGGCGAGCCCGAGGGCGCGGGCAAGCGCAACGCGGCGGCGACGGCGCAGGCCGCAGAATCGCTCATCGCGGCCATGCGGCCGGGGGCCCGCGTGAGCGGGTTGCAGGCGCTCGCGCGCGAGGCCTACCGCAAAGCCGGGCTGCCGAACCCCGCGGAAGCGGTCATCTTTTTCCACGGCCTCGGTCTTTCGCACATGGACATCGAGCAACGCACCGCCGATGGACGCGCAAACGGCGACTGGGTGCTCGAAGCCGGCATGGTGGTGCCCCTGCACCTGCTGGTTCCCGGCGGCGAGCGCGAGCGCTACTGGCTCGAGGAGGTCGTGGTAGTCACGCCAAACGGCGGCCGGCCGCTCTTCTCCTGGGGTTTCGGGCCGCTCAGCGCGGGCTAGCTGCAGCGTAGGCGCCGGCCTCGAGCTGGCGCCGGTACCAGCCGTTCTCGATCTCGTGGAATAGGCCTGCGCCTGCCGGCTTCCAGCCGAGCATTTTGCGCAGCTTGTCGGCGCTGACGCGGCTGTTGCCGCCGAGCGAGAACCATGCCGCCTGCGGGCCCCACTCTACGATCGCGGCATCGATGTCCCAGCTCTGGGCAGCCTGCTTGCCGCCGAGCAGGCGCGCGATCGATTCCACGATCGACTTCAGGCTCGCTTCGCCATTTTCGATGTAGTAGAACGAACCGGCACGCGCGCCTTCGAGCGCCAGCAGATAGGCATCTGCGACGTCGTCGATATGGACCGTGG
Organism: Burkholderiales bacterium; assembly: GCA_038904015.1. Classification (GTDB taxonomy): domain Bacteria; phylum Pseudomonadota; class Gammaproteobacteria; order Burkholderiales; family SG8-39; genus RBG-16-66-20. The sequence continues at coordinate 606 of JBCKKZ010000025.1, read as the reverse complement.
ACCAGATGTTCTCTCCTGCGCCGATAAAGCGTGGAATGCCGCTCTTGACGGCCTGGCGGATCAGATTCGGAATCTGGGCGCTGTCGGGATTCGCTCCGCTGCCCTTGCCATAGATGAGGCAGGGACAGAGCACTGCCGAGCGCACGCCTCCGGCGGCCGCGGCGAGCACCGCGCGCTGCACCGCGACGCGCTGGATTTTCTCGGGCGGCGGCTCGAAGGGCGTGTCCTCATGATAGACCTTGGGCGAGAATTTTCCCGCCGCCTTGTCGCCCACCACGCTCGATCCGCTGGTGTGCAAAAACGCCTTTCCCGATCCTGCCAGCCCTTCGATGATGGCCGTGACCACGAACGGGTCCTCGGCGTTGGCGCAATTGATGACGGCGTCCGCGCCTCGCGCTGCATTCCTGACGACGCCGTGAGCGCTCAAGTCGCCGCGCACAGCCTCGATGCCGTGGGCGAGCAGCTTGGCTGCGGCGGCCTCCGTGCGCGCGAGCCCGGTGATCGAGTGACCGGCCTTGATGAGCGAATTGGCCACGGTGCCGCCGATGTAACCCGAAGCGCCTGTCATGAAAATCTTCATGTTCCCTGTGCTCCCTGAATGCGGAC
>JBCKKZ010000024.1:0-30567 GCA_038904015.1 Burkholderiales bacterium | reverse complement strand
TGGTCGCCGGGCGCTTGCCGGCCTTGAAGTCCTTCATCGCCTGCAGCAGGTGGTTCCTGTCCTGGCCGGCGAGGCTGGGCGGCACCCCCCCGACGCTGCGCCCGTCGGTGCCGTGGCAGGTAAAGCAGGTGGAAGCAAGGTTGCGCGCGTAAACCGCGTCCTGCGCGATGGCGGGAGCGGCGGCCAGCGCCGCTGCGGCGAAAATGAATGCTTTCATGCGGACCCCCTGGAAAAGCGTTCTGTCAGGCCACCGGTTCAGCCGCGGCCGGCGGCGTCGCGGGCGCCTGCTCCTCGAAGCGCAGGATGACCTTCTCGTCTTCGCCGACGTCGATGGTGACCTTGCCGCCGTGCACCAGTTTGCCGAACAGCAGTTCGTCGGCAAGTACACGGCGTATCGTGTCCTGGATGAGCCGCGCCATTGGGCGCGCGCCCATCAGCGGATCGAAGCCCTTCTTCGCCAGGTGTTCCTTCAGCGCCTGCGTAAAGTGCGCCTCGACCTTCTTCTCGGCGAGCTGCTCCTCGAGCTGCATCAGGAACTTGTCCACCACGCGCAGGATGATCTCCGGCGACAGCGCGCCGAACGAGATCACCGCGTCCAGTCGGTTGCGGAATTCCGGCGTGAACATCTTCTTGATCGCTTCCATCTCGTCGCCGGCCTTCACCGACTGCGTGAAGCCCAAGATGTTCTTCGCCAGCGATTCGGAGCCCGCGTTGGTGGTCATGACGATCATGATGTTGCGGAAATCCGCTTTCCTGCCGTTATTGTCCGTCAGCGTGCCGTGGTCCATCACCTGCAGCAGGATGTTGAAGATGTCCGGGTGCGCCTTCTCGATCTCATCGAGCAGCAGTACCGCGTAGGGCTTCTTCGTGATCGCCTCGGTAAGCAGTCCGCCCTGCTCGAAGCCCACATACCCAGGCGGCGCGCCGATCAGCCGGCTCACCGCGTGCCGCTCCATGTACTCGGACATGTCGAAGCGGATCAGCTCGATGCCCATGCAGTAGGCGAGCTGGCGCGCGAGCTCGGTCTTGCCGACGCCGGTGGGGCCGCTGAAGAGGAAATTGCCGATCGGCTTCTGCGGGTTGCCGAGGCCCGAGCGCGCCATCTTGATGGCGGAGGCGAGCGCCTCGATCGCCTGGTCCTGGCCGAACACCACGGCTCTCAGGTCGCGGCCCAGGTTGGCGAGCGCACTGCGGTCGTCGGTCGAGACGCTGCGCGGCGGGATGCGCGCGATCTTGGCGATGATGTCCTCGATCTCGGTCTTGCCGATGATTTTCTTTTGCTTCGCCTTGGGGGCGATACGCTGCGCTGCGCCGGCTTCGTCGATGACGTCGATCGCCTTGTCGGGCAGGTGGCGGTCGTTGATGTACTTGGCCGACAGCTCGGCCGCGGTGGTGAGCGCGTTGGCCGTGTACTTGATGCTGTGATGGGCTTCGAAGCGCGACTTCAGCCCCTTGAGGATCTCGATCGTTTCCTTGATCGAAGGCTCGACCACGTCTATCTTCTGGAAGCGGCGCGTCAGGGCATGATCTTTTTCGAACACGCCGCGGTACTCAAGGTAGGTGGTGGCGCCGATGCATTTCAGCTGGCCGTTGGCAAGCGCCGGCTTGAGCAGGTTGGAAGCATCCAGCGTGCCGCCAGAGGCGGCGCCGGCGCCGATCACGGTGTGGATCTCGTCGATGAACAGGATCGCGTTCGGGTTGTCCACCATCTGCTTGAGCACCGCTTTCAGGCGCTGCTCGAAATCGCCGCGGTATTTGGTGCCGGCGAGCAGTGCGCCCATGTCGAGCGCGTAGACGGTGGATTTCGCCAGCAGTTCGGGCACACTGCCCTCGACGATGCGGCGCGCAAGGCCCTCGGCGATCGCCGTCTTGCCGACCCCGGCCTCACCCACCAGCAGGGGATTGTTCTTGCGCCGGCGGCACAGCGTCTGGATCACGCGCTCCAGCTCCCGGTCGCGGCCGATCAGCGGATCGATCTTGCCGGCCAGCGCCTGCGCGTTGAGGTTCTGGGTGTAGTTGTCGAGCGGGCTGTTGGCCGCCTCGGACGGATTTTCCTGCTCGGATTCCGCCTCGCCCTTGGCCTGCTGCGGCTGGGCGTTCTTGGTGACGCCGTGCGAGATGTAGTTCACGACGTCCAGCCGCGTGATCCCCTGCTGCTGCAGGAAGTACACCGCGTGCGAGTCCTTCTCGCCGAAGATCGCCACCAGCACGTTGGCCCCGGTGACTTCCTTCTTGCCCGAGGACTGCACGTGCAGGATCGCGCGCTGGATCACGCGCTGGAAGCCGAGCGTGGGCTGCGTGTCCACTTCACGGTCGGCGGCGATGCGCGGGGTCTGCTCGGTGATGTGCTGCGTCAGGTTCTTGCGCAGCTCGTCCATATTCGCGCTGCAGGAGCGCAGCACCTTGGCGGCGGTCGGATTATCCAGCAGCGCGAGCAGCAGGTGCTCCACGGTGATGAACTCGTGGCGCTTCTGCCGCGCCTCGACAAACGCCATGTGCAGGCTGACTTCGAGTTCCTGGGCGATCATGGTCGGGTTCCTTCTTTTACGTTTCTTCCATCACACATTGCAGCGGATGCTGGTGCTTGTGCGCGTAGCCCGCGACCTGCTGCACCTTGGTCGAGGCCACGTCGTGCGGATAGACGCCGCAGACCCCCATGCCTTCGCGGTGAACTTTGAGCATCACCTGGGTCGCCCGCTCCCGGGTCATGCCGAAAAACTTCTGCAGCACCAGGGCGACGAACTCCATCGGTGTGTAGTCGTCGTTGAGCAGCAAAACCTTGTACATCGGCGGAAGCTTGACCTTCGCCTTTTTTGCCTCGAGTACCGTGTCGTTCCTGTGCTGCATGACTTGCGGTGTTCAGGATCGCCTTCCTTCCGCCTCGCACTCCATGTGGTGGTCTGTCGTTTGTATCCTAATCAATGCAGAGGAGGAGCGCAAACCCCCCCCCAGGTCAAACGCGCAGTACCGCACGCGGATGACGAACCATGACGCCAATTCCACCCTCTTGACGACGCTGCAGAAGGCGCGTAATGGCCGCCAAATGCCCACCAGGAGAGGGGGGCTTAATCAGGCTGCGGCGGCATCGATCGCCGCGTTGAAGGTGGCGCTTGGACGCATGATCGGGGCGACCTTGGACGGAACGGACAGATAGTGGCCGCCGATGTCCGCCGGCCTGCCCTGGACGGCATTCATCTCATCGACGATCTTCTTCTCGTTTTCGGCCAGGGTCCTGGCCAGGGGCGAGAAATATGCCTTTAGCTCCGCGTCTTCGCTCTGGGCGGCGAGCGTCTGCGCCCAGTAGAGCGCGAGATAGTAGTGGCTGCCGCGGTTGTCCAGCTGGCCCGTCTTGGGCGAAGGAGACTTGTTGTTTTCGAGCAGCTTGCCGGTCGCCTCGTCGAGGGTCCTGGCGAGGATCATGGCCTTCCTGTTGTGATGCTTGAAGCCGACATCTTCGAGGGACACCGCGATGGCCATGAATTCGCCGAGCGAGTCCCAGCGCAGGTGGTTTTCCTCGGCCAGCTGCTGCACGTGCTTGGGGGCCGAGCCGCCGGCGCCGGTCTCGAACATCGCCCCGCCGGCCATCAGGGGCACGATCGACAGCATCTTCGCGCTGGTGCCCAGTTCCATGATCGGGAAGAGATCGGTCAGGTAGTCGCGCAGGACGTTGCCGGTCACCGAGATGGTGTCCTTGCCGCGGATCACGCGTTCCAGCGTGAAGCGCATCGCGCGCACCTGCGACATGATCTGGATGTCCAGCCCGGTCGTGTCGTGATCCTTTAGGTAGCGCCGTGCCTTCTTGATAAGCTCGTTCTCGTGCGGGCGGTATTCGTCCAGCCAGAACACGGCCGGGGTGTTGGACTGGCGCGCGCGCGTGACCGCAAGCTTGACCCAGTCGCGGACCGCGGCGTCCTTGGTTTGGCACAGGCGCCAGATGTCGCCGGACTCGACGTTCTGCTCCATCAGCACATGGCCGTCGTGGTTGTCGAGGATGCGCGCCACGCTGTCCTCCGGGATCTCGAAGGTCTTGTCGTGCGAGCCGTATTCCTCGGCCTGCTGCGCCATCAGGCCGACATTGGGCACCGTGCCCATGGTCTTCGGATCGAAGGCGCCGTTGGTCTTGCAGAAGTTGATCACCTCCTGGTAGATGCGCGCGAAGGTGGACTCGGGCAGCACTGCCTTCGTTTCGTACATCTTGCCATCCGGTCCCCACATCGTGCCGCCGGCGCGAATCATCGCCGGCATCGAGGCGTCGACGATGACGTCGTTGGGGTTGTGGAGGTTGCTGATCCCCTTGGCCGAATCGACCATCGACAGGCGCGGCCGCTTCGCCTCGCAGGCCTTGATGTCGGCCTCAATCTCCGCGCGCTTTGCCTCCGGCAGGGTCTTGATCTTCTCCAGCACGTTGGCGAAGCCGTTGTTGACGATGACGCCCAGTTCGGCGAACAGCTTGCCGTGCTTCTCGAACAGGTCCTTGTAGAACACCCGCACCGCATGCCCGAACACGATCGGGTGCGAGACCTTCATCATCGTCGCCTTGACGTGCAGCGAGAACAGCAGGTCGTGCTTCTTGCAGTGCTCGAGTTCCTTTTCGAAGAAGGCGCAAAGGGCCTTCTTGCTCATGTACATGCTGTCGATCACCTCGCCCTCGAGCAGCGGCACCGAGGGCCGCAACACGATGGTCTTGCCGCTCCTGGTGACGAGGTCCATGCGCACGTCGCAGGCCTGCGATACGGGCATCGATTTCTCGCCGTGATAGAAGTCGCCCGCATGCATGTGCGAGACGTGGGTGCGCGAGGCTGGATCCCATTCGGCCATCGAATGCGGATTCTTGCGTGCGTAGCGCTTGACCGCAGCGGGGGCGCGCCGGTCGGAATTTCCTTCGCGCAGGACCGGGTTGACGGCGCTGCCAAGTATCTTGGAATAGCGCGCCCTGATCGCCTTTTCCGCGTCGTTGTTCGGCTTCTCGGGGTAGTCCGGCACCTTGAAGCCCTTGGATTGCAGCTCCTTGATGGCGGCGCTCAACTGGCCCACCGGCGCGCTGATGTTGGGCAGCTTGATGATGTTGGCTTCGGGCTTCTGCGTCAGCTTGCCGAGTTCCGCAAGATTGTCTGGAATGCGCTGCTCTGGCGTCAGGTAGTCGGGAAATTCCCCGAGGATGCGGGCCGCCACCGAAATATCGCTTTCCTCGATCTCGATTCCGGCCGGCCTGGTGAAGGCGCGCAGGATCGGCAGCAGCGAGTAGGTCGCGAGGCGGGGCGCTTCGTCGGTAAGGGTGTAGATGATCTTGGGTTTTGCGGTGGGCACGGGTACTTGCCTCTTCAAAGGATACGGTGGCGCGGCAGGACCGATATTTTGCAGCAAATGAGTCAGAAGTTGTTCAGGGCAGCGAGCACCACCGACAGCGCGATGGTGAAGGATGTCACCACCCTGAACACATCCCAGAACGTGTCGCGAAAACGCTCAAATGAATACCGAGGGCAGGAGCAGCGAAAGGATGAACAGGATGTGGTCAAAGCCGATCCAGATGTAATGGCTGATCATGGTTTGATGCCAAATCTTCTTTTGTTTATAATGGCTTGCGTTGTAAAAGCCGCGTGCAGGGAGGCAAAACGGGGTCAACCGGGAGGAACGGTCAACCGCTGGCGGTTTCGCGCGTTATTGGACGCGGGGAGGCCTCGGTGGTAACTCGTTACGTCACCCCGTTTAAACATACCTATAACAGGAGAAGGAAATGACCAAGCTGCTGTCGATGATTGTCGCCGCCATGTTCGCGGCTGTGAGCGTTTCGGCGATTGCCCAGGACAAGAAGAAGGAAGAGCCGAAGAAGCCCAGCGCGGAGGAGTGCAAGAAGGACCCGAAGCTGAAGGGTTGCGAGGACGAGAAGAAGAAGGACGAGAAGAAGAAGGACGAGAAGAAGAAGTAAGTCTCGTCACAGAACCGGAAAAAGGCAGGGCATGTCCCTGCCTTTTTCTTTTCTGCAGCCGTGAAAAAACTTTTCCTCCTGCTGGCGGTGTTGTTTTCCGCGATGGCCCGCGCGGAGTTGCCCGCCGTTCAGCTCTCCACCGGCATGCATCTGATCCGCGCCGAGGTCGCCGACACCATGGGCGCACGCATGCAGGGACTGATGCACCGCAAGTCGATGCCGCAAGGCTCGGGCATGGTGTTCGTGTTCGAGGAGAACGCGACCCATTGCATGTGGATGAAAAACACCCTGATTCCGCTATCGGTCGCGTTCCTCGACGAGGCCGGAGCGATCGTCAACATCGCCGACATGCAGCCGCACAGCGAACAATCGCATTGCGCGGCGCGCCCCGCGCGCTACGCGCTGGAGATGAACAAGGGCTGGTTCGCGCAGCGCGGCATCAAGCCCGGCGCGAAGCTGCGGGGCCTGGAGAAGCTGGCCCCGCGCTAGACAGCTAAAGAACGGCTACAGTCCGCCCGGGTCCCAGGAACGGCGCTACAGCCCGCCGTTTTGTTGCGCCACCATCAGGTAGAGCATCGGGATCGAGAGCATGGTGTTGAAGCGCGAAGTGAGCATCGCCATGCGCGCCGCCTTGGCCTTTTCGGCCGCCTCGACCGTCACGATGCCGAGCGCCTTCTTCTGGTTCGGCCAGATGATGAACCAGACGTTAAATGCCATGATCAGCCCGAGCCACATGCCGATGCCGATGGCGGTGTACGGCGCCTGCAGCGTGAGCAGCGCGCCGATGTATTTGTTCATCCCCGCGACCAGCAGCCCCGTAATCACGGTGGCGAGCGCGGCCCAGCGGAACCAGAACAACACCTCGGGCGCGATCACCTTGGAGATCGCCGGCTTGTGCTCGTCCGGGATCTTCGGCATCGAGGGGATCTGCACGAAATTCAAGTACCACAGCAGCCCGATCCACATCACACCGGACAGCACGTGCAGGTAGCGCATGAAGAACGACCACCAGGCGTGATCGCCCATCTTGCCGAAGGTGCCGGCAACGCCGAGCATGATGACGACCAGGACGATTCCCGCGATGACGGTGCGGCCGAGGGATTGGAAGATTGCACCCATGGATTTCTCCTCTTGACTCTCTGTGGAAAGAGCAAAAAGTGTATCACGACCCTTTCAGCGCGCGCGCCGGGGCGTCGTGTTCCAGGCCCTGGCTGTAGCGCGACATCGCATAGCAAAAGGCGAAGTAAACCGCCGAGACGAACAGGTAGGCCTCGACGCCCAGGCCGGACCAGGCGGGCTCCTGCAGCGAGACCTTGACGGTGGTCAGCAGGTCGAACAGCCCGATGATCAGCACCAGCGAGGTGTCCTTGAATAGCCCGATGAAGGTATTCACCAGCGGCGGGATCGAGAAGCGCAGCGCCTGCGGCAGGATCACGTGCAGCGTGCGCGTCCAGTACGACAGGCCGAGGGCCTCGGCCGCCTCGTACTGGTGGTGCGGGATCGCCTGCAGGCCGCCGCGCACCACTTCGGCGAGATAGGCGGCGGCAAACAATATCAACGCGAGTTGCGCGCGCAGCAGTTTGTCGATCGTCACGCCGGCCGGCAGGAACAGCGGCAGCATTACCGAGGCCATGAACAGCACGCTGATCAGCGGCACGCCGCGGATCAGCTCGATGTAGGCAATGCTCGCCGCGCGCACCACCGGCAGCTCGGAGCGGCGGCCGAGCGCGAGCAGGATCGAAAGCGGGAACGCGAGCGCGATGCCGAAGGTGGCGAGGATCAGCGTCAGGATCAACCCGCCCCAGCGCTCGTTCTCGACGTAGGCAAGGCCGAAGACGCCGCCCCACATCAGCACCGCGATGAGCGCCAGGCCGGCGGCCCAGATCCCCGGCAGCCACCAATTCCAGCTTCTTTTCAGGGAAGAATAACCCCACAGGAAAATCAACAACGCCGTTGCCAGCGCGGGGCGCCAGTGCTGCTCGAAGGGGTAGGTGCCGAACAGGATGAAGCGATGCTTCTCGCCGATGAACGCCCAGCAGGCGCCGTGGGCCTCGCGGCAGGCGCGTGCGTCGGGCGCGCGCCAGACCGCCGAGATCAACGCCCAGTCGACGAACGGCGGCACCAGTTGCCACGCCAGCCAGAGGACCGCGAGCGTGGCCAGCGCGCTCGGCCAGCTCGAGAACAGGTTTGCGCGGATCCAATGCGCGATCCGGCTCATTGCCGGGCGCCCTTCAGCGCGACGCGCCGGTTGTACCAGTTCATGAACGCCGAAATGGACAGGCTGATCGTCAGGTAGACGGCCATGATGATGGCGATGCCCTCGATCGCCTGCCCGGTCTGGTTCATGGTGGTGTTGGCGATCGAGACCAGGTCGGGATAGCCAATCGCGACCGCGAGCGAGCTGTTCTTGGCGAGGTTCAGGTACTGGCTGGTCAGCGGCGGCACGATCAGGCGCAGCGCCTGCGGCAGCACCACGAAGCGCAGCGCGCCGCGGCGCGCGAGACCGATCGAATAGGCGGCATCCACCTGTCCGCGTCCGACCGAGAGCACGCCCGCGCGCACGATTTCACCGATGAAAGCCGCCGTGTAGGTCACTAGGCCGACAAGCAGCGCGGCGAACTCCGGACTGAGCGAGGCGCCACCGATGAAGTTGAAGCCGCTCAGTTCAGGCGTGCTCCACGGCGTCGGAAAGACGATCCCCCGGTTGCTGAGGAATATCCCCGGCAAGGGCTGCAACGCGTCGCGCGGCCCCGGCAGGTTCTCGGAGATGATCGCGTACCAGAAGAACAGCTGCACCAGCAGCGGCACGTTGCGGATCACCTCGACATAGGCCGCGGCAAGCTTGGCCAGCAGCCAGTTCGGCGACAGCCGGGCAAGGCCGATCACGGTGCCCAGCAGCGTGGCGAATACCACTCCGATAGTGGCAATGCGAAGGGTGTTCCAGAGCCCCACGCCGAGCGCGCGCAAATAGCTGTCGGCGGCGCCATAGGCAATGGCCCCGGTTTCGCCGATCTCGAAGCCCGCTTCGCGCCAGAGGAAGCCGAAGCCGCTCGCGATCCTGCGCGTCTCGAGGTTGTGGATGGTGTTCGAAACGAAAAACCACAGCACCAGACCGGCTGCGGCGAGCAGCCCGGCCTGGTATAGCCAATCTCGCTTCACAAGGAGGGGGTAACGGGGGAACCTGGGTTCCCCTGTACCGAGCTAATTAGCGGATCGGCGGGGCGTACATCAGGCCGCCCTTGGTCCAGAGATTGTTGATGCCCCGGTCAAAGCCGAGCGGTTTCAGGTTGGCTTCGAACGATTCACCATAGTTGCCGACGTGCTTGACGATGTTGTAGGCCCAGCGACTGTCCAAACCCAGCATCTTGCCGATGTCGCCGGTGGCGCCGATAAATCGCTGCACCGCCGGGTCCTTGCTGGCGAGCGCCTGGTCGATGGTCTTCGACGAAAGTCCCATTTCCTCGGCCTCGATCATCGCGAATAAAGACCACTTGACGATGTCGAACCAGCGGTCGTCGCCGTGGCGCACGGCCGGTCCGAGCGGTTCCTTCGAGATCACCTCCGGCAGGATGATGTGGTCGTCCGGTTTCGGCGCCCGCGAGCCGCGCGTGGAAACCAGGCCCGAGACATCGGTCGTGAAGACATCGCAGCGGCCGGAGAAGTAGGCGTTCAGCACCTCCTCCAGCTTCTCGATCACCACCGGCTTGAAGGTCATCCGGTTGGCGCGGAAATAGTCCGAGAGGTTGAGCTCGGTCGTGGTTCCTGGTTGCACGCAGATCGTGGCGCCATTCAACTGCTTGGCGCTCTTCACGTTCAGTTTTTTGGGAACCATGAACCCCTGGCCGTCGTAGAAGCTGACGCCGACGAAATTCAGGCCGAGGCTGGTATCGCGCGTGATGGTCCAGGTGGTATTGCGCGACAGCACGTCCACCTCGCCGGACTGCAACGCGGTGAACCGTTGCTGGGCAGTGAGCGGCGTATAGCGGACCTTGTTCGCATCGCCGAACACCGCAGCCGCCACCGCGCGGCAGGTGTCGACGTCCAATCCCTTCCATACGCCCTTGGAGTCGGGCTGTGCAAACCCGGCAAGCCCGGTGTTCACGCCGCATTGCACAAACCCTTTCTTCTGCACTGCGTCAAGCGTGCCCTGGGCGTGGGCACTGCCTGCGCCCAGGAGCGCGCATCCAACTGCGACCAACAGCCTTCGCTTCATAGGTTTCATGGTGATCCTCCTCTGGCGTAGTCTAGTCTGTCGCGTACTTGATTGTGCCGAACATGCCCATCACGAACGCAATCACCAGTTCGGTTGCGCTGGCGACCGCGACGACGCCCGAGACCCCCATGCTCATCATGCTCGGCGTCAGCACGAACGCGCCGCCCGAGCCGATGCCGTGGGGCGCGGTTTGACGCCGAGGGTATCCCAGAAATACGCGGTGAATGCGCCGTGCGAGAGCGAAAAGGCGAAGGCGGCGGCGACGGGCAAAAGCGGGTACAGTCCATCCGTGCGGGTGAAGCTGCTCACCACGTCCTTCTCGAAGGCGAATAACAGCGTGTACAGGATTGCAGTCACCGTCCCGGTGGCGATAAGCTTACCCTAGGGTTTTCTCGCCTCGTTTTCCATGCGCTCGTCTTGATAAGGATTTTACCGCGTATGCCCAGGCTCGCCGCCAACCTCTCTCTGCTTTTTCCCCAGCTGCCGTTCCCCGAGCGCTTCGCCGCCGCCGCGAAAGCGGGTTTTCGTTACGTCGAATACCAACTCCCGTATGCCTTCGGCAGCGCGCAGGAGATCGCCGGACACGCGCGCGCCGCCGGGGTCGAAGTGGTGCTGCACAACCTGCCGGCGGGCGATGCCGCCAAGGGTGACCGCGGCATCAGCTGCCAGCCCGGGCGGGTGGACGAATTCCGCGAAGGCGTCGAGCGCGCGATCGAGTATGCGAAAGCGGTCGGCTGCCCGCGATTGAACACCCTCGCCGGCATCGCGCCGGCCGGCGTGCCGCGCGAGAAGGTGCGGGAGACGCTGGTCGAGAACCTGCGCTTTGCCGCGGGCAAATTCAAGCAGGCGGGGCTGACGCTGCTCACCGAGCCCTGCAATACGCGCACCATCCCGGGGTTTTTCCTCACCGGCTCGAAGGACGGCATCGAAGTCATCGACGCCGTTGCGGCCGACAACCTGCTGCTGCAATACGACGTGTTCCACATGCAAATCGTCGAGGGCGACCTCGCCAAGACTATCGAACGGCTGCTGCCCAGGATCGGCCACATCCAGATCGCCGACGTGCCCGGGCGCAACGAGCCCGGTACCGGCGAAATCAATTTCAACTGGCTGCTCGCGCACATCGACGCATTGGGCTACCAGGGCTGGATCGGTGCCGAATACATTCCCAAGGGCGACACGGTTGAAGGATTGAAGTGGGCGACGCCTTACCTAAAGTAGATTTTCTTTTACAGAAAAAAATCTCTGAAAAACTCAGGGAGTTTCTGCCCGAGCGCTCTGTGCTCTGGCAGGAGGAAGACACGCGACCCTATGAGTGCGACGGCCTGACCGCCTACCGCCGCCTGCCGATGGTGGTCGCGCTGCCCGAGACCGAAGAGCAGGTGCAGAGAATCCTGCGCACCTGCCACACGCTCGGCGTGCCGGTGGTGCCGCGCGGCGCCGGTACCGGGCTCTCGGGCGGCGCGCTGCCGCCCGGCGACGGCGTGTTGCTGTCGCTCGCAAAGTTCACGCATGTCGTGCGGGTCGACCCGCTCGCGCGCATCGCGGTGGTGGAGCCGGGGGTGCGCAACGCCGCGATCTCGGATGTGGCAGCGCCTTTCGGCCTGTACTACGCGCCCGACCCTTCCAGTCAGATCGCCTGTTCCATCGGCGGCAACGTGGCGGAGAATTCCGGCGGCGTGCATTGCCTGAAATACGGCCTGACGGTGCACAACGTGCTGCGCGTCCAGGGATATACCATCGCGGGCGAAGCGGTGGATTTCGGTTCCGAGGCGCTCGATTCGCCCGGCTACGACCTGCTCGCGCTGGCGATCGGCTCCGAAGGGCTGCTCGCGGTGACCACCGAAGTCACCGTGAAGCTGTTGCCAAAGCCCGAGACCGCCTGCGTCATCATGGCCTCCTTCGACGACGTGGAGAAGGCAGGCGACGCGGTCGCCGCAGTGATCGGCGCCGGCATCATTCCCGCGGGCCTGGAGATGATGGACAAGCCTGCCACCCTCGCGGTGGAGCAGTTCGTGCACGCAGGCTATGATCTGGAGGCCGCCGCAATACTGCTTTGCGAGTCCGACGGCAGCGTCGAGGAGGTCGAGGACGAGATCGCGAAGATGAAAGAGGTGCTCGGCCGCGCCGGCGCGACCCGGCTGGCCGTGTCGCGCAACGAAGCCGAGCGCCTGCGTTTCTGGTCGGGGCGCAAGGCGGCGTTTCCCGCGATGGGGCGCATCTCGCCCGACTATTACTGCATGGACAGCACCATTCCGAAGAAGCGCCTGGGCGAGTTGCTCAATTTCATCGGCACGCTGGAGAAGAAATACGGCCTGCGCTGCCCGAACGTGTTTCATGCGGGCGACGGCAACCTGCATCCGCTGATCCTGTTCGACGCCAACAATCCGGAGGAGCTGGAGCGCACCGAAGCCTTCGCCGCCGAGGTGATGGAGAAATGCATCGAGGTCGGCGGCACCATCACCGGTGAGCACGGCGTGGGCGTGGAGAAGATCGACCAGATGTGCCTGCAGTTCGCCACCGCCGAGCTGGAAATATTCCACGCCATCAAGCGCGCCTTCGATCCCAAGGGGCTGCTCAACCCGGGCAAAGCGGTTCCGTCCCTGTCGCGCTGCGCCGAGTTCGGCCGCAGGCACGTGCACGCCGGCAATCTGAAGCGCCCGGACCTGCCCAGGTTCTGATTGCTTGGATTCCGGGTTTTCAAAGGCTTGTTCGGAGCGAATCAGGGCCGCCGCGGCGGAGCGGCGCGCGCTGCGCGTTCGCGGCGGCGGCAGCAAGGATTTCTACGGCAACGAACTGCGCGGCGAGCTGCTCGAGACGCGCGGCTACGCCGGCGTCGTCGCATACGAGCCGAGCGAACTCGTGATTACTGCCCGTTGCGGGACTTTGTTGTGTGAAATTCAGGAAATCCTCGGCAAGAAAAATCAGATGTTTGCGTTCGAGCCGCCGGGTTTCGGAACCGCGGCCACGCTCGGCGGTTGCATTGCCGCCGGACTGTCGGGTCCGCGCCGCGCCAGCGCCGGCTCGCTGCGGGACTTCATGCTCGGGGCGAAAATCGTCGATGGCCGGGGCGAGATCCTTTCCTTCGGCGGCCAGGTCATGAAGAACGTGGCCGGCTACGACGTCTCGCGGCTGCTGGCCGGATCGCTCGGCACGCTCGGCCTGATCCTGGAAGCTTCCCTGAAGGTGCTGCCGCGGCCGAGCGCCGAGCTGACGCTGAAACTGGAGTTGCCGCATGGCAAGGCACTGGAAAGCCTGAACCGCTGGGCCGGGCAGCCGTTGCCGATTTCAGGCAGCGCCTGGTGCGATGGCGATCTCACGCTGCGCTTGTCGGGCGCCGGCAGCGCGCTTGCACAGGCCGCGCAAAAGCTTGGCGGGGAGAAACTGGGCGCGAGCCAGGCGGAAAGCTTCTGGACCGGCATGCGCGAGCAGACCGAGCCGTTCTTCGCGGGAAATGCGCCGCTGTGGCGCCTGTCGCTGCCCTCGCGCGCGCCGCAGATCGAACTGCCAGGGGAGCAATTGATCGAATGGGGCGGCGCGTTGCGCTGGCTGAGAAGCGCGGCCGATGCGGCCACGGTGCGCGCGGCCGCGGCAAGCGCGGGCGGGCATGCGACGCTGTTCCGCGCCAGCGACAAGCCGGCCGGCGCATTCGCGCCGCTGCCGCCTGAACTGGCGCGGCTGCACCGCGAGTTGAAGCAAAGCTTCGATCCGGCGGGGATCTTCAATCCCGGCCGGCTTTACCCGGAGATCTGATGAACTTGGCGTGGGACCGATGACACGGGCCGATGCGCTTGCAGAACTTCTTGCACCGGATCTGCGCGAGCAGATCGATGCGCTGTGCGCCGCGACCGACGCGGCGCGCTCGATGCCGCGCCTCGCGCACTTGGCGTCCGAAGCCGCGCTTGCCGAAGTGGCGCAGCACGCGGGCAACTGGGAAGTCCGGCTTGCCGCGGCACAGCGGATTTCGGATCCCGAACTGCTCACGCGCATCGTCGAGGCGACGCGGCACCGCGACAATCGGGTTTTCCGGCACTGCTCCGGCCTGTTGCGCGCGCGCCGCCGCACACTGGACCACGCCATGCGCGCGGCGGAACTTGCAGCCGCGTTTCGCGGCATCCTTGCAACGCAGTCCGATCACGAGGCTCTGCCCGCGGGTCGGTTCGGCGAGCTCGATTCGGAGTTGAACAGCCTTCGGCAGGAATTCAACGTGCCGCAGGAATGTCTCGATCTGGCCGCGGCGGTGCGCGAGCGGATTCGGCGGGATGCGCAGGCGATGCGCGATCTCGGGGCCGACGCGGCCGAGGTGGAAGCGCTGTGCATGCGCATCGAATCGGCGGCCGCGCCGGCGGACGTGGAGGCTTTTCGCGCGAAGCTCAGGGAGATCGCCGAGCGATCCGCGCGGCGCGTTGCCTGGCTTGCGGATCATCCGACCGCGGCTGCGCTTGCGCACTCGATAGAGAGGGCGAACGCGGTTCTCGATGCGCTGGCGCCCGAACCGCAAGCAGCCGAGCCAGTGCGCCGCGTGCCGGCGCCGCGCAAGGCGAAACCACAACCCGCATTACCGGCGGGCGAGCGCGACGCCGTGCGCGACCTGCTCGAGCGTCTGGGACTGCAACTGCAGGCAGGTCAGCTTGCCGAAGCGGAGGATACGGAGCGGCAGCTCATCGAGAAAGCGAGCGCCGGGCCGCTGCCTGATTCCCTGGTGCGGCGGCTGCGCCGCGAGCGCGCGCAGCTTGGGCGAATGCGCGACTGGGCGCGATGGGGCGATGACCAGTCGCGCGAGCAGCTGATCCGGGCTGCGCAGGAGCTGCTGCAAGGGGAGCGCGAACCGGAGAAGCTGGCAACCGCCGTGGCAGGGCTGCGCGAGCAATGGAAGCGGCTGGATGCAAGCCGGCACGCGACCCGGAAGCAATGGGAGCGTTTCGACGCCATCCTGACCAAGGCATTCCGGCCGGTGCTCGAATTTCGCGCCAGGCGTGCAAGCGCGGAAAAGGCCGCGGCCGCCTCCAAGGCGACCGTCTGCGAACGCTGCGAGGCCTGGGCCACGGGCATCGATTGGCAGCATGCGGATTTTCGCGCGCTCGCCGCGCAGCGGCACGAATTCGGCGCGCAGTGGCGCGCCCTGCCGTTTGCTGGATTTCGCGAAGAACGGCGTCTGCGCAAGTGGTTCGACAAGCCGATCAAGGCGGTGGATGAGCGCCTTGGCGCGGCGCGCGAGGCCGAAAGCAGCAGGCGCGAAGCGCTCATCGGCGAGGCGCAGGCGCTGCGCGAAGTGCCGCAACCTGGCGACGCCATCAAGGCGGTGATGGGCTTGCAGTCGCGATGGAAGGACGGCGCGCGCAGCGTGGGTATTGCGCGCCACGACGAGCAGGCCCTGTGGCAGCGCTTTCGCGCCGCCTGCGACGCGGTGTTCGCCCGGCGCGACGCGCAACGCATTGCGCGCGCGGCAGAGCGCGCCGCGCGCGAGACCGAGCGCAGCCGCCAGCAGAATGAACGCAAGGCGCAGGCCGTGCAGCGGCTGGATGCGGCGCGCGACCGGTTTGCCCTGCTGGCGCGCGACTCCGCCCTGGCCGCTGCGCGGGCGAGCGCGGCCACGCTCGACAAAGGGCGCGTCGAGCGCGAAGCGCTGCTCCTCGACATCGAACTCGCGCTCGACCTGCCGTCGCCAGCAGCGGCCGCCGCGGCACGCCGGGCACGCCAATTGTTGAAGCTGCAGGAGCGCTTCCGGCCCGGGAAGACGGCATCCGCGGATCCGGAAGCGCTGGTGCGACGCTGGTATGCGATGCCCGCCCGCAGCGATCCCGGGCATGACTCGCGCATGTCGACAATCGTCGAAGTGCTGCTCAAGGCAGGCCGGCAGGCGGCGCAATGACCTATCGTTCCTTCGGCAGAATCGTCATGCGGAAAGTATAGCCAGCCGTGCAGATCCGGCTCGCCGACTTCATCCGCGACACGCCCGAAGGAAGGGAGGCGGACGCGATCCTGCGCAAGTGCACGCATTGCGGGTTCTGCAATGCGACCTGCCCGACCTATCAGCTCCTTGGCGATGAACTGGACGGCCCTCGCGGCCGCATCTACCTCATCAAGCAGGTGCTCGAGGGGGCGGCGCCGACGGCGAAGACGCGCCTGCATCTCGATCGCTGCCTCAGCTGCCGTGCCTGCGAAACCACCTGTCCCTCGGGCGTGCAGTACGGGCGCCTGGCCGATATCGGGCGCGGGATCGTGGAGCAGAAGGCGGCGCGAGGCGGGCTGGAAAGTTTGCTGCGCGCGGCGCTTTCGTTTACGTTGCCGCGCACCGGCCTGTTCGGATTTTTTCTGGGGCTGGGACGGATCGCCAGGCCGTTTCTTCCCGCGGGTCTGCAAGACAAGATTCCGGAAAAAAAAGAACCTCCGGGCAACTGGCCCGCACCCCGCCACAAGCGCCGCATGCTGGTGCTCGCGGGCTGCGTGCAGCCTGCGCTCGCACCGGAGATCAATGCGGCGGCGGCGCGGGTGCTGGATCGGAACGGAATTTCGCTCCTCGAGGCGCCGGGCGCCGGCTGCTGCGGGGCGGTGCGCTTCCATCTGAACGAGCAGGAGGCCGGCCGCGACGACATGCGCGCGCTGATCGATGCCTGGTGGCCTCGAGTGGAGAGTGGCGAGGTCGAGGCCATCGTCATGACCGCGAGCGGCTGCGGCTCGACGGTGAAAGAGTACGGCCATTTGCTGCAGCACGATCCTACCTACCGCGACAAGGCAGCGCGGATATCGGCAATGACGCGGGATCTTTCCGAAGTCCTGGAAAGCAACTTCATCCCGGGAGAAAAACGCAACGGCCGTATTGCGTTCCAGTCCCCTTGTTCCCTGCAGCACGGCCAGCAGCTTCGCGGCAAGGTAGAAGCGCTGCTCGAGAGGGCGGGCTACGAACTCACGCCGGTTGCCGACAGCCATCTTTGCTGCGGATCTGCCGGGACCTACTCGATCCTCCAGCCGGAGCTTTCCGGCATGCTGCGCGAGCGCAAACTCGCCGCGCTCGCCGCCGGCGGCGCCGGCACCATCGCCACCGCCAACATTGGCTGCCTGAGCCACCTGCAGGCGGGCACCCGCACGCCGGTGCGCCATTGGATTGAGCTGCTGGACGAGTAGAATTTGCGCATGGAAACCATCGTCCGTGCCGCCTGTCCGCACGACTGCCCCGACACCTGCGCGATGCTGGTGACGGTGAAGGACGGCGTGGCGGTCAAGGTGCGGGGCGACCCCACCCATCCATTCACCGATGGCACGCTGTGCACCAAGGTCAGCTATTACACCGAGCGCACCTACGCGCCCGACCGCCTGCTGCACCCGCTGAAGCGCGTCGGGCCCAAGGGCAAGGGCGAGTTCCGTCGCGTCAGTTGGGACGAGGCGCTGGATGAAATCGCCACGCGCCTGAAGGCGCTTGCCGCCGAGAACGCCGAGTCGATTCTGCCGCTGAGCTACGCCGGCACCATGGGCATGCTGCAGTACAGCTCGATGGACCGGCGCTTCTTCCACAAGCTGGGGGCATCCCAGCTCGAGCGCACGCTGTGCTCGTCCGCAGGCCAGGCCGGCATCAAGGCGACGCTCGGCGGCAGCTACGGCATGGATCCGGAGCATTACGTCGATTCCAAGCTGATCCTGATCTGGGGCTCGAACCCGGTCACCTCCAACGTGCATTTCTGGTCGCGCGCGCAGGAGGCCAAGCGGCGCGGCGCGAAGTTGGTGGCGATCGACCCGTACCGCAGCCTGACCGCCGAAAAATGCCAGCAGCACATTGCGCTGCTGCCGGGCACCGACGGCGCGCTTGCATTGGGCATGATGCATGTTCTGATTGCAGAGGGGTTGATCGACCATGATTACGTTTCTCGCTATACGTTAGGGTTTGAACTTCTAGAACAGAGAATTAAAGACCATTCGCCTGAATGGGCTGCAAAAACCTGCGGCATCACGGTGGCGGAGGTGGTGCAGCTCGCGCGCGAATACGGCACGACGAAGCCGGCGGCGATCCGGCTCAACTACGGCATGCAGCGCCACGCCGGCGGCGGCATGGCGGCGCGCACCATCGCCTGCCTGCCCGCGCTTACCGGCGCGTGGCGCGATCCGGCTGGCGGGATTCTCCTCACCACCGCGGACAACTACCACTTCGACCACGCCAAGCTCGAGCGGCCCGATCTGATGCCTTCGCCGCGCCCCCGGGTCATCAACCATTCCAGGCTGGGCGAGGCACTGACCGCCGCCGAACCGCCGGTGCGCGCGGTCATCGTCTACAACAACAACCCGGTGGCGGTGTGCCCGGATTCGAACAGGGTGCTGGCGGGTTTCGCGCGCGCAGACCTCTTCTGCGTGGTGATGGACTCGTTCCTCACCGATACCGCGGACTACGCCGACATCGTGCTGCCGGCCACCACGCAGCTCGAACACACCGACATCCACAAGTCCTACGGCCACCTGTACGTGCTGGCGAATAACGCCGCCATCGCGCCGGTGGGCGAGTCGCTGCCCAATGCCGAGGTCTTCCGCCGCCTTGCCGCGCGCATGGGCTACACGGAAGACTGTTTCGGCGACACCGACGACGAGCTCGCGCGCCAGGCGATCGGCTCGGGCCACGCCAACCTGGCCGGCATCGACTGGGAGACGCTGAAGAAAAACGGCTGGCAGCGGCTTGCCTTGCCGGAGAAATTCGCGCCGTTCGCCAAGGGCAATTTCCACACACCCTCGGGCAAATGCGAGTTCTATAGCGAGGCGCTCAAGGGGCAGGGAATGGATCCGCTGCCTTTCTACAACCCGCCCGCCGAGCTGCCCTCGAGCAACCCGGCGCTGGCGCGCAAGTATCCCCTGAACTTCCTGTCGCCGCCGGTGCGCAATTTCCTCAATTCCTCGTTCGCCAACCTGCAGCGCTTCCGCGACGCCGAGGGCGAGCCCAGCCTGGAGCTGCATTCGGCCGACGCCGCGCCGCGCGGCATCCGCGACGGCGACATGGCGCGCGTCTTCAACGACCGCGGCAGCTTCACGCTGCGCGCGCGCGTGAACGACAAGCCGCGCCGCGGCGTGGTGGTCGCGCCCTCGGTGTGGTGGCGTAAGTTCGCGCGCGACCGCAGGAACGCCAACGACCTGACCTCGCAGCGCATCGCCGACATGGGCGGCGCGGCGACCTTCTACGACTGCCTGGTCGAAGTAGAGCGGGCCGGCTGACTGGAGCGGCGCCGATGAGGCATGCATTTCGCCTGGCGCGTTTCATCGCGCCCTACCGGCTGAAGATTGCTGCGGCGCTGCTCGCGCTGGTGGTCGCCGCGGGCTGCGTGCTGGCGCTCGGCCAGGGACTGAAGCATGTCGTGGACAAGGGCTTCGGCAGCGCCAATCCGGAGCTGCTCAACGAGGCGCTGGGCGCAATGATCGGCGTCGCGGTGCTGCTTTCGGGCGCGACCTTCGCGCGCTTTTACCTGATGATGACGATCGGCGAGCGCGTGGTCGCCGATCTGCGCCGCGCCGTTTTTAACCACATCCTCGCGCTCGAGCCGGGTTACTTCGAGGCTACCCGCACCGGGGAAGTGATTTCCCGCCTGACCAACGACACCGCCCTGCTGCAGCAGGTGATCGGCTACGGCCTGTCGATGTTCGTGCGCAGCCTGCTGATGATGGCGGGCGCCGCGGCGATGATGTTCGTGGTGAGCTGGAAACTCGCCGCGTGCGTGCTGCTCGGCATCCCGGCGACCCTGGTTCCGATCCTGCTGCTCGGCCGCCGCGTGCGCAGGCTCTCGCGCGATAACCAGGACCGGGTTGCCGACGTTTCCGCCTACGTCGACGAGGCGGTGCACGAGATCCGCACCGTGCAGGCTTACGCGCACGAGGAGGCCGACCGCGATGCTTTCGGCCGCCACGCCGAGGCTGCTTATGCCACCGGCGTGACGCGCATCGGGCAGAAGGCGTTCCTGATCGCCTCCGTCATGCTGATCGCGTTCTGCGCGGTGGGCGTGATTCTCTGGGTCGGCGGCCACGATGTGTTCGCCGGCCGCCTGTCCGCGGGCGAACTGTCGGCGTTCGTGTTCTATGCGTTCGTCGTGGCGACGGGCGCAGGCACGGTATCGGAGGTCTGGGGCGAGTTGCAGAACGCCGTCGGCGCCACCGAGCGCCTGATGGATATCCTCGACGCGCGTCCCGGCATCGCTTCCCCGTCGCTGCCGGCGCCGCGGCCGCCGCACACCGGGATCGCCTTCGATGCGGTCACCTTCGCCTATCCGGCGCGCCCCGGCACCCCCGCGCTCGAGCGCTTCTCGCTCGACGTATCGCAGGGCGAGCGCGTGGCGTTGGTCGGGCCTTCGGGCGCGGGCAAGACCACGGTGCTCTCGCTGCTGCTGCGCTTCTACGACCCGCAGACGGGTGCGGTGCGCATCGGCGGCACGGACCTGTGCGAATTCGATCCGGCACAGTTGCGCCGCCTGATCGCGGTGGTGCCGCAGGACCCGGTGATCTTCGCCGCCAGCGTGCTCGACAACGTGCGCTACGGCCGCCCGCAGGCGAGCCGCGCGGAGGCCGAGCGCGCCTGCGAGCAGGCTTTCGCCCTGGAGTTCATCCACCGCCTGCCGCAGGGCCTGGACACGGCGCTCGGCGAGCGCGGCGTGACCCTCTCGGGCGGCCAGCGCCAGCGCCTGTCGATCGCGCGCGCCCTGCTCGCCGACCGGCCGATCCTGCTGCTCGATGAAGCCACCAGCTCGCTCGATGCGGCGAGCGAGCGCATGGTGCAGCAGGCGCTGGAGGCGCTCGAGCGCGGCCGCACCACGCTCGTAATCGCGCACCGCCTCGCCACCGTGCAACACGCCGACCGCATCGTGGTCATGGATCGGGGCGCCATCGTCGCGCAAGGCACGCACGCCGACCTGATGCGGCAGGGCGGCCTCTACGCCAACCTCGCCGCGCTGCAGTTCCTCGATGCGGGAGCGAAAAAGCTCGAGCGAGCCGCATGAAGTGGTTTTTCCTGGTTTTGGGTTTATTTCTCATAATAAACACAACAAATGCGGAACCGCTTCGCATCGGCTCGAAGCGCTTCACCGAGTCGTACATTCTGGGCGAGATCCTGATCCGGGCTGCAGGCGATGCCGCGCATCGGCCCGGGCTCGGCAACACCGGCATCCTGTACGCGGCGCTGAAGTCCGGCTCGATCGATCTGTATCCCGAGTACACCGGCACCATCGCCAAGGAAATCCTCAAGCTCGAAGGCAATCCCAACATGGAGGCGCTCAACCGGGCGCTCGCGCCGATGGGTTTCGGCGTCGCCGTGCCGCTCGGCTTCAATAACAGCTACGCGCTCGCGATGCGCGAGGATCGGGCGCAGGCGCTCGGCATTCGCACGCTCGCAGACCTGGCGAAGCATCCGGGGCTCAAATTCGGCCTGTCGCAGGAATTCATCGGCCGCACCGACGGCTGGCCGGGACTCAAGGCGGCTTACGCGCTGCCGCACGCGACGCCTTCGGGCCTCGATCACGGTCTCGCCTACGAGGCGATCGCGGCCGGAAAAATAGAAGTCATGGACATCTACACCACGGACGCGAAAATCGAGCGCTACCAGTTGCGCGTGCTCGAAGACGACCGCAAGTTCTTCCCGCGCTACGACGCGGTGCTGCTCTACCGGTTGGACGCGCCGAAGCGTTTTCCGGAAGCCTGGCAGAAATTGCAGAAGCTCGAAGGGCGTATCTCCGAGCAGACCATGATCCAGTTGAATGCAGCGGCGGAATTACAGGGCAAGAGTTTTGCCGAAGCCGCCGCTCTTCTCGGTTCCGACCTTTCGAATCAAAAGAAGACGGAACGGCAATTCCTCAACGTTCTCTTCGGCCCGGATTTCTGGCGCCTGACACAGGAGCATCTGGTGTTGGTGTTCGCATCGCTTGCGGCGAGCATTGCCGTTGGCGTTCCATTGGGAGTTCTTTCTCAAAAAGTAAAATCCATAACCCAAATAATTCTCGGTATCGTCGGCGTCATCCAGACTATCCCCGCGCTCGCGCTGTTCGCCTTCCTGATCGCACTTCTGGGAATGATCGGCACCGTTCCTGCGTTGATCGCGCTGTTCCTGTATGCGCTGCTGCCGATCGTCCGCAATACCCACGCCGGGCTGGACGCGGTCAGCAAGGGCATGCGCCAGGCAGCGCTCGCCCTCGGCCTATCCAAGCAGGACCGGCTCCGGCGCATCGAGATCCCGCTCGCCATGCCCTCGATCCTCGCCGGCATCAAGACCTCCGCGGTCATCAACGTCGGCACCGCCACCATCGCCGCCTTCGTCGGCGCCGGCGGCTACGGCGAGCGCATCGTCTCCGGCCTCGCGCTGAACGACAACGCCACGCTGCTCGCCGGTGCGGTCCCCGCCGCGGCGCTCGCGCTCATCGTGCAGGGCGCGTTCGAACTGGGCGAGCGGCGCTTCGGCTGGATGGCGCGGGTGCGGAACCGTGCGTGAATTTGATTCGACCCGTCAGGCCGGCAGGGTCTGCTCAGGCGAGCAGCGCTCTGGCCATCTCCAGGGTCTGTCGAATGACTTCGGCGGAAGCCTTGCCTTTTCTCTTCGCCCTTCTCGCTTTCCAATCCAGGCTCTTGATCTGGTCGGATAGCACCATCCCCCTGACGCCTGCACGGCGTACGGTTTGCGACCCGACGCGCGGCGATGGACGAGGTGATCGACTGGATGAGCTTCTACAATCATCGCAGGCTGCATTCGACGCTGGACTACGTCAGCCCGATGATGTTCGAGCAGCACTGGCACGCAGCTCAGGAAAAGCGCGCCGCATGACGGACTCGGCTATGGGATACGGAAAACAGGGGCAAGGTCATGCTAAACGAAGAAGGATAGGAAAGTGCCTCCTCCACTGTGACCGGTTGACGCATCATGGGCGGAGTTTCAGCGTTAATTGAACACTTGAGTTTCAGCGTTAGTTGAACACTTTGGCAAAATCAATGACGGCATTCCACTACTTATCCGAGCGTGGCTTGGCACGATTTCCCTCTACAAAGCAGTCTTTGATGTTCGGTTCCAGGACCAAGGTGTCCATTCGGACAACGCTGAGACGATGCCACGTCGATGTCAAAAAAGTGTTCAACTAACGCTGAAACTTGCCCCATCATCCCTTTACCAGTTTGAAACTGACCTGATAGCGATAGAAGGCAATGTTTGGTGTCATGGAAAGGGCGCGACGGATTCGCTGATCGTCTTCGTGAGCAATGATCACCCCGTGGACGGTCTGTCCGACTTCGGCCAATTCATCCTGCACGTAACTCATGTAACGCAGTGTCTGCCCCACCACGGCATCGCTGGCCCGTCCTTTCTTCAACTCAACCACCAGCAACCGCTTCTTGTCCTTGCTGACGGCGAGAATGTCCAACGGTCCGGTATCAGTGGGATATTGCTTACCAAATGGCTCGCCGTCCTCCTTGTAGATGTCGTATTCCCTGCCCAGTTCAGTCTGCGCCCAGTTCTCCACCAGAAAATCCTCCAAGTGAATTTCCAGGGCAAAGGCCGATGCATCCTCCACTGTTTGGTCGGTGGAGATGAGCATCGACGCAGGAACACCGCCGATCAACTTCTCAATTTCCTCGTTAAATCCGGCCCTGCTGAGGTTACTCACCGTTCCAATCGACCCGGATGAGTTTCTCAGCCCTTCGCTCATGTCGGCCCGGTCGATGATCTGACTCAACCAGCGTACCGGGCGGCGGTGCGGCAAGATTTCTCCGGGCACATAGTAATAATCGCCGGTTACAACGCCTATACGATAACGACCAGTGCCGTCGGGGCAAAGCACTACGTCTTCGTTGAGGATGCCTTTCGACACCACCCACAAAGCCCCGCACCGGAGGCCGGCGCCGATCTTCGTCTTGTCAGGGTGGTCGGCGAGGAAGATGGGGATGAACGCCTTGTTAAAGGGTCGCCAGTCATCCGGCAATTTGCCGGTCAGGTCCTGTTTTATATCGAAATCGGTCCCGATGAAATTCTCGACGAAGCACGTCTCGGCGTGGATGCTTCCCTTGCCTAGCATGACTCGATAGTAATTTTTCATATCAAGCGCGTCCTCCCGGTGAGCAGTTCCTGCATCATGCCTTGCTTTAGGGCGCGGGTCTTGGCCAGCCGCTGCTCCAGCGACGCCAGTTCCGCGTCCATGTCCGATAGCACGTCGGCGATGGCAGTTTGTTCGGGAACGGAAGGAACAGGCAGCTTCAACTTGGCAATATTCGTCTTGCTTATGCCAGAGACCTTCGTGCCCACCGCGTAGAAAAGGAACTGCTGCCGGATGGCAGGAGTTTGAAAGCAGTAACGCCGATAATCGTGGACCAGTTCATCGGCCTTGCTCTTGAACGGATAGGTAAATCAATCCCGCTCTTTTCCCGCACACCCGCTGGTCGCAGCTTGCATGAGCCGAACGGCGAGCTTGCAGCATCGAGTTCGAGGATAGTTTGCGCCTGATACGGACGATCGACAATGCGGGCGACCCCGAAAGCCCGCAAGAGGCCGCACTCGTGCCGGATTCAACACCCTCGCAGAGCGCGCCGCGCGCTTGGCTACGCGATGTCAGGGACTGCGTGATACGTCATTGGCAGGACGCTGTTCAGAGGCCAGGCCTCGGGGGGCACCGGTGGCGAGCGCTCGGTCGCCTCGGGCTGCCAGAGCCCCAGGTGCTCAAGAAATCTGCCTCCGAAGTTTCCTTGCGGGGACCTCGGGGGCAAGCTGGAAGAATTCGGAGTGCATTTGCCTGTCCTTAGAAAGCCGGAATACCCCGCGCGATCAACCAGGATTTCGAGCCGAAATCACCCACGAAGATGTTGGCGCCCAGATACCTTTCTCATCCCGTTCTAGGCTTTCGAAGAACTCACCCATTTCCGCTTCAATCTCGGGGCGCTTTGCCTCGGCGGCGTCCTCTCCGGCTTCTCGGAAGACCTCTCCTGCTGGTCCGATGGCCAGAGAAAAGTCGATACATTCTTTGGGCGTGGTCCCCACCAGGATCTTTTCGTCAACACGAGTGAAAGTGACGTCCTCGTATCCGGCGCTCTTCATCATGATACCAACCATTTCCTGATCACCCATGGAGAACGGACCCGGGCCGCAAGTGTCGGCATCCTCGCCGGGAGGTGGTAGGTGTCGCAGGGTTATGTCCTTGGCGGCTTGCCAAGCTGGATTATCCTGCCTCCGGCGCCAGACGATATGGGTCATCCGGCCACCGGGCTTCAAGGCGAGACGCATTCGCCGCAAAGCCGCAACGGGGTTCGTGAAGAACATGGTTCCGAACCGAGCGACAACATAGTCGAATTCGTTCGCGGGCAGTGTGATCTCTGCATCCCCGCGACGAAACTCGACATTCGCCTGACCCTGCGCAGCAGCGTCTTTGCGGGCTTGCTCCAGGAACGCGCCGACGCAATCGATACCAACGACGCGCCCAGTGGGACCGACCATCCTGGCAACCTGCAGCGACATATCTCCCCAGCCGCAGCCAACATCTAGCACTGACATTCCTTCTTTGATGGGCAAATTCGGGATCACTGCTGCGGAATGGCGTGACAACCCGCCCTGGAGGATGTGCCGGTACTTTGTAAATTTCGGTTCCAGAACCGAGTTCCAGAACTTCACAAAATCTGTGTCGTTTTCATTGTCCAATGCCATTGCGTACCCTCCTTTTGTGAGCAACGGATAACGGATAGGTAAATCAATCCCGCTCTTTTCCCGCACACCCGCCGGTCGCAGCTTGCATGAGCCGAACGGCGAGCTTGCAGCATCGAGTTCGAGGATAGTTTGCGCCTGATACGGACGATCGACAATGCGGGCGACCCCGAAAGCCCGCAAGAGGCCGCACTCGTGCCGGATTCAACACCCCCGCAGAGCGCGCCGCGCGCTTGGCTACGCGATGTCGGGAACGGGGTGATACGTCATTGGCAGGACGCTGTTCAGAGGCCAGGCCTCGGGGGGCACCGGTGGCGAGCGCTCCGTCGCCTCGGGCTGCCAGAGCCCCAGGTGATCGAGGATGCGCCGCACGACAGGCGGATCGTTGATCAGCGCGATGATGCGCATTGGGCCGCGGCATTTTGTCCAGGTCGAGTCGCAATATCGCGCCAACGTGCAGGCCTACGAGAATGCCTTGGCGCAGGAGCGCAGCCTCCTTGAGAAGGCGCGCCACGACCTCGCCGCGGCGCGCGCTACGAAGGAGAAACTGGCGCAGGTGCTGCCGCACTACCTGGAGCAGGAACGGGCGTTCGAGAAGCTCGCCCGGGACGGCTTCGCCAGGCACCTCATGCATACGGACAAGCAGCGCGAACGCATCGAGCGCGAGCAGGACCTGCGCGCGCAGGAGTCGGTCATCGGCTCGAGCCTCGCACTGATCGAGCAGTCCGAACGCAGGCTCGCGCAGATCGCGGCCGACTACCGGCGCCAGCTCCAGACCGAGCGCGTCGAGGCCTCCGCCCAGCTGGAGAAGGCGCGCCAGGAACTCGCCAAGCACGCGCACCGCTTCGGGCTGCTTGAGCTACGCGCGCCAGAGGCCGGCGTCGTCAAGGACCTCGCCACGCACACCATCGGCACGGTGGCCGCGCCGGGGACGATCCTGATGACGCTGGTGCCCGAGGGCGACGCGATGCTGGCCGAGGTCTGGGTATCGAACCAGGACGTGGGCTTCATCCGCCCCGGGCAGGCGGTGAAGCTGAAACTCGCCGCGTTTCAATTCCAGAAGTACGGCATGCTGGAGGGCGAGGTCAGGCGGGTAAGCGCGGACGCAACCGAGGCGCCCTCGGCCAATACGCGATCCGACTCGTTGACGGGCCGCGACCGCCCGATGGGGCCGCTCGCCTCCGGCATGCAGGTGACGGGGGAAATCCACCTGGGCACCCGCAGCATCCTGGAGTACCTGCTCTCGCCGGTGCAGCGCGCCTGGCACGAGGCGGGGCGCGAGCGCTGAATTGCGCAGCCCAAACCGGTTACATGAGAGGGTGGAAAAAAGGCGATAAGGTCTAAGGCAGGATGTCGAGCCTCCTGCCCGCCTTCGTGCGGTAGATCTCGAAATCGCTCCGGTCGGCCGTGAGGATGCGCAGCGTGCCGGTCTGTTCCGAGGCCCAGATCATGGATGCATCGGCGAGATCCATCGGGCGATCCGCGTATTTTCTGAGCAGTTCCGCGATTCGAGGGGCCGCTCCTTCCATGCCGAGTATGCGCCAGCGCGGTCCGGAGAGCTTCTCTACCAGCGCTGCGCCGAGGTGCGGCGGCACGATGTGGCAGGTCTCCGTTACCGCCGGTCAAGTCGTGATCAGGTCGCCGAAGAACTCCGACAGTACCGCAAGGACGGGCCGGTGAAGGCGGTCGCGCGCATTGGCGATGGCAACCAGGCCGCCCGAATCAACGAGCAGCGCCGGTCTTGCCACGCAGCTTTTCTTTCAGGAGGCGCTTGCGGCTGGAGGCGAGATCCGGTGAACCCGCGAATAGGCCGACCAGCCCGGAGGCGCGCAGCGCATGCAGGGCGCTCGTCCGGTGCTGGGCGGGTTTCGTTTTGCGTCTGGTGCCGGCGGCGCTCGACATGTCGTCCTCGTCGGGTTCGATCCTTGCCGTCATTCTAGCCCGATGCCGAGCCCCGACCCCCGAGCGCGGGAAACGCCGCAAGCCGGATGAGCGCCTGGCCGGCACGGTCTCTTACTCGCTCGGCGGTAAGCGGATCGTCCGCCGATATGAATGCAATAGAAGCGAGAAACGACTCCCATGCGTCGGGCGACCATTCAAGCAGCCTTGCGGGATTTTCCGGCTCGGGCGGCATCGATGATCCGCTGGGCGTCCCGCATGACGGTCTCGTTCGCGATCCAGCCTCGTTTGCTCGCGTCCGCCTCCGCTGCAAGACTTGCGCGCACTTCCCATTCGCAGAAATCGAAGCCGTCGCGCAGCACGAAACGCACCATTTGCTTCGGGGTGCGGCCCGCGTCGCGCGCGAGTTTTCCCAGCCGTCGTTGTTGGGCGGGCGTGAGCGCCATGGATTTCATGCGATCTCCTCGATGCTTCAAACGATTCTAGCATCGCATGGTTGACATCCTCCAACGGCCCGCCGGTCGCAGGCTCTCCGCCGACCCAGCGGATTTCTCCCCGCCGTGCGGCGCCCGGTGCGTCGCCCCCGGGTTGCCGCCCGGTATAACTCTGGTTAATCTGAATACATGAAAACCGCCATTTCGATTCCCGATCCGATCTTCCGTTCCGCGGAACTGGCCGCCCGGCGCCTGAAGATGAACCGCAGCCAGTTGTACACAGCGGCAGTAGCCGAGTACGTTGCACGCCGCAAGGACGCCGGTGTGACGGAGAAACTGAACGAGGTCTACGCAGACGCCGGAAGCAAGACACCTGACACTCCGCGACGCGTGGCACGCGGTCGGCGGCAGCGCTCACTCGTCGCGCTCGCGGGCTCGGGCAGGGGTCTGTGGGGAAAGGACAGCAGCAAGACTCTGCGCGGACTGCGCGACGAATGGGCTAGAAAAAGACGCTGATCTGGATTCACCGGCGTAGTCGCCTCTAGTCGCTCTGTCGTATCATTCCGGGCGAAACCGTTACTGCGGGAGTTCCATGTCTCAAGTTATAGGCGTTCCGCGCGAGACCTTCGCGGGCGAAAAGCGCGTGGCCAGCGTTCCCGAGATGGTCGAGAAGCTCATCAAGCTCGGCTTCAAGGTGGCGGTGCAGTCCGGCGCGGGCGAGGCGGCGAATTTCAGCGACGACGCGTACCGGGCCGCCGGAGCGGAGATGGTCGGCGATGCGGCCGCGCTGTGGGCGGGCTCGGATATCGTCTTCAAGGTGCGCGGCCCGAGCGCGGAGGAAGTCGGCTTGCTGCGCGAGGGCGGGTCGCTTGTTTCCTTCATATGGCCGGCGCAGAACCCGGATTTGATGCAGTCGCTGGCGGCCCGCAAGGCCACCGTGCTGGCGATGGACAGCGTGCCGAGGATCTCGCGCGCGCAAAAGCTGGATGCGCTCTCGTCCATGGCGAATATCGGCGGCTATCGCGCGGTCATCGAGGCAGCGCACCATTTCGGCCGCTTTTTCACCGGCCAGATCACGGCGGCGGGCAAGGTGCCGCCGGCGAAGGTGTTCATCATCGGCGCCGGCGTGGCGGGCCTCGCCGCGATCGGCGCTGCCGCGGGCCTGGGCGCGATCGTGCGCGCCAACGACACGCGGCCGGAAGTGGCGGACCAGATCAAGTCGCTGGGCGGCGAGTACGTGCCGGTGGATTACACGGAAGAGGGCGCGGGCGTCGGCGGCTACGCCAAGGTGATGAGCGAAGGCTTCCAGCAGGCGCAGCGCGAAGTGTTCGCGAAGCAGGCGAAGGAGGTGGACATCATCATCACCACCGCGCTGATTCCCGGCAAGCCCGCGCCGCGGCTGATCAGTGCCGAGATGGTGCAGTCCATGAAACCCGGCAGCGTCATCGTCGACATGGCGGCGGAGCAGGGCGGCAATTGCGAACTGACGGAACCCGGCAAGGTGGTGGTCAGGCACGGCGTCACCATCATCGGCTACGCCGATCTGCCGAGCCGCCTCGCCAGGCAGGCGAGCACGCTGTACGCCACCAACCTGTTCCGGCTGGCCGAGGAGCTGTGCAAGACCAAGGACGGCGTCATCAACGTCAATATGGAGGACGAGGTCCTGCGCGGCACTACGGTGGTGAAGGACGGCGTCATCACCTGGCCGCCTCCCGCGCCCAAACTCCCGCCTGCGCCTCCCAAGGTTGTTTCTCAACAAAAAGATTCTGTAACAAAGGCAAAAAGCCATTCCCATGGCCGCGGCGCGCCGATGTCGGGCAGCAGCCTGGCGATCCTGTTCGGCGTGGCTGCGGCGCTGTTCTGGTTCATCGGCGCCTATGCGCCCGCGGAGTTCCTCGGCCACTTCACCGTGTTCGTGCTCGCCTGCTTCGTCGGCTACATGGTGGTCTGGAACGTGACCCCGGCGCTGCACACGCCGCTGATGAGCGTCACCAACGCCATCAGCAGCATCATCGCCATCGGCGCGCTGGTGCAGATTGCGCCGCCCGAGGTAGGCACAACTGCGGCGGGCGTCAGCCGGCCCGATGAGTGGATCCGCTGGCTCGCGGTGGCGGGCATCGCGCTCACCGCGGTCAACATGTTCGGCGGCTTCGCCGTCACCCGGCGCATGCTGGCGATGTTCCGGAAATAGGCGGCGAGCCATGACCGCAACCCTGGCGACCGTCGCCTACATCGGCGCCACCATCCTGTTCATCCTCAGCCTGGGCGGCCTCTCCAACCCGGAGAGTTCGCGTCGCGGCAACCTCTACGGCATGATCGGCATGAGCGTCGCCGTGCTGGCGACGGTCTTCGGACCACGTGTCACGGCTGCCGGCATCCCGTGGATCATCGGCGCCATGGTGGTCGGCGGCAGCATCGGGCTGTATGCGGCCCGCGTCGTGAAAATGACGCAGATGCCCGAGCTGGTCGCGCT